>NZ_CP107009.1:3708140-4035175 GCF_025725665.1 Halomonas sp. LR3S48 | reverse complement strand
GGATGTGATGAGGATCCAACTAATTTCGAACCGTTGGTTACTTCCTTCGTGTCCAATGGCTTCAGTGCTTCCGAACCCTTCGATGGAGTCTGGAAAATTAATTTCCAGCTGCTGGCGGGGCGGGATGGCGAGACGGACTCGTTTACGTTCAATGCAGTCAACCGCAACCAGGCGATAGAATAATTCAGCCCAGGCGGGCGCAGGGGGTAGCATGAAAAAACAGCGTGGTGCCGCACTGGTAGTGGTTCTCTCCATGCTGGCCATGTCCCTGATGCTGGGACTTTCCGGCATGCAGTCATCTCAGATCGATGAGCGGCTCGCAGGAAATTATCGGGCCTCCGTTAAAGCACAAATGGCAGCAGAACGAACTGCCGTGCAGGCGCAGCAGAACCTTCGCGATGCTGGCGTCAGGCTTGGTGATTGGGCATGGACGGGCTGTGATGCCGATAGCAGTCTGGAGAGCTGGAGTCATCCTCAATGTGTTAATTTCACCGGGCTTGCTTGGGAAAAAGAGTCTTTTCCTAGCCTACATACCGGAGGGCGCTACGTCTATGTTCTAGGAGAGGTGCTGGACTTGCCCGGTGATTACTATATTTATGCTCTGGGTGAGGCATATGCGGAAGGAACAACCGATGTCGTTGCGCTATCCCTGCCGGTCTATGTGGAGCTGGATCCAAACTATATTCCCGCCCTTTCCAACCTTTCTCCTTTGACTGTGGTTAGTAGGATTTTTAATTTTCGATCGGGAAGTTCTTCAAATTTCGGAATTTCCCGCCGAGGAGAAGACAATATAGGAACGGCGATAGCTGTGGCTGACGAGCGGGATATCGATGCTGTCCTGGATGGCATTCCAAGCAACAGATTGGAAAACTATGCGACCGATGAAGACGGGAACATTGTAACGGAGCAATTCTTCGATGTCTTTTCCGAGCCTGATAAGCTGAAGGCCTTTGTGGAGGTCATCATGAATCATCCTGATACGAGTGATCAGTTGGGTACTGCTGAGGAACCCAGGGTGACATATATAAATGGTGATTACACCATGCCGAAGGATATCGGTATCGCGGGCGGGCTGCTCATCGTTGATGGCAACTTTCGCTGGAACGGAAATAATGATTTCGAAGGTCTTATCATAGTGCTTGGTCAGGATTTCACCTATGCTGGCGGCGGAAGTGGTTCGATTGTAGGTGCGCTGCTCCATGCACCTGTCGTGGAAGATCATACAGGAGCGTGGTCCTATGGTATTGCCGAGGCGGACGCATCAGAAATTGACTTGAGGGGCGGCGGCGGTTCAATCATTCAGCATGATGTTGAAGTTTTGAACGCCGTGGCTCAGCTGGTCCCCTCGGGCGCGGGGAGTCTATTCAGTGCCGAGAGCGGCGGTCTCATTGAACAAACTGGTTTCACCATTGCTACCTGGCGATAGTTGGCAAAGCACTGTGATCGCAGCAGACCGGGACGGTCGACGTTATCAGCCCAGCCTTAGCGAACTTCCATCCATTGGCCTAACCTGTCAGACACATGCTTTGAGCGGCTGAGGCAGCCTTCAAGGCCTTGGAGTTCTTGCCAGGGAGGGCATCCATGCACCAGCAGCACGGTGCCGCGCTCATTGTCGTTTTGTCCTTGCTATCCATCACCTTGATGCTGGGGCTGTCGGGCTTCCAGTCCGCCTTGGTCGATGAGCGTCTTGCCGGCAATTATCGTGCGTCGACCGAGGCACAGATGGGGGCCGAGCAAGCCATTTCCTACGCCTGGGGCGAAGGGGGCGAGCACCTCACCTCGGCTGACTTCGTGCCCGCAGCATCCCTCGAGGCGCTGGAGTCTCAGGACTGGGAGGCGTTCTACCCCGGGAGTCGTGCCGGGCCCTGTCGCGGCAACCTGCGCTGCCCCTTTCGCTATGTGAGGGTCGGCGGACAGTACTACATCGTCGCCATGGGGGCGATCGCCAGCGACAACCAGGCGATGGCAAGCAGCCTGCCGGTGGTCGCGAGAGTCGAATTTCGTGAGATTCCCGATCCCGCCTTCACTCGGGGGTTGCTGAGCGCGGGACATATCAATGTCACGGGCAATTCCACGTTGACCCCGGCACGCTATGCGGACGGCAGTATCAATCCCAGCGTGGTGCATGCCAACAGCATCGTCGATATCAGCGTGCCGGAAAGCCAGAGAGCCTATATCACGTCCGGGGCCGACCGCATGGTCGATGTTCCTTTGCCTGGTGAGCGTCCAGCCGGCGAGGACGTATCCCAGTGCACTCGCGCAACGCCCCCTCCTCATTGCTACAAGCGCTATGACCCGGATGTCTTCGATGAGTATCGCAACCGGTCGGGTGTCATTCGCAGCTGCAGCGTCAACCTCAACTCGCTGCGCCATGGTGATACGGTGTACTGCGAAGGGAGCTTATCGGTGGGGAGCGGTAGCGTGGAGGGCAAGCAGATCACCCTGGTGGCCACGCAGGACGTGTCCATGAGCGGCTCCACGACGACCTCGAGCCCGGTCAATGCCGAAATCGGCCTTTTCGTCGTGGCGGGCCGCAACATCTCCTTCTCCGGCAGGACGGACAATTATGGTGTCTTCTGGGCCGGTGGGTATGTCAGCCAGAGCGGTACATCTCGGCTTTACGGTTCTATCGTGGCGGGGAATTACATCCAGAGCAGCGGCGGCATCGACTTCACCAGCATCAATAACGTGACCAACCGCGATGTCTATATCGAGGCTGAGCCGCGCATCGTTTCATGGCGTTAGCTGGGTTCCCGACATCGGAGAGCCAGGAATCATGACTCGGAAGGTTTGCGATAGTGGCCGGGCACGGTGACGCGTTCTCCGCTGGGAAGCTCGCGCACGTGGGTGGGAACGTAGATGCGTTTGATGACGCTGCGGGACTTGCCGTTCGACATGCTCGACTCCTTGTCCGTTAAGACCTTGATCCACTCTACGTCAGGGGCGACGCGCCGTGCAATCCCGTTCCAGCGGGCAACGCTTGGTTTTACGCCTAGCGCCTGATTGCCTAGTGTAGGTGAAGGGATGGTACGGAGCGGAAGGAGCCGGGATGGAGCAATTGAACTTGGCGCTCACGGTCGTGGGTGGCCTGGTGCTATTCGTGGGTTTGTTGTCGAGCCCGCTGGATCGCTCCTGGCTCTCTACTCCGCTGTTTGCCTTCCTGATCGGTGTGGCGCTGGGGCCCCATGGCCTGAGCGCACTTGACCCGATGGAGTGGGGCGATGCCAAGCGAATGCTCGAGGAGACGGCGCGGCTGACGCTCGGCATCAGCTTGATGGGCATTGCGCTGCGTCTTCCGCCCAGCTATCCCTTCGTGCACTGGCGCTCGCTGCTGGTGCTGCTGGGCATCGCCATGCCGGCCATGTTCCTGATCAGCTCGCTGCTGACTCACTGGGTCATGGGCCTGCCCTTGTTGTTGACACTGCTGGTCGGCGGCACTGTCTGTGCCACCGACCCGGTGGTGGCGTCTTCCATCGTCACCGGCGGGGTGGCAAAGGAGAATCTCCCCGACAGCTATCGTCACCTGCTTTCCAGCGAGTCCGGCGCCAACGATGGCCTGGCCTATCCCTTCGTCCTGCTGCCGATCTTGCTGTTGTCCCTGCCTGCCGGAGATGCCTGGCTCGACTGGTTCGGCAGGGTCTGGCTGTGGGAGATCGGCGGGGGTGTGCTCATCGGGATCGCGCTTGGCTGGGCGGCAGGGCGAGCCTTGCAGTGGTCCGAAGAGCGTGGCTTTCTCGATCAACCTTCTTTTCTTTCCATCACCCTGGCACTCACTATCCTGGTGCTAGGCTTGGGCCAACTGTTGGGAACCAACAGCATCCTGGGTGTCTTCGCTGCTGGCCTGGCCTTTGATCAAGAAGTGGGCGGCAAGGAGCGTAGCGAGGAAGATAACGTCCAGGAGGCGGTCAACATTCTGCTGACGATGCCGGTTTTCGTCCTGTTCGGCCTGATTGCCCCTTGGTCCGAGTGGCAGGCGCTGGGTCTGCAAGGAGCGCTATTGGCCCTGCTCGTACTGCTGTTTCGCCGCCTGCCGGTCATCCTGCTGCTGCGGCCCTGGCTGCCAGCGATGCGTAACTGGCCAATCACCCTGATCATGGGCTGGTTCGGCCCGATCGGTGTGTCGGCGCTCTACTACGCCACGCTGGTGTCGAGCCGCAGCGGTTACGATCTGGCCTGGACGGTCGGCACTCTGATCGTGCTGGCCTCGATGACTGTACACGGGATTACCGCGACACCTTTCGCCAACTGCTACGGGCGTTGGCAGCGACGGCGCCGGGAGCGACATTAGTTCTAGCCATCCTCATCCAGCAGCATTTGATGGCATCGCTCGCGAGCCTGCTCGAGTTCAACTGCCTCCCAGACGTTCCATTTCGTCAGTATGCTCTTGGCTAGGGCTCAGTCGTACCGCCAGCGGTAGCACGTGCTCGCGCGTCAGTGCCGCCAGAGGAAGCTCACGTGCCTCATCGGGCGTTACCCAGCGGAGCTCGGCGATCTCCGCGGCGGCCAACAACGAGTGTGACGGCAGCTTGGCCAGGAACAGCCAGGCATGGACCTGACAGCCGGGCTCGTTGGCGGCCGGAGCAGTGAATTCGCCAAGCAGACGCAGGGCGCTCGGTGCTTGGCCGAGTTCTTCGTGCAGCTCTCGGCGCAGCGCGGCCTCTGCGGGTTCGCCTGGTTCTAGCTTGCCGCCGGCTTGCATGAAGCGTTCGGTGCCACGCTTGCGCACAAGCAGCAGGCGTCCCTCGCTATCGAGGATCACTGCCGCGGCGATGCGCAAGGTGGTCCGCCGAGCTTGGTTCATGGGTTCGGTCCCTGTCCGTGGACCGCCTGCCCGCTATCTTGGGAGCATGCGGCAATCAGTTTCAATGGTAGCGAGACGGCAAGCGCGTGAAGCGTACCGGGGGGCTGTACTTCTCGCCCGCCGGGGCGCGCTCGGGAGCGGGGCGGACCCGCCAGCCCCGCGAGCTCGCCCACTCCTTGAGCTCTCGATAGTCGAGCAGCGGGTATTCGCGGCTGTAGGGGTTGGGCGCGGACGAAGGGAAGGCGAAGGCCACATGCGGATAGCGGGCCAGGGCGTCTTCGCTGTTATGGGCGGCCAGGGCAAGATCCAGGGCGTGCTGCCACGCCTGAGAATCCCGAGGGGTGTGTGCCGTGCTGAGTCGAGCGTTGTCGTTTGCGTAGAGACTTCCCATGACGTTTACCTCACTTCGAAATCGTTGAAGGTCGCAGCCAAGTTGTCGGGTGGGCGGTAATCATTTCGGCGGCGAGCGGCGATGAGGCTTGACGGTTACCGTCTTTGGCCCAGGCTTGGGGGAGGACCTGGCGGGTTGGGAAGGGGTTGAGCGACGATGTGGCTTGACGGAAACGCTTTTTCTGGACATGACACACCTCTTGGTTGGCTACCGGGATACTACATGAAGGCCTTCGGCTCCTTTTCCTGCTTGGTAGGTGCCCCACCCAACGCTGGGTGAGGCTTGTGGTCCAGGATCAATCCCAACTGAGCGCGCCGCCCACCTGGTACTCGGTGACGCGGGTCTCGAAGAAGTTCTTCTCCTTGCGCAGGTCGATGATCTCGCTCATCCACGGGAAGGGGTTCTGCGCCCCGGGGAACTGCTCCTTGAGGCCGATCTGGGCCAGGCGGCGGTTGCAGATGAAGTGCAGGTACTCCTCCATGATCGCGGCGTTCATGCCCAGCACGCCGCGGGGCATGGTGTCGCGGGCGTAGGCGATTTCGAGCTCGGTGCCCTCGAGGATCATCTGGGTGACCTCGTCCTGGAACTCGGGCGTCCACAGGTGCGGGTTCTCGATCTTGATCTGGTTGATCATGTCGACACCGAAGTTCAGGTGCATCGACTCGTCGCGCAGGATGTACTGGAACTGTTCGGCCACACCGGTCATCTTGTTGCGCCGACCCATGGAGAGGATCTGGCTGAAGCCGCAGTAGAAGAAGATGCCCTCGGTGACGCAGTAGAAGGCCACCAGGTTACGCAGCAGTTCCTGGTCGGTCTCGGGGGTGCCGGTATTGAAGTCAGGACGCGCCAGCGACTGGGTGTGCTTGAGGCTCCAGGCCGACTTGGCGGCCACCGACGGCACCTCGCGGTACATGTTGAAGACCTCGCCCTCATCCATGCCCAGCGACTCCACGCAGTACTGGTAGGCGTGGGTATGAATCGCCTCCTCGAAGGCCTGGCGCAGCAGGTACTGGCGGCACTCGGGGTTGGTGATCAGGCGATAGAGGGCCAGCACCAGGTTGTTGGCCACCAGCGAGTCGGCAGTGGAGAAGTAGCCCAGGCTGCGCTCGACGATGCGACGCTCGTCCGCGGTCAGGCCATCCTGGCTCTTCCACAGCGCGATGTCGGCGTTCATGTTCACTTCCTGGGGCATCCAGTGGTTGGCGCTGCCGTCCAGGTACTTCTGCCAGGCCCACTCGTACTTGAAGGGCACCAGTTGGTTGAGGTCGGCGCGAGCGTTGATCATCTGCTTGTCGTCGACCTCGATGCGCGCCGCACCCATCTCGAGTTCCTCGAGGCCGGCGGCCACGTCGAGCTCCTCCAGCGACTTGCGGGCCCGCGCCAGACGGTCGCTGTCGGCCACCTGGTAGCTGCCGCTGCTTTCCTTCACCTCATCGCTCGGGGTCGCCGCGGGCTGCGGCTTGGCGGCAGGTGCCGGCGCGGCCTTGGCCGGCTGCTCGGCGACGGAAACCTCTTCTTCGTTGAATTCGTCCCAGTTCAGCATTTCCACTTCCTTCACGTTCGGTGGAGCGGGAGGCGGCGTTGCCGCCTCCGGTGAGGATTACTGGCAGGCCTCGCAGCCCAGGTCGTCGATGTCACTTGCGCTTGGCGCACGCGAGCCGCTGCCCGCCTTGCCGGTGAGGAAATCCTCCACGCCGCGCGGTGCTCTCTGCGCTGTGGGCGGAGTCGCGGAGGGCTCCGGCGCGGTGGAAGGCGACTGATTGCTTACCGCATTGAGCGTGCCGCGGCTCACGGTGGATTTCTCCACCGAGGTGGCGCCCAGGGCGCGCAGGTAGTAGGTGGTCTTGAGGCCGCGGAACCACGCCATGCGGTAGGTCACGTCGAGCTTCTTGCCGGAGACGCCCTTGATGTAGAGGTTCAGCGACTGGGCCTGGTCGATCCATTTCTGACGCCGTGCGGCGGCCTCCACCAGCCACTTCGGCTCCATCTCGAAGGCGGTGGCGTACTTGGCCCTGAGATCTTCCGGTACCCGCTCGATGGGTTGCACGCTGCCGTCGTAGTACTTCAGGTCGTTGATCATCACCTCGTCCCACAGGCCGCGTGCCTTGAGGTCGTGGACCAGATAGGCGTTGACCACCGTGAACTCGCCGGAGAGGTTCGATTTCACGTAGAGGTTCTGGTACGTGGGCTCGATCGACTGCGATACGCCGCAGATGTTGGAGATCGTCGCGGTGGGGGCGATCGCCATCACGTTGGAGTTGCGCATGCCCTGTTCGGCGATCTTCCGGCGGATACGCTGCCAGTCCTGGGTGGCACTGGTATCGACTTCGATGTACTTCTCGCCGCGCTCCGTCACCAGCTTCTCGATGGAGTCGATGGGCAGGATGCCCTGACTCCACAGCGAGCCCTCGAAGCTTTCGTAACGGCCTCGCTCGGCGGCGAGGTCCGATGAGGCCTCGATGGCGTGATAGCTGACAAGCTCCATGGAGTGGTCGGCGAACGCCACCGCTTCCTCGGAGGCGTAGGCGATGTCCTGGGCGTAGAGGGCGTCCTGGAAGCCCATGATGCCGAGTCCCACCGGGCGATGCTTGAAATTGGAGTTCCTGGCCTGGGGCACCGCGTAGTAGTTGATGTCGATGACGTTGTCGAGCATGCGCACGGCGGTGCGTACGGTCTTCTTCAGCTTGTCGTCGTCGAGCTTGCCGTCGACCACATGCTGGGCCAGGTTGACCGAGCCCAGGTTGCACACCGCGATCTCGTCGGCGCTGGTGTTCAGCGTGATCTCGGTGCACAGGTTGGAGGAGTGCACCACGCCGGCGTGCTGCTGGGGGCTTCGCAGGTTGCACGGATCCTTGAAGGTGATCCACGGGTGGCCGGTCTCGAACAGCATCGAGAGCATCTTGCGCCACAGGTCCTTGGCGCGAACGCGCTTGAACAGCTTGAGCTGCCCCGAGCGGGTCATCGCCTCGTACTCTTCATAGCGCTTCTCGAAGGCGGCGCCATAGAGGTCGTGCAGGTCCGGGCAGGTGGCGGGCGAGAACAGCGTCCACTCCTTGTCGTCGAACACCCGCTTCATGAACAGGTCGGGCACCCAGTTGGCGGTGTTCATGTCGTGGGTGCGTCGGCGGTCGTCGCCGGTATTCTTGCGCAGCTCCAGGAACTCTTCGACGTCCAGGTGCCAGGTCTCGAGGTAGGCGCACACCGCCCCCTTGCGTTTGCCGCCCTGGTTCACCGCCACGGCGGTGTCGTTGACCACCTTGAGGAACGGCACCACGCCCTGGCTCTTGCCGTTGGTACCCTTGATGTAGGAGCCCAGCGCGCGCACCGGCGTCCAGTCGTTGCCCAGGCCGCCGGCCCATTTGGAGAGCAGGGCGTTGTCGCGGATGGCACTGTAGATGGCGTCGAGGTCGTCGGGCACGGTGGTGAGGTAGCAGCTGGAGAGCTGGCTGCGCACGGTGCCCGAGTTGAACAGCGTCGGCGTGGAGGCCATGTAGTCGAAGCTGGAGAGCAGCTCGTAGAACTCGATGGCGCGCGCCTCGCGGTCGTCTTCGTTCAGTGCCAGGCCCATGGCCACGCGCATGAACATCACCTGGGGCAGTTCGTAGCGGACGTCGTCACGGTGGATGAAGTAGCGGTCGTAGAGCGTCTGCAGGCCCAGGTAGGTGAAGGCGTTGTCTCGGCTATGGTCGAGGGCGTCGCCGAGGCGCTCGAGGTCGAACTCGGCCAGCGCCGGGTCAAGCTGCTCGAACTCGATGCCGCGGGCCACGTAGGCCTGAAACGCCGGCTTGTAGAATTCGGCCATCTCACCGAAGGTGGCCTCCTCGGCGATACCGAGGAACGACAGCGCTTCGCGGCGCAGATTGTCCTGCAGCAGGCGGGCGGTGACGTAGGTGTAGTTCGGCTCCTTCTCCACCAGGGTGCGCGCGGTCATCATCAGCGCCTGGGAGACGCCATCCACCGAGACGCCGTCGTAGAGGTTCTTCAGCGACTCCTCGACGATGCGGTTGGGGTCGACGTTCTCGAGCTCCGCGCAGGCATCGAACACCAGCGTTTCGATGCGGCCGAGGTCCAGCGGGCGACGGCTGCCGTCGGGCAGCGTGACGTTGAGCGTGGGGTGCGGCTTCTCGATCTCGGTACCGGTCGCGGCGCGGGCCCGGGCGTGTTCCTCGCGATAGAGCACGTAGGCGCGGGCGACTTTCTGCTCACCGGCGCGCATCAGCGCCAGTTCGACCTGGTCCTGGATGTCCTCGATGTGCACGGTGCCGCCGTCCGGCATGCGGCGCAGGAAGGCGCGAGCGATGGACTGGCTAGCCTGTTCCACGAAGTCGCGGACCCGCGAGGAGGCGCTGACGTTGTCGCCCTCCACGGCAATGAAGGCCTTGCGCATGGCGACGGCGATCTTGCCGGCGTCGAAGGGCGCCACGTCGCCGTTGCGCTTGATGACGCGCAGGGTTTGCGGGGCCGTGAGCGACAGCTCGGTGGGGTCGGGGGTCTGGAGTTCCATGCCGATAATCCCTTCTGCGTGGGAATGATGTCAGGGGCGACGAAGGCATTGACAGCCGACGGAAGGCTTGGTAAATGCACATCATCTTGTGTCGTTCTCTTTTGAGAACACAAGATAGTGTGCTTTTTCGTCTCCTTCAAGTGGATAACCTGTGGGTGAGCTGTGACTCGCCGGGGGGCATCCTTTGGGTTGTTGTGCAAGTCCGGGCTATGCTTCGCTGGCAGGCTGCAATGACGCGAAATGTCATGAAAGGCAGGCGAAAGGAGCTATTTCGGGTATCCTTGATCTGTAATTTGGCGGGACAGGGTGTCCCGAGTGACAACGAAGCCCAGCACGGGGATGACTAGGATGGATGACAACCTGGAAAGCAGCGACATGGAACACGTGCTGATTATCGAGGATGACGTGCGCCTGGCCGAACTCACCCGCGACTACCTTGAATCCAATGGGTTCAAGGTCACGGTGGAGGCCGAAGGTTCACGAGGTGTCGAACAGATACTGACGTTGCAGCCGGATCTGGTGATCCTCGATCTGATGCTGCCCGGAGAGGATGGATTGTCGATCTGTCGCCGGGCCAGGCCCGACTATGCTGGGCCTATCCTGATGTTGACCGCCCGCACCGACGACATGGACCAGGTGCTGGGGCTGGAAATGGGGGCCGACGATTACGTGCCCAAGCCGGTCCAGCCCAGGGTGTTGCTGGCACGCATGCGGGCGTTGCTGCGGCGAGCCGAGAACGCCGAGAATTCCGGTGAGGCCCGTCTCACCTTCGGCAACCTGGAGATCGATAGCGCCACCCGCGAAGCCTGGTTGCAGGGAGAGCGTATCGATCTCACCAGTGCCGAATTCGATCTCTTGTGGCTATTGGCCAGCAATGCCGGCCGGGTGCTCACTCGAGAGGAGATCTTCAGCGATCTACGCGGCATCAAGTACGACGGCCAGGATCGTTCCATCGACGTCCGGGTCTCGAGGATTCGTCCCAAGATCGGCGACGACCCCAATCATCCGCACCGGATCAAGACGGTACGCAGCAAGGGCTATCTATTCGTCAAGGATGCCTGAACCATGCAGCGGTTCCTGGCCGATGGCTCCTTCCTGCGTGTCTACCTGGCCTTGGCCCTGGCACTGCTGCTGACTTTCGGCCTGGCCCTGATGGGGCTGGCGCTGGTCGATCGAGTTCGGATCGAGCAGTATCGCGAGCAACTGGCCGAAGCACCGCTGCAACTACTCACCTGGCGGGTGGCGGCTCTGCCGGCCTACGAGCGCGGCGGCTGGTTGATCCAGCAGTCGGACGTGCTCGACATGCGCCTCTCTCTGCGCGAGCCGGAGGCAACCGGGCTCGGCTGGTTCGAGCGTCGTCGGGTTGACCGTGGCCAGGTGCTGGTGAAGGTGCGCGAGGAGGAGGGCTGGCGGCTCTACCGGCGTCTGCCGCGTGAAGAACGAATTCTGGAAGCGCGTCTCTCCGGGCTCAATGAACGTCAGCTACGCGGCCTGGCTCAGATGCTGGGCGACTGGCTGGCCGAGGTGGACGGTGACGCTCGCCGTCGTCGCCTCGAGAGCGTGACCAGCGATGCCTTGCCGGTACGCCTCAGCGACCTAGCTCCCGAAGGGCTCGACAGTCATCAACTCACCCGCCTGCGGGACGGTGAGCTGGTGATCCGCCTGATGCCGGGCCACTGGGCATTGACAGTCCATCTTGCCGTGCCGGCTGCCGACGGTTCCCGCCAGTGGCTATCGATCGGCCCGGTTTCGGCGCTCGAGCCCACTCCCATTTCCCTGCTCTTGCTGGTGCTGGTGATCATGCTCGGCGTGCTGGCCGCGATCATCTATCTGATCGTGCGGGGTGTGGAGGCGCGCCTGGCTCGGCTCGAGCTGGCCGCGGGTCGAATCGCCAGCGGTCGCCTCGATACCCGGGTCAAGGTCGACGCCGGTGGCTTCATCGGCCGGGTCGGCATGGCCTTCAACGCCATGGCCGCCCAGGTGCAGTCGCTGCTGCGCTCGCAGCAGGAGATGATCCGTGCGGTATCCCATGAGCTGCGCACCCCCGTGGCGCGCATACGCTTCGCCATGCAGATGGTCGAGGACATGACCGACGACCCCGCCGTTCATCGTCAACTGCATGGCATCGACAGCGATATCGAGGAGCTCGACCAGCTCATCGACGAAATCCTGACCTACGCGCGGCTCGACAGCGGTATCGTCAACGGGGCCGAGCTGGAGCGCACCCAGGTCGATTGCCGCGCCGTCGCGGAGCGGGTCATCGAGACCCTGGCACCGTTGCATGCGCACCTGCGACTGGCGCTGGCGCCGGGGTCCGAGGTGGAAGTGCAGGCCGACCCGCGCTATCTGCAGCGGGCGCTGCAGAACCTGGTGGCCAATGCCTGTCGCCATGCCCAATCGCAGGTGCTGGTGCGGCTATCGCTGGAGTCTCGGCTGGTACGCCTGGATATCGAGGACGACGGGCCCGGCGTGCCGGCCGGCGAACGCCAGGCCATTTTCAAGCCCTTCGCGCGGCTCGACGACAGCCGCACGCGGCGCAGCGGGGGCTATGGCCTGGGGCTCTCCATCGTGCAGAAGATCATGGCCTGGCACGGTGGCAGTGTAGTGGTCGACGACAGCCAGGAATTGGGCGGTGCGCGCTTCTCGTTGCTGCTGCCGCGGGTGACGGCCAACAAGGCCAAGCTGCCGCTCAAGCCGGCTTGATGCCCTCCAGCACGGCGAAGGAGGTCTCGCGGGCCGTGCGCAGGAAGTCCTCCATCCACGCCTGCTCGCGGCTCTCCTCGCGGATGGCGGCGTACAGCGTACTCCACATGCCTGTTTCGCCAAGGCCTACCGCCTTGACGTAGTCGCGCTCCAGATATTCCGTCAGTGCCCAGTTGGGCAGCGCACAGACCCCGCGGCCGCTGGCCACCAGTTGCATCATCATCACCGTGAGTTCGGCGGTGCGGATCTCACGCGGGCGGACACCGGCAGGGTCGAGAAACTGAGTGAACACGTCGAGCCGCGCATGCTCGACGGGATAGGTGATCAGGGTCTCCTCGGTGAGGTCCTCGGGCGTGACGAAGGTGCGTTCGGCGAGGCGATGCTGACGGGCGACGGCCAACAGACCCTGATAGCGGAACAGCGGCTCGTAGTAGACGCCCGGCAGCGACTGGGGGTCGGCGGTGATCACCAGATCGAGCTGCTCACGGGCCAGTGCCGGCAACGGATCGAAGTGATGTCCGCCGGGAATGTCGATCTCCACTTCCGGCCAGTGGTCGCGGAAATGGTCGATGGTCGGCATCAGCCACTGGAAGCAGCTGTGACACTCGATCGCCATATGCAGGCGGCCCGGTTCGTGACCGATCAGCCGGGCCACGTCACGTTCGGCCATGCGTACCAGTGGCAGCGCCTGTTCGGCCAGGGCCAGCAGGCGCTGACCGGCGCGGGTGAACTCCACCGGCCGTGTCTTGCGCACGAACAACGCCGTGCCCACGCGCTCCTCGAGGTCCTTGATCTGATGCGACAGGGCCGACTGGGTCAGATGAACCCGTTCAGCGGCGTCCACCAGCGAGCCGGCATCGCGCAGGGCAACCAGGGTCCGCAGGTGACGAAGTTCAATCATGAGAAATGTTCAAGTTGTAGGTTAATTTATTTAGTTTGATTCAATAGTTCGCGGCGACGAGACTCTACGGCATCATTCATGCGTAGAGGGACTTATCATGACATTAGCTCATGTACTTGGCTATCCGCGAATCGGAGCCGACCGCGAACTCAAGCGTGCCGTTGAAGCCTACTGGCGTGGCGAGCTCGACCGTGCCGGCCTCGAGGCCGCTGGCCGCGAGCTGCGGGCGCGTCACTGGCAGGCGCAGCGCGACGCCGGCCTGGACTATGTCACCGTGGGCGATTTCGCTTTCTACGATCAGGTGCTCAACGTCACTACGATGCTGGGCGCCGTGCCGGCGCGTTTCGCGGCCGAGGAGGAGGTCGCCCGTGGAGAGGTCGGTCTCGACACCCAGTTCCGCATGGCTCGCGGGCGTGCCCCCCATGGGGCACCGGCCGCGGCCTGTGAGATGACCAAGTACTTCGATACCAACTACCACTACCTGGTCCCGGAGCTGCACGAGGGGCAGCAGTTCAAGCTGGCCGCCACGCGGCTATTCGATGAGGTGGCCGAGGCACGCGCGGCGGGACATCCGGCCAAGGTGGCGCTGACCGGGCCGCTGACCTGGCTGTGGCTGGGCAAGGGGTGTGAGGCTGGCTTCGATCGCCTGAGCCTGCTCGAGGCGCTGCTGCCCGTCTACGGTGAAATTCTTGCACGGCTGGCCGAGCAGGGCGTGAAGTGGGTCCAGCTCGACGAGCCGGCACTGGTGCAGGATCTGCCGGTGGAGTGGCGCAACGCCTTCGAATTCGCCTACAACGCCTTGCGTTCGGCGCCGCTCAAACTGATGGTGGCGACCTATTTCGGTGGCCTGGGGGACAACCTGCAACTGGCGGTGGGCCTGCCGGTGGATGGCCTGCACATCGATGCGGTGCGCGCGCCCGAACAGCTGACACCGGTGCTCGACAACCTGCCCGGCTACAAGGTGCTCTCGGTCGGGGCTATCGACGGGCGCAACGTCTGGCGGGCCGACTTGGCCGCCCTGCATGAGCGCCTGGCCAATGCCCGCATGCGCCTCGGCGAGCGGCTGTGGCTCGCACCCTCCTGCTCGTTGCTGCACGTGCCGGTGGATCTCGCCAGTGAGAGCGAACTCGACGAGGAACTCAAGAGCTGGCTGGCCTTTGCGCGCCAGAAGCTCGACGAGACGGTGACCCTGGCCCGGCTGCTGGGCAACCGTGCCAGCGCCGCAGAGCGCGCCTGGGTCACCGCCGCCACGGCCGCGCTGGATGCCCGACGAGCCTCGCCGCGGCTGCACCGGCCGGAAGTCGCCCAGCGCTTGGCCAACATCGGTGACGCCGAGCGTTCTCGCGACAACCCCTACCCGGTCAGGGCCCGAGCTCAGCGCCGCGCCCTGGATCTGCCGCTATTCCCCACCACCACCATTGGCTCCTTTCCTCAGACCGGGGAGATCCGCGCCGCCCGCCGCGCCCACAAGAACGGCGAACTGGAACGTGATGCCTACGAAGCGTGTATGCGTGACGAGATCGCCGATGCCGTGCGACGCCAGGAGGCCTTGGGGATCGACATGCTGGTCCACGGCGAGGCCGAGCGCAACGACATGGTGGAGTACTTCGGCGAACAGCTCGATGGCTACGTCTTCACCCGCAATGGCTGGGTACAGAGCTACGGCTCGCGCTGCGTCAAGCCGCCCATCATCGTCGGCGACGTGGCCCGGCCGGCGTCGATGACGGTAGTATGGAGCCGCCATGCCCAGTCGCTCACCGAGCGGCCGATGAAGGGCATGCTCACAGGGCCGGTAACCATGCTGCAATGGTCCTTCGTGCGCGACGATCAGCCGCGCGATGTCACCTGCCGGCAGATCGCCCTGGCACTGCGCGACGAAGTTGCCGATCTGGAAGCCGCCGGCATACCGGCCATTCAGATCGATGAGCCGGCGCTGCGCGAGGGCTTGCCGCTGCGCCAGGGTGAGTGGCAGGGCTACCTCGACTGGGCCGTGGAGTGCTTCCGCCTGACCGCCTCGGTGGCATGCGACGCCACCCAGGTTCACACCCACATGTGCTACTCGGAGTTCAACGACATCATCGCGGCCATCGCGGCGCTGGATGCCGATGTCATTACCATCGAGACTTCGCGTTCCAACATGGAGCTGCTCGACGCTTTCCAGGACTTCGCCTATCCCAACGAGATCGGCCCGGGTGTCTACGACATTCACTCGCCCAACGTGCCGGAGGTAACGTGGATGGTCCAACTGATGGAGAAGGCCGCCGAGCGTATCCCTGTCGAGCGGCTGTGGGTCAATCCGGATTGCGGCCTCAAGACCCGCGGCTGGGCCGAGGTGGAGCCGGCGCTGGCCAACATGGTCGAGGCGGCACGGGAGCTGCGTCGTCGCCACGGCTGAGGCCGGCATGAGGCGCTGCGTTCGTCGTGCGTGAAACGGCACCGGGCCGGGAGGCGCCGGTGCCTGTTATGCTGTGCCGGTTCAGAATGTTCAAGGAACCGCCATGTCGCTTCGTTCTTCTTCCTCTCTTCGCTCGGCCTTGCTCGTCGCCGGTTCGCTGTTGTTGGGCGGCTGTGTCGCCGCGCCCGTCGATGGACCCCGTCCTGATACCGGCAAGGTGGCCAGCACGGCCCCGCTGATGCCTTCTTCGTTTTTTCCCGGTGGTGCCGAGCGCTTCGAGGCCTGGCGCTGCACGCCGCAGCAGGACCTGGTGACGGCTTTCGGCGAGCGCGAGCTGCGGCTGTGGTCGGCACACGGCGCCTATCGCTTGACACCCGCGGTGGTGGCCAGCGGCGCGCGCTACCAGCAGGGCGACCTGAGTTTCTGGAACAAGGGCGGGGATGCCGTGGTCGAGAGCGCCAACGGCCAGTTGGAGTGCAGCGCCGCCATGGCGCGCCCGGCGCTGACTCGCGAGCAGCGGCCCGGCGTCATGTTCCATGGGCGCGGCAACGAACCGGGCTGGAACGTCAATCTGGCTCATGACAAACCCGAACTGACCCTGGTGCTTGACTACGGCGCGCGGGAAATGACCTTGCCTTATCGTGTCATCGGGATGGACAACGCCAATGGCCGGGTCATCCTCGCCAGCAGCCAGCCCGACCGGACCTTCGAGCTGCGCCTGGAGGCTCAGGCCTGCTTCGACGACATGAGCGGTGAACCGTTCCCGGCCCGGGTCATGCTGACGATGAATGGAGAAACATATCGGGGCTGTGGTCAAGGCATCGCCCCTTAGCCCTACCCCGTGATGCGATGGATGCAGCGCCTCGCGCTGGCCAGAACCAAGGCAAGCCGGGAGCCATCGGATTTGCCTTGGACGAGCCCCGCCACACCACCGTGAATAGCAAGGAGCCACAACAATGGCATTCGAACTGCCTGCACTGCCCTATGAGAAGAACGCCCTCGAGCCGTACATCTCCGCCGAGACCCTCGAGTATCATTACGGCAAGCACCACCAGGCCTACGTCACCAAGCTCAACGAACTGATCGAAGGTACCGACAACGCCGACAAGTCGCTGGAGGAGATCATCAAGTCCTCCTCCGGCGGCCTGTTCAACCAGGCGGCGCAGGTGTGGAACCACACCTTCTACTGGCACTGCCTGGCACCCAACGGCGGCGGTGAGCCGACCGGCGCGCTGGCCGAGGCGATCAGTGCCAGGTTTGGCTCCTTCGCCAAATTCAAGGAAACCTTCAACGCCAGCGCCGTTGCCAACTTCGGCGCCGGCTGGACCTGGCTGATCAAGACCGCCGACGGTGGCGTCGACATCGTCAACACCAGTAATGCGGACACGCCCATAGCCCACGGCCAGACCCCGCTGCTGACCATCGACGTGTGGGAGCACGCCTACTACATCGACTACCGCAACGCGCGTCCCAAGTATCTTGAGAATGTATGGAGCGTACTGAACTGGGACTTCGTCGCTCAGAACTTCGCCTGATAGGCGGGACTTGTTTGCAGAGCTGTATTTACGTTTTTGTCGAACGATAGGCGCGAAAATCTGCGCTTTTAGTATGAAAAAATGCACGTAACATGACGATCAATACCGAACCCAACAGTGGAGATCGTCATGGCTACCCGTATTCTTCTCGTTACCTCCTCGATCCTCGGCGAGCATGGCCAGTCCAACGCCCTCGCCGGCCACCTTCGTGAGCGTGTCGCCGGGCGCAACGACGTCGCCGTCACTCACCGCGACCTGGCGAGCGAATCGCTGCCGCATCTGGGCCTGGAGGAGCTCTCGAGCTGGCAGGTCGCAGCTGACGAGCGCTCCGCCGAGCAACAAATGCTGGCCGAGCGCTCCGATAGCCTGATCGAGGAGTTGCAGGCCCACGACGTATTGGTGCTGGCGGTGCCGATGTACAATTTCGGCATTCCGTCCCAGCTCAAGGCCTGGTTCGACCGGGTGATGCGCGCAGGCACCACCTTCCGCTATACCGAGCAGGGCCCCGAGGGGCTGGTGAAGGGCAAGCGTGCCGTGATCCTGGCCGCCCGTGGCGGGCAGTATGCCGGCACCGAGCTCGACAGCCAGACACCGCACCTCAAGGCGATGCTGGGCATGATCGGCATCAGCGACGTATCGGTGATCTTTGCCGAGGGGCTCGCCATGGGCGAAGGGCTGCGCGATGCCGCACTCAAGGAGGCCCGTCAGGCCATCGATGGCCTCGTGGCCGGCCTCTAGGGCCGTGGAAGTGGACGCCTGCTTTCAGCAGGCCTCGGGCCTGACTTCGACCCAGTGCTCGGCGACGAAACCACTCGTGCACAGGTTGGCCTGTGCATCGAGAATACGCGCCCCTAGCTGACCGAGGGCCTGCCGATCCGCGCGTGAGTCTGGAGCCACCATCGCGGTGGCCTCCAGCGGCTGCCACGCCATCTCTTCGCGTGCCGCCAAGGCGTAGCTGAAGGCGAAGAAGCCAGGAAACCCCAGGCGCAGGTCTGTCGCTACCAGGGTTTCCCTACCGTCCAGTTCACGCGCTTCATAGCGTAGAAAGGGGCCGGCGAACCAGTCCAGCCGCTGGCCCTTCTCCAGCGCCAGGGCGACCGACTCGAGGTCAGCGCCGCGACGGAAGGTCTCTACCATTGGCGGCGTACCGCCATCCAGCAGGCCCAGCAGGGTCTCATGATGACGGTCGCCGTCGATGATCGTCACCCGCCACAGTAGCGTATTGAATGGTGTGGGTTGTACCAGCCGGGGCGCTTCAGCGAGCCCGCGTTCGGCCAGTAGCGGCGTGAGACGATGCTCGACCACGCCCTTGGCGGTCATGGCGAATGCCAGATAGGCACAGGAGAGTGCCAGGCCCCAGGCGGGACCACGATAGCCGTTGCCGGTGGCCAATGCGAAACCGATGCCCACCAATAGCGGCAGTGTGTAGAGCGGATCGATGATGAACACCACCGGCCAGGCGCTGGGGCGCACGTCGAGCGGCCACCATAGCTGTGTGCCGTAGGTGGTCAGCGCATCGAGCAGCGGATGAGTGATCAGGCACAGCAAGAAGTAGACCCACCAACGGCCCAGGGAAATGTCGCGAGCCGGGGCGAAGCGTCGGACGAGCAGCGCCAGCAGCGTGCCGAGGCCGGTCAGCACGAACAGCGAGTGGCTGAAGCCGCGGTGCTCGGTGACGTTGGCCACTGCATCGCCATAGTCGAGAAAGACGTCGAGATCGGGCAGGGTACCCAGCGCCGCACCGATCAGCACCGCCTTGCGCCCGAGGCGACGGCCCAGCACGGCACCGCCTACTGCCGCGCCCAGCGCGGCCTGCGTCAGCGTATCCATTCTCTCGGGTTCCTTCTCGTATGAGCGCCAGGCGCTCGGCTCAGGTGTTGTACCAGGCCGGTCCAGCGGCGAGAATGCGCTGGTGGATGGGACAGTCGTCGCGATGGGCGCCAGGCAGGTAGCCCGTGCTCATGAGAAACTCGCCGACGATCTCGGGGCCGGTGAAACGAAAGGTGCGACGGAACAGCTTGACCCAGTCGGCCAACGGTAGTGGGTGGTGGTGGTCGAGCCAGCCGGCGAAGCTGCCGTGCTCCTCGCGCAGCGTCTGGATCACGCCGGCATTGTGAATGACTGCCTCGACCTTGAGCCGGTTGCGGATGATACCGGCATCGCCGAGCAGGCGCTCGCGGTCGGCGTCGCCGAAGGCGGCAACTCGGTCGACGTCGAAATTGTCGAAGGCATGGCGAAATGCATCGCGCTTCTTCAGCACCGTCAGCCACGACAGGCCGGCCTGGTTGATCTCCAGCACGAGACGCTCGAACAACGCCGTTTCGTCACCGACCGGGAAGCCGTATTCATTCTCGTGGTAGGGGCCGTGCCAGGGGTGGCCCGGTGCCAGATCGCAGTAGTGCGCCATTTCCACTCTCTTTCCCTTGGGAGGTATTGGCAAGCCGTCGCCGGCTTGTCACGATTCCATCGGCATGGTGACGCAACGCATCAGGAGCCGCAGACATGAAGATCCTACCCGCAAACCGCAAGGCCCGGAAGCCAGCGCTGCTCTCCTCCCTGGCTGGGGGATTGCTGGCCACTTACGTCATCGTGGCCTCAGTCTCGCCCTCCCAGGCCGCGCCCGTGGTCGAAATGTACCAGGACCCCAACTGCGGTTGCTGCTCGGCCTGGGCCGAACATCTCGAGGAAGAAGGCTTCGAGGTGCGCCAGCACAAGACCCGCGATATGCGTTCGGTCAAGATCGAGCATGGCGTCACGCCGGAGCTCGCCTCATGCCATACGGCGTTGATCGAGGGCTACGTCATCGAGGGCCACGTGCCGGCTGCCGACATCAAGCGGTTGCTCGAGGAGCAGCCCGACGTGGCGGGGCTGACCGTGCCCGGCATGCCCCATGGGTCGCCAGGCATGGAGACCGGGCGCCACGACGACTATGCCGTGCTGACCTGGCGCCACGAGGATCGGACGCCGGCCATCTTCAACGAATACACCCACGAGTGAAGTAAAGACGACACAAGGAGGGGTTCATGCAGTACCTGCACACCATGGTGCGCGTCAGTGACCTTGACGCTTCGCTGCGTTTCTACTGCGACCTGCTGGGGCTCGAGGAGGTTCGCCGCAAGGAGAACGAGAAGGGGCGCTTTACCCTGGTCTTCCTGGCCGCCCCCGAGGATGCATCGCGCTCCGAGCGGCTCAAGGCGCCCGAACTCGAGCTGACCTACAACTGGGACCCGGAGGAGTACACCGGCGGGCGCAACTTCGGACACCTGGCCTACCGGGTCGAGGATATCTATGCGCTGTGCGAGCGTCTGCAGGCGGCGGGCGTGACGATCAACCGGCCGCCGCGTGACGGCCACATGGCCTTCGTTCGCAGTCCCGACGGTATCTCCGTCGAGCTGTTGCAGAAGGGGGATCCGCTGCCGGCCAAGGAGCCCTGGGCGTCCATGGAAAACACCGGTTCTTGGTAGCGGGTGTGTCGACCCACGACTGCGTTTGGCCTACGGCGTAGAACTCACCCTGAGAGAAGAAGAAAGTCCATGAAGATGACGCTTGTGGCCCGCCTGGGCCTGATGTTGGCGACCGCGTCCTTGTTGGCGGCGTGTGGCAGCCAGCCCTCCGAGCCGACACGCGATGATGGCCCTCGTGTCTCCAGCGACCACCCGGTGGTGGGGCAGCGCTGGAACCTGCTGCTGGTGGGCACCGACGAACGGCTCTCCATGCCCGAGACGCCACATTTCGTGGTTTCTCCCGATGGCCGCGTGACGGGCAGCGATGGCTGCAACGAGCTCAATGGGCGGGTAAAACTCGACGCGGGCAATCGTGTTCAATTCAGTGAATTGGCCACCACCCGCCGGGGCTGTCCGCAACTCGACGATGCCCGGCGCGTCACCGGGATGATGGAAAACGCCTACCGTTTCCTCATCGACCACGACCGGCTGGTTTTCTTCGGCCCGGATCAGCGCGTTCTGGGTGGCTGGCGCAGAGCGAACTAGGCCTAAGCGACTTGGGGAAGGGCGCTGCGCACCTTGACCAGCCAGCCAGTGATGGCACCGGCCAGGACCGGGCCCAGCGGCGTCAACAGGATCCAGGGCGTGACGATCAGGTTGATCGCCAGGGCGGCGAAGTAGACGTCGCTGAACCAGTGGGCGCCGCCGAGAATGCGCGGGGCGCTGAGCAGCACTGCGAACAGCGCGCTGACCAGGGCGACACGCAGCCCGGCGAAGCGCCACATGAAGGCGGTGAACAGGATCAGGTTGATGCCGTGATTCCCCGGGAAGCTGCTGGCGGAGCTGTCCTTGGTCGAGAATTCGACCATCTCCGTGATCAGGTTGACATTCTCGTAGACCAGCGTGGGGCTGGGATGCGTATAGGGGACCGCCATGCTGACGCCCTGGGCGATGAACACCGCCGACAGCAGCATGGTGAGACCGATACCGCCCCAGCGCAGCAGGCGGTACTGGCACGGTGCGTCGCGCCGCATTGCCCAGAGGAAGATTCCCAGCAGGACCAGCAGGCTAGCCACGTCGAACAGGCGATTGTTGGTAAACGCCACGAGCAGTACCCACGCCGCATTGTCCTCGTGGAGCCAGGCGTTGGTGGTGAAGAAGACGGCATCGTCCCAGGCGGTCCAGAACAGCAGGCTGGGCGAGAGCCAGGACCAGACCAGCAGGGCACCGAGCAGGTTGAACAGCAGGACGCGGCCAGGCGCGAAGTAGGGTTTGAAGTGTGACATGAGGGGCACGCGCGAAGTAAATGGCAATGCCCCATTTTAGCGTAAGTGAACGTAACGGAACAGTGTTCCTTAACGTTTTGTGACTACTGCATGTACCAACCGTGACTGGCCACCACCGACTGGCCGGTCAACGCCGCCGTGGGGAAGGCGGCCAGCTGCAGCGCGACCTCGGCGATGTCGTCCAGCGTGGTGAACTCGCCATCGACGGTATCCTTGAGCATCACGTCGCGCACCACCGCTTCCTCGGAGATACCCAGCGCCTCGGCCTGCTCGGGAATCTGCCGGTCCACCAGCGGCGTGCGCACGAATCCTGGGCAGATCACGTTGGCGCGCACCCGGTGCGCCGCGCCCTCCTTGGCCACGGTGCGGCACAGGCCCAGCAGGCCGTGCTTGGCGGCCACGTAGGGCGCCTTGAGTGGGGAGGCGAGCTTGCTGTGCACCGAGCCCATGTAGATCAGGCAACCGCCGCTCTCCTGCCGGTACATCTGGCGCAGGGCAGCCCCGGTGACCAGAAAGGCGCCGTCCAGGTGTACCGCCATCACCCGCCGCCAATCGGCAAAGGATAGGGTATGCAGCGGCTCGATATGCTGGATACCGGCATTGGCAATGGCGATATCCACCCCACCCCAGCGCTCGACCATCGTCGCCACGCCGGTTTCCACCGCGGCTTCGTCGGTGACGTCCATGGCCAGCGCCAGGGCTTGGCCGCCATCTTTGCGAATTTTTTCCACGGTCGCCTCGGCCGCGGCCAGGTCGAGGTCGGCCACGGCGACCCGGGCGCCTTCGCGGGCGTAGCGCTCGGCGATGGCGCGGCCGATGCCGCCGGCCGCTCCGGTGATCAGTGCTCTCTTGTCGGTCAGTTGCATGCCTAGTCTCTCCGAAGATAAGGATCAATTGCCGCCGTAAATGGTGTTGGGCAACCAGGTCGCCAGCGGCGAGAAGAAGAACACCAGCAGCAGGCCGAGCAACTGCAGCGCAACGAAGGGAGCCACGCCGAGATAGATGTCGCGTGTGGTGATCTCGGGCGGGCAGACCCCCTTGATGTAGAACAGCGCGAAACCCACCGGTGGCGTCAGGAACGAGGTCTGCAAGCAGATGGCGAAGAGCATCGCGAACCACAGCGGGTCGACGCCCAGGCTCATGATCACCGGCGCCACCAGCGGCAGGATGATCAGCGTGATCTCCACCCAGTCGAGGAAGAAGCCGAGCAGGAACACCACCGCCAGGATGGTCAGCACGATACCTGTCTCGCCGAAGGGCAGGCCGGTGAGCGCCAGGCGCACCACGTCGTCGCCGCCCAGTCCACGCAGCACGGCGGCAAACACCGTGGCGCCAATGAAGATGGCGAAGATGAAGGCGGTGGTGCGGCTGGTCTGGAACAGCGCCTGCTGCAGGATCGTGAGATTGAAGCGACGGTTGGCCATGGCCAGCAGCATGGCGCCCAGGGCGCCCACGGCCGAGGCCTCGGTCGTCGTGGCGAAGCCGGTGAAGATCGAGCCGAGTACGGCGAGAATCAGCCCCAGAGGAGGCAGCACCGCGAGAAACACCTGCAGGAAAGCGCGGGCGTCGAGCGGTTCGCGGTCCTTGGGCGCCGGCGCCAGGTCCTTCTTCAGGTAGGCGGCAATGAGGATATAGGCAATATACATCAGGCCCAGCATCACTCCGGGGATCAGCGCCGCCATGAACAAACGGCCGACCGACGCCTCGGAGGTGCCCATGCGGTCGGCCATCAGCACCAGCATGATGCTCGGCGGCACCAGGATGCCCAGGGTGCCCACCGAGCAGGCGGTGCCTACCGCCAGTGACTTGTTGTACTGGGCGCGCATCATTGGTCCCAGCGAGAGCATGCCGAGCAGCACCACCGAGGCACCGACGATGCCGGTGGAGGCCGCCAGCAGTATGCCAACGATCACCACGGTGACGGCATAGCCACCGCGCAGGCCGCCGAGAACGCGCACCAGCGAGGTGACCAGGCGCTCGGCGATGCCGGAGCGGTCGAGCATGATGCCCATGAAGATGAACAGCGGCAGCGCCACCATCAGCTCGTTGGCGACGATGCCGTAGATGCGCCGGTCAAGCACGCCGATGGTGCCGCCCCAGGAGAACCACAGGTCGGCGCCGAGGAATTCCACCAGCACGTGGCCGATGATGGCGAAGACGAAGCCGATGCCGGCCAACGACCAGGCCACGGGAAACCCCAGCAGCAGCAGGCCCATGAAGCTGGCGAACATCGCCAGCACGAGAAATTGCTCCAATCCCATAATCGATCTCGCTAGATGAACGTGGCGTATGCCGGATGGATGCGCAGTGGCTACTGCCGCGGTGTGGTCTGGCGGATGCGCCGGGGGAAACCGAACAGCAGCGTGGAGCAGCGCAGTGCTCGAGAGAACAGCGCCACGGCCACCAGCGTCAGGCCGACGGGAATCAGGGTCTTGATGATGAAGCGATAGGGCAGGCCGCTGGGTGCCTGGGAGCGCTCGCCGCGCTGGAAGGCGCGATAGCCGTACTCGAACAGTGCCTCCGCCATCAGGTAGAGAATCGGCAGGGCCAGCAGCACGATGCCAGCAAGCTCGATCCAGGCCTGGGTGCGCAGCGTGAACTTCTCGCGAATCACGTCGACGCGGACGTGGTCGTCGCTGACCACGGCGTAGGCCAGGGTCAGGATCATGGCGGCGCCGAACAGGTGCCAGGACAGCTCCTCCACTGCGATCGAGCCGCGACCAAGGATGAAACGGTTGACCACATTGGTCAGCACAACCGCCATGGTGGCCAGCCATAGCCAGGAGATGGCCCGGCCGAACAGCAGGATGGCCATGTCGAGGCGGTGGCTTAAGCGATTGGTGGGCAGCTCCGGCGCGGAGTAGCCCTCCGGCCCTTGGGATGAGCCTGCCGAATCATTGACGCTCATGGAGTGACTCCGAGGTGTTGAGACGAATGCCGGCCGCCACCGTGCGATGGCGGCCGGCATTCAGAGCGACTTTAGGTATCAATTATCGAGATTTTCCGGCGCATAGTAGGAGCGCGGCAGGTGGCCTTTGACGTGCCAGTTGCCGTGCAGCTTCATGAACTCGCGCTGACTTTCGAGGACACGACCGAACATCTCGTCCTCGGCGGCGATCTCGGCCTGCACCTCGTTGGTCACCCGGCGCAACTCGGTGAGAATCTCGTCGGACAGCACCTGGGCGTTCACGCCCTCTTCTTCGAAGTCGCGCAGTGCCTTGGGCGTCTCGATCTCGCTCTCGGAGTAACCGTAGAGAGTGGCGGCGCGACAGCCCATGTCGATCATTGCCTGGGTCTGCGGCTCCAGCGCCTCCCAGCTCTCCTTGTTGACCAGCAGGTGAGCGGTAGTAAAGGTCTGGTGCCAGCCCGGCATGACGTAGTTCTGCACGATCTCCTGCATGCCGAGGATGCGGTCCACCGCCGGTGCCGAGAATTCGGTGGCGTCGATGGTGCCGCGCTCCATGGCCTGATAGAGCTCACCGCCCGGAATCATGGTGACCGAGGCACCCAGTCGCTCCAGCACGCGACCGCCGATACCGGCGAAGCGGATGCGCAGGCCGTCGATCTGGTCGAGGGACTCCAGCGGCTCGGCGAACCAGCCGGCGGCCTCGGGACCGATCATGCTGCACAGCAGGGGCTGGACGTCATACTCGGCATAGATCTCCTCGAGCAGTTCCTTGCCGCCGCCGAAGTAGTGCCACGCCAGGTAGGCGGGCGGTTCCATGCCGAACGGCGCGCCGGCGAACAGCGGCAGCGACGGGATACTGCCCTGGTCGTAGCCGACCCAGGTGAAGCCGGCATCATAGCGGCCTTCGGAAACGGCATCGAGAATCTCGAACGGTGGGATCAGTTCGCCCGGCTCGTAGTAGCGCAGATTGATGTTGCCGCCCGAAGCCTGTTCCAGCGACTCGCTGAGGAAGCGAACCGGGGTGCTCAGGCCGACCAGGTGCGAGGGGAAGGCGATGGGAACCTGCCAACGTACCTGCTCCTGGGCCTGGACGGTGCCTGTGGCACCGGCCAACAGGGCAGCGGCGGCCACGCCGAGGGTGAGCGGACGAAGGCGAATGGCGAGAGGCGATGAGGATGGCATGGAAGCTCCTTGTGCGTTGTTGTCGTCGCAACGCCTTGGATGGCGTTGTCGCGATGCATGAGCCATGGCGCACCCGCCATCGGACGGATAGCGCTTGCACCATGCACTGGCGCTTGTAGTGCACGTGCCGTGCCATTCTTGGTTTCTAGCTGTATTTCAGTGGGTTAAAGGAGAGCGAGGGAAAGAGGTGGGAAAGGGGTGTCCGATTTTACGGACAATGTTCCGACCATGGTCGAAGAGGTTGTGTCCGTAAATTCGGACACTTGACCGGTTAGTCGGACAGTCTGGCCAGTTTTTCGTAGAGCACCGAGCGGGGAATGCCCAGCATGCGGGCCGCGCGGGATTTGTTACCGCGGCAGGCGGACAGCGCATCGTACAGCGCACTGCGCTCGGCCGCGGCCACGACGTCGGCCAGGGGACGCACGGTAGAGGTGGAGGGAGTGTGGTGTGTTGCGGCATTGGTATGGGGCAGGGCGGCGCGCAGCTCCGGCACGTCGATGACGCTGCAGGCTTCGTTCAGGGCCAGGGTCTGCTCGAGCACGTTGCGCAGCTCGCGAATGTTGCCCGGCCAGTCGTGCCGCTGCAGCAGCGCCACGCCCTCGGCGGTGATCTCGGCGCGGGGCTCGCCGCTCTCCGCCGCGATCCGGCCGAGGATCGTCTCGCACAGGATGCCCAGGTCGGCAAGGCGCTCGCGCAGCGGCGGCACCTGGATGCGCAGCACGTTGAGCCGATAGTAGAGGTCGGAGCGAAAGCTGCCGTCGGCCACCATGGCCTCGAGGTCGCGGCTGGTGGCTGCAATCACGCGCACGTCGACGCGCTTGATCTCGTTGGAGCCCAGCGGCTCCACTTCCCCTTCCTGAAGGGCGCGCAGCAGCTTGGCCTGCAGCGCCAGCGGCATGTCGCCTACCTCGTCGAGGAACAGGGTGCCGCCGTCGGCGAGCTGGAACTTGCCCTTGCGGGTGCGCTTGTCGGCGCCGGTATAGGCGCCCGGGGCGACGCCGAAGAACTCCGCTTCGAGCAGGTTCTCTGGCACCGCCGCGAGGTTCACTGCGATGAAGGGGTTGCCGCCACGGGGGGAATCGCCGTGGATGGCCTGGGCCAGTACCTCCTTGCCGGTGCCGGTCTCGCCCAGCAGCAGTACCGGTGTGGCGCGGGCGGCGGCCAGTCGGGCGCGACGCTTGACCTCCAGCACCGGGGGGCTGGCGCCGACGAAGTCGGCCAGCTCGTAGCGTGAGCCGCGCCGGGCCAGGGCGCGTCGCGCCGCCGCCAGGTCATGCTGCAGGCGGCGGTACTTGCCGAGTAGCGGCGCCAGGGGCTCCAGGTCGTCGAACACGATGAAGGCCACCGCGCCGTTGACCCGGCCGCTGGCCGGGTCGTGCAGCGGCAGCCGCGTGACCACCAGCTGGCGGGACTGGTACTCCATGATGTCGAGCAGGATGGGGCGCCCGCTGCGCACCACCTCGGGCATGCGGGTATGAGGGATCACCGCGTTGACCGGGCGACCGATGACGCTGGCCGGATCGGCGATGCCCAGCAGCCGGCAGTAGCAGGCATTGATCCAGATCAGGCGGCTCGCCTCGTCGACCAGGATCGCCCCGGCGCTGTTGCGCTCGAGCAGCGGGAACAGCGGCCGGATCGCCTCGAGCGTCAAGCCTTGGCTTTGGCCGGCCATGGTGCTTTCATCCCGAGGCATTCGTGTCGTCTCCTGGCGGCGATGTCGGGCCGCTGATCCGATGCGGCGGTTTCGGGCCGCTGGTCCGGATGCGGCGGTTTCGGGCCGCTGTTCAGAGCGCGGCGATCTTGTCGCGCTGCTCGACCAGCACACCGCGGGCGGCCTGGTACTCCCTGAGCTTGCCGCGCTCCTTCTCGACCACCGCCTCCGGCGCCTTGGCGACGAAGCTCTCGTTGCCGAGTTTCTTCTCGATGCCGCCGATCAGCTTGTCCTGCTTGTCGATCTCCTTGGCCAGGCGGGCGAGCTCCGCCTCCTTGTCGATCAGGTCGGCCATGGGCACCAGCACCTCCATGTCGCCGACCAGCTGAGTAGCCGAAAGCGGTGCCTCGCTCGGGTCGTCGAGCCAGGTGGCGCTCTCGAGCTTGGCCAGCTTGGCGAGGAAGGGCCGGTTGGCCTCCAGGCGCTCGCGATCCGCCGGAGCACCCTTGGACAGCAGCACCTCGAGTGGCTTGCCGGGAGCGATGTTCATCTCGGCGCGAACGTTGCGCACCGCCACGATCACGCCCTTGAGCCATTCGATGTCGCGGGTCGCCTGCTCGTCGATCTTCTCCTGCTCGGCCATGGGCCACGGCTGGTTCATGATCGACTCAGCGCCGTCGCCCGTTGCCTTGCCCGCCAGCGGCGCCACGCGCTGCCAGATCTCCTCGGAGATGAACGGCATCATCGGGTGGGCCAGGCGCAGGATGGCTTCCAGCACGCGCACCAGGGTGCGGCGGGTGCCGCGCTTGGCCGCCTCGCTGGCGCCGTCGTCCCACAGTACCGGCTTGGAGAGTTCCAGGTACCAGTCGCAGTACTCGTTCCAGACGAACTCGTAGAGTGCCTGGGAGGCGTGGTCGAAGCGGAACTCCTCCATCGCCTTGGTCACCTGGGCCTCGGTCTGCTGCAGGCGCGAGACGATCCAGCGGTCGGCCAGCGACAATTCGACCTCGCCACCTTGCGCACCGCAGTCCTGGCCCTCGGCGTTCATCAGCACGTAGCGCGAGGCATTCCACAGCTTGTTGCAGAAGTTGCGATAGCCGTCGAGGCGGCCCATGTCGAACTTGATGTCGCGCCCGGTGGTGGCCTGGGAGAGGAAGGTGAAGCGCAGCGCATCGGTACCGTGGGGCTCGATGCCCTCGGGGAACTCGTCGCGGGTGGCCTTGGCGATCGCCTTGGCCTTCTGCGGCTGCATCATGTTGCCGGTACGTTTTTCCAGCAACGTGTCGAGCTGGATGCCGTCGATCAGGTCGATGGGGTCGAGCACGTTGCCCTTCGACTTGGACATCTTCTGGCCCTGACCGTCTCGCACCAGGCCGTGGACGTAGACGGTCTTGAACGGCACTTCGTCCATGAACTTCAGCGTCAGCATGATCATGCGTGCGACCCAGAAGAAGATGATGTCGAAGCCGGTGACCAGCACGCTGGAGGGGTGGAAGGTCGCCAGCTCCGAGGTCTTCTCCGGCCAGCCCAGGGTGCCGAAGGTCCACAGCCCCGAGCTGAACCAGGTGTCGAGCACGTCTTCATCTTGGGTCAGAACGATGTCGTCACTCAGGCCATGCTTCTCACGCGCCTCGGCTTCGGTGCGGGCGACGTAGACGTTGCCCTCGGTGTCGTACCAGGCGGGAATGCGGTGGCCCCACCACAGCTGGCGCGAGATGCACCAGTCCTGCAGGTCGCGCATCCACGAGAAGTACATGTTCTCGTAGTTCTTGGGCACGAACTGGATGTCGCCGTTCTCCACCGCGGCGATGGCGGGCTTGGCCAGGCTCTCCACGGCGACGAACCACTGGTCCGTGAGCAGCGGCTCGATGACGTCGCCGGAGCGGTCGCCATAGGGCAGGGTATTGTTGACCGTCTCGATCTGCTCGAGCAGCCCGGCGGCCTCCATGTCGGCGACGATCCGCTTGCGCGCCTCGAAGCGGTCGAGCCCGGCGTACGCTTCAGGCAGGCTTAAGTCGATCTCGGGCAGCGGACGGCCCTGGATGTCGAAGGCCTCGGCCTGGGGCAGGATCGCCGCGTCCTGGGTGAAGACGTTGATCAGCGGCAGGCCGTGGCGACGACCCACCTCGTAGTCGTTGAAGTCATGGGCCGGGGTGATCTTCACGCAGCCGGAGCCCTTCTCCATGTCGGCGTGTTCGTCGGCGACGATGGGGATGCGACGGCCGACCAGCGGCAGCTCGACGAACTTGCCCACCAGCGAGGCGTAGCGCGGGTCCTCGGGGTTGACCGCCACGCCGGTGTCGCCGAGCAGGGTCTCGGGGCGGGTGGTGGCGACGACCAGGTAGTCGAGGCCGGCATCGGTCGTCACGCCGTCGGCCAGCGGGTAGCGGAAATGCCAGAACTGGCCCTGCTGGTCGCGGTTTTCCACTTCGAGATCGGAGATCGCGGTGTGCAGCGTCGGGTCCCAGTTGACCAGGCGCTTGCCGCGATAGATCAGGTCTTCTTCGTAGAGCCGCACGAAGACTTCCTGCACCGCCTTGTAGAAGCCGTCGTCCATGGTGAAGCGCTCGCGCGACCAGTCGACGCTGGCGCCCATGCGGCGCAGCTGGCGAGTGATGTGGCCGCCGGATTCGTGCTTCCACTCCCATACCTTGTCGATGAATGCCCCGCGCCCCAGGTCGTGGCGGCTCTTGCCCTCCTCGGCGGCGACCTTGCGTTCCACCAGCATCTGGGTGGCGATGCCGGCGTGGTCGGTGCCGACCTGCCACAGGGTGTTGTTGCCCTGCATGCGCTTCCAGCGGATCAGCGTGTCCATGATGGTGTCCTGGAACGCGTGGCCCATGTGCAGGCTGCCGGTGACGTTGGGCGGCGGGATCATGATCGAATAGGGTTCGCCCTTGCCCGAGGGGGCGAAGCGGCCGTCGGCCTCCCAGCGCTCGTACCAGCGGGATTCGATCTGCTCGGGTTGGTAGGTCTTGTCCATGGGGCGTTCCGGGTCCAGAAATGATCGCCGCCGGATCGTGGTGCCGGGCGGCAGGAAAGTCGTCGAAGCGGTCGAAAAATGGGCTCGATTATAGCGCGATGAGGGAGTGGGCGTCAGCCTTGCTGCTCGGGGCTGATCCGCCAGCAGGCCTGCGAGGAGGCGCTGTGAACCCATCCCTGGGCGCTACTTTTGCCATCCATGGCAAAAGACCTCCTCTTCGGCCTGCTGCCGGCGCCCCTGGCTTGGTGGTATTAGCCGCGTAGCTGATGCGCTTTCACCGGATAGCCACGCTGCTTGTAGGTCTGCCAGCATTCGCGCTTGGCGACGAGCACCTGTTGGTGCTGGTTGATGATCTCGGCGACCCGCTCGAAGCGCGAGAACCACTCGGGGATACCCGGGTCGAGGTTGAGCAGCGCCATGGGGGCCTCGGGATTCGGTTCGGGCGGCTGTTCCCAGCCGATGGTCACCGCCACGCTCTCGGCCATGTCGCTGCCGAGCAGGGCGTGGGGCAGGTAGGCCTCGGGGCGAAAGGTCCAAAGCCGCTCGTCGAGGTCGGTGGCCATGGCCTCGTCCTCGGCGTGCAGGTGCAGCCGGAAGCCCTTGCCGGCGATGGTCTCGGCCAGCCGACAGGCGAAGTCGAGCCGCGCTTCCAGCGTGGTGTCGGGGAGTATGTAGAAGTCTACTTGCGTCATGACGGCCTTAACGGTAGGGGCCGATTCTGCCGATGCAGTGGCGAGGCCCTGCCGCAAGCAGACCTACGAGGAGGCGCTGTGAACCCATCCCTGGGCGCTACTTTTGCCTTCCCTGGCAAAAGACCTCCTCTTCGGCCTGCTCCCGGCCGCCTCGCGAGGCGTTCGGCTCCTGGCGTAGTGGGTAGCGTCAGACCAGCCTGGTCAACCAGCCATGCGTATCTTCCGCGCGGCCGTACTGCAGGTCGAGCAGCTTGGCGCGCAGGCGCTTGGCCACTTCGTTGCCTTCGTCGGGCATGCGGATGGTGTCGTCTTCGCTGATCAACTGACCCACCGGCGTGATCACCGCGGCGGTACCGCAGGCGAAGACTTCGGTGATCTCGCCGGAGGCCACGCCCTCGCGCCACTCGTCGATGCTGATGGCACGCTCTTCCGCGGTGAAGCCTTCGTCGCGGCCGAGGGTGAGCACCGAGTCCCGGGTCACGCCCTCGAGGATGGTGTCGGTCAGGCGCGGCGTGACCAGGCGGCCGTCCTTGTGGACGAAGAACAGGTTCATGCCGCCCAGTTCCTCGACCCACTTGTTCTCGGCAGCGTCGAGGAAGGCGACCTGGCCGCAGCCGTGCTTCTCGGCTTCCTTCTGGGCGGCCAGCGAGGCGGCGTAGTTGCCGCCGCACTTGGCAAAGCCGGTGCCGCCGGGGGCGGCGCGCTTGTAGTGCGAGGAGAGCCAGATCGATACCGGGGCGATGCCGCCCTTGAAGTAGGCACCGGCAGGAGAGGCGATGACGTAGTAGTCGACTTCCTTGGCGGGACGCACGCCAAGGAACTTCTCGCTGGCGATCATGAACGGGCGCAGGTAGAGGCTCGATTCATCGGCCTCGCTGCTGGGTGTCGGCACCCAGGCGTGGTCCTGGGCGAGCAGCGCCTTGAGCGAGCCGACGAAGTCTTCGTCGCTGAGCTCGGGCAGCGCCAGCCGGCGCGCGCTGCGGCGGAAGCGCTCGGCGTTCTTCTCCGGGCGGAACGACCACACCGAGCCGTCGGCGTGGCGGTAGGCCTTGATGCCCTCGAAGATCTCCTGGCCGTAGTGCAGCACGGCCGCCGCCGGGTCGAGGGTCAGCGGACCGTAGGGGCGTACCTCGTGGCCGTGCCAGCCGGACTCGGCCGTCCAGCGTACGTGGGCCATATGATCGCTGAAGTACTGGCCGAAGCCGGGGCTGGCGAGAATGTCGTCGCGAATGTTGGCTGCCACGGGTGTGGCGTTGGGCAGCGTCTCGAAGGTTGCGTTGGGCACGGCAAATGGGTCTCCGCTATGCCGGGATTCCGGCGTTTTCTTGGGCTTCTACGGCGCTCCGAGTCAGGCGACCCGGAGCGCGCAATGCGTCAGATGTAACGGTTGTCGCCTGCGTTGGCAACCTTGGCAACGTCAGGCGTCGTTCTCGACCTGACGCGTCTCTTCCTCGCGGTCGAGCAGGTATTGGGTCAGCAGGCCTACCGGACGGCCGCTGGCGCCCTTCTGCTTGCCCGAGGTCCAGGCGGTGCCGGCGATATCCAGGTGTGCCCAGGGGAACTTGTCGGCGAAGCGCGAGAGGAAGCAGGCGGCGGTGATGGTGCCGGCCGGGCGCCCGCCGATATTGGCCATGTCGGCGAAGTTGGAGTCGAGCTGCTCCTTGTACTCGTCCCACAGCGGCAGGTGCCAGGCGCGGTCCCAGGCAGCTTCGCCGGCATCGAGCAGGTCCAGCGCCAGGTCGTCGTCGTTGGAGAGCAGGCCGGTGGCGTGGTGGCCCAGGGCGATGATCGCCGCACCGGTCAGGGTGGCGATGTCGACCACGCTGGCGGGCTCGAAGCGCTCGGCGTAGGTCAGCGCATCGCACAGCACCAGGCGACCCTCGGCGTCGGTGTTGAGTACTTCGACGGTGAGACCTTTCAGCGTCTTGATGATGTCGCCGGGCTTGGTGGCGCGGCCGTCAGGCATATTCTCTGCGGCGGCGACGATGAACACCAGGTTGAGCTTGGGCCGGATGCCGAGCACCGCCTTGGCGGTGCCGAACACGCTGGCCGCTCCGCACATGTCGAACTTCATCTCATCCATGGCTTCGCCGGGCTTGAGCGAGATGCCGCCGGTATCGAAGGTGATGCCCTTGCCCACCAGTACGTGGGGCGACTCGTCGGCATTTTCTGCCCCTTGGTACTTCATGACGATCAGCCGCGAGGGCTGCTCGCTGCCACGGCCCACCGAGAGCAGGCTGTGGGCGCCGAGCTCTTCCAGCGCCGCCTCGTCGAGGATCTCGACGGCAAGCGCGCCGCCCGACTCGCGGCCGAGCTGCTCGGCCTGTTCGGCCAGATAGCTCGGCGTGCAGACGTTGCCCGGCAGGTTGCCCAGGGTGCGGGTGTAGGCCACTCCTTGGCCAATGGCGTCACCGATGCGAGCACCCTCGCGGGCCTCGCCGGCGGTATCGTTGTCGCTGAGCAGCAGGGTGACTTTCTCCAGCCGCGGACGCGGGGCCTTCTCCGACTTGAACTCGTCGAAACGGTAGACGGCACGCTGTGCGGCCTCCGCCGTCATGCGCGCCTTCCAGGTAACGCTGCGCTCGGGTACAGGCACGTCGGTGAAGGCCACGGCGACGTCCTCGGCCGGCAGCCCGGCGACGGCGGTGAAGGCGGCATCCAGGGCCTTGATGAAGGCGCGCTCCTGGCACTTCTCGCGCGTGCCCAGGCCCACCAGCATCAGGCGGTCGGCGGAGAGGCCGGGGGCGAAGGGGACCAGTTGCACATTACCCAGCTTGGCGTCGAAGTCGCCGCGCTCGATCAGCTGGCCGATCAGCCGCTCGCTGGCGTCGTCGAGCTTGGCGGCGGCGGGCAGCAGGTCGCCGTCCTTGAAAACCGGGACCACGAGGCAGGCCGATTCGGCCTTGGCGGGATTGGCCGTCTGAACTGGGAATTCCATGGTGACTCCACAAGACAAGCGATGGGGGATTCTGGATAATGCCGGCACGGCTCCAGGCCACTGCCGAATCACCCAAGTGTACTCAAGGCATGGCGCCATTGCATGGAAGACCGCTGCATGATCATTTTTCGATACCTGACCCGCGAGATCCTGCTGACCATGGCCGCCGTTGCCGGCGTGCTGCTGCTGGTCATCATGGGCAGTCGTTTCATCCGCTACTTTACCTCTGCTGCAGAGGGCGACATTCCTGCCACCATCCTCGGCAGTTTGATGCTCTATCACCTGCCCGGCTTTCTCGAGCTGATTCTGCCGCTGGCCTTCTTTCTCGGTATTCTGCTGGCCTACGGTCAGCTTTATCTCAACAGCGAGATCACCGTGCTGGTGGCTTGCGGTACCAGCCCCGCTCGGCTGTTTCAGGTCAGCCTGGTGCCGGCGACCTTGCTGGCGGTAGTCGTGGGACTGTGCAGTTTGTGGCTGACCCCGGCGGGGGCGCTGCACAACGCCGTGATGCTCGAGGAGCAGCGCAGCCAGATCGACTTCACCGCCCTGGCACCGGGACGCTTCCAGGACTTCGGCGGCGGTCGCACTGCCTATACCGAGTCCTTCAGCGACGACGGTAGCCGCATGCAGGAGGTCTTCATCAGCGAACGCCAGCGCCGCCGCGACGGCACGCCCGAAACCGCCGTGACCCGTGCCGGCAGCGGCTACCAGACCGTGGACAGCGATACCGGCAGCCGTTTCCTGGTGCTGGCCGACGGCGAGCGCTACAGCGTCGATCCCGGACGCTTCGAAGCCGAGCGGTTGGAGTTCGATACCTATGCCGTGCGTCTTTCGCTCGTCGGTGAGCAGCGTGAGCTGGAGTCGGCGGAATATGCCACCACTGCGGAGCTGTTCGGCGACGACTCCGGGCGTGCCCGCGCCCAGCTACAGTGGCGGCTTTCGCTGCCGCTGATGGTTTTCATCCTGACCCTGATGGCGATGCCACTCTCGCGGGTCAATCCGCGGCAGGGGCGTTTTGCCAAGCTGCTGCCGGCGATCTTCCTGCACATCTGCTACTTGAGTCTGCTGTTGGCGGCACAGGATGCCATCGGACGCGGAACGCTGTCGGCGTCGATCGGCATGTGGCCCATTCATCTGGTCTTCCTCGCGCTTGGCCTGGGGCTGCTGATGCACAACCAGCGCAGGGGGATGCGTTGATGCTGACGGACCGTCTCGACCGCTATATCGCCCGTAACGTGCTGGGAGCGATCCTCGTCGTTCAGGTAGTGCTGCTCGGCCTCGATCTGGTAATCACTTACATCAACGACCTGAACGATGTGGAAGGCGGCTACGGAGCGTTTCAGGTCCTGCTCTACCTGTTGATGCGTCTGCCCTGGCGCTTCTACCAATATGCGCCGGTAGGCGTGCTGATCGGCGCACTGATCGGGCTTGGCAGCATGGCCTCGAGCAACGAGCTGACGGTGATGCGCGCCGCGGGACGTTCGTTGGCGCGCATTCTGTGGGGCGTGATGAAGCCGATCATCCTGGTGGTGGCCATCCTGCTGCTGATTGCCGAATTCGTCAGCCCGCGTACCGAGCAGTACGCCAGCGCCTGGCGGCTGGAGCAGATGCAGGGCGAAGGCGCCTTGCTGACCCAGAGCGGTGGCTGGCAGCGCGAGGGCGACAGCGTTTATCGATTCGGCGCCATCCGTGCCGACGATACGGTTCTCGACCTGACCCGCTATGTCTTCGATGAAAGGAGGCTGCGCGAAGCCGTGCAGGCGGCGCGTGCATCCTGGGCAGGCGACCACTGGATGCTCGAGGAAGTGAAAATCACCCGCTTCGGGGAGGACCGAACCGAGGCCGAGGCGCACGAGCAGCTGTTATGGGAGACGACCCTCACCCCCGATCAGCTCAATCGCCTGCTGCGGGATATCACTAGTCAGGCGCCCAGTGAACTGTGGGCCTACTCGCGTTATTTGCTGTCCCAGGGGCAGCAGGCCACCCAACCGCTGCTCTATTTCTGGCAAAAGATGCTGCTGCCACTGACCATGGCCTCGCTGGTGCTGGTGGCGGCGTCGTTCGTGTTCGGCCCGTTGCGCACCGTGGCTGCCGGAACGCGGGTTTTCTACGGCGTGATCGTCGGGCTGTCGTTCAAGTACCTGCAGGACCTGCTGGCACCGGCCTCCACCGTATTCGGTTTCTCGCCGGTGTGGGCGGTGTTGGTACCTACGCTGCTGTGCGCTGCCCTGGGATTCTATTTGCTGCGCCGCTCGGGTTAGCGACGTCGCCGGCATGGGCCTGGAACAAGGGATGATGATGCAACGACGATTCGATCAGCTCGACGATGTATGGCCCGCCGGTCTGGGGCGGCGCCTGGGTGCGATGCTTTACGATGCCTTGCTGGTCCTGGCGATCTGGATCTTGATCACCGTGCTGCATGTGGTCTTCGTGCGCCTGGTCCTTGGGCTGGATGCCGAGCTGGTGGGACAGGGGGCCCCGCAGCGCCTGACCCTCCAGTTGGCGCTGCTGATCGGAGCGTTCGTATTCTTTGCCTTCTCCTGGATGCGTGGCGGCATGACCCTGGGCATGCAAGCCTGGCGTCTGCGCGTACAGACCCGCAGTGGCCACTCGATCACCTTGAGCCAGAGCCTGGTGCGTTACCTCGTGGCCTGGCTCTCGCTGGCCGCCTTCGGGCTGGGTTATCTTTGGGTGCTGTTCGATACGGAGCGCCGCAGCTGGCCCGATATCGCGTCAGGCACACGGGTCGTGGTCATACCCAAGCCGGGCCGGCACTAGCCGCTCGGGATGACCTTGGTCAAAAAACAGGCGATTCTCTCTTGCGATATGCTATGCGAATCATTTACATTACTCCTCGTAAGCACAGCGAGGTGGATGTCGATGTACGTATGTCTTTGCAAGGGCGTATCCGACCGCAAGATCCGCGAAAGCGTCGAAGGCGGTGCCCGTAGCTGGCGTGAGATTCAGCAGGAAACCGGCTGCGGCACGCAGTGCGGCAAGTGCGCCTGTGTCGGCAAGTCCATCACCCGCGAGGCCGTCAAGGCCGAACTGATGGCCTCGGCCAACGATCTCGCCTACGCCGTGTAGTGTTTCGAGCCGTCATCGGCTGTCGTTGCCAATCTCTCTCATTCTTGTTGCCATTAATCCAACCGACTGTCTCGGTTGGATTTTTTGCGTGTTTGGGCTGATACTGCCTATTATGGTTCGCTGAGCGTCACGCAACGCCAAGACAGGCCCAAGGCCGAGACGAAGAAGGGAGAAAGGCAATGAAAGGCGATGCCAAGGTCATCGAATACCTCAACAAGTCCCTCGGCAATGAGCTGGTTGCCATCAACCAGTACTTCCTGCATGCCAAGATGTACAAGGACTGGGGCCTCAAGGCACTGGCCAAGTGGGAGTACGACGAGTCGATCGACGAGATGAAGCATGCCGACAAGCTGATCGAGCGCATCCTGTTCCTCGAGGGCGTGCCCAACCTGCAGGATCTCGGCAAGCTGCACATCGGCGAGAACGTGCGCGAGATGCTCGAGAGCGACCTCAAGATCGAGCATGAGGGTCGTAACGACTACATCGAGGCCATCGCCTATTGTGAGCAGGTCAAGGACTACGTGTCCCGTGATCTGTTCCGCCATATCCTCGCCGACGAGGAAGAGCACATCGATCATATCGAGACCGAGCTCGGCCTGATCGACAAGGTCGGCATCGAGAACTACATGCTGCGTCAGATGCAGGAAGCCGGCGACGAATAACGACGCGCTGCGGCGTATCGCAACGGCACCGACACACGTCGGTGCCGTTTTTGTTTCTCGATGCTGAGAATTGTCGAAGTGTTTTCCTGACGTTAACGCTGCGTCAGTGAGCAAGGTTTGGTCTTCCTCGCTATGAGCTAAGCTGGTGCATGAGAATCTGCTTGTCGATTTCCGCTGCACCTTTCCGACGCTCCACAGGCTTGCCGCCATGCGCTAATGTGGCGCGCTGTATGAGCAACGGGCAAGCGGGTGCCGTTGGCAGGGCGATTGCATAGAACAAGCACAATCAGAAGCTTCGCGAGGGCAACTTCAATGAACCGATTCCATCGAACCACCGGTCTGCTGGCCGGGGCGCTTGGCCTGTCCCTGCTGGGTGCTTCCGCGGCCCAGGCGGACGAAACCCGTATTCGTTTTCAGCTCGATTGGCGCTTCGAAGGACCCTCGGCGCCCTTCCTCATGGCCGTGGAGCGCGGGTATTTCGCCGAAGAGGGGCTCGATGTCCAGATCGATTCCGGCAGCGGCTCCGCTGGAGCCATCAACCGGGTCGCCTCGGGAGCCTACGAGATGGGCTTCGGCGATCTCAACGCGCTGGTGGAGTTCTTGGCCGAGAACCCCGATGGGCCCGGCATACAGGGCGTCTACGTGGTGTACGACGGCAGCCCGGCTTCGGTCTTCGCGCGCAAGGATCGCGATATCGAATCGCCCGCGGACCTCGCCGGCAAGTCCATCGCCGCGCCGGCCTTCGATACCGGCTACCGTGCCTGGGGCATCTTCGCCGCGGCCAATGACCTCGATGGCGATGACGTCGAGTGGCAGAATGTCGACCCCACCCTGCGCGAGACCTTGCTGGTGCGCGGCGACGTGGATGCCATCACCGGGTTTTACTTCACCAGCCTGCTCAACCTGGAAGGGCGCGGAATGGGTGAGGATCAGCTCACCATCATGCCGTTCCCCGACTACGGGGTGCCGCTCTATGGCAATGCCATCATCGCCAGCGAGGCCTTCTCCGAAGAAAATCCCGAAGCCGTGGAGGGCTTTCTGCGCGCCTTCAATCGCGCCCTCGAAGAGACTCTGGCCGACCCGGATGGCGCCATCGACTACGTCCAGAACCGCGACTCGTTGATCGACAGGGAGATGGAGACGCGGCGGCTCAGGCTTGCCATCGACAGCGTGATCGACACCGAGGATGCCCGTGCCAATGGCGCCGGGGCGGTGGACGAAGAGCGTCTGCGCAGCGCCATTCAACTGGTGGCCGATGCCTATGAACTGCCGTCGGTGCCCGACCCCGAGCGTGTCTTCACCTCGCGTTTCCTGCCACCCCAGGAGGAGCGCATGATCTTCCCCGAGCGCGCGGAGTGACGGCATTGGCACAAACCATGCCCTTCGTCGACTTCGACCGGGTCAGCCTGGCCTATGACGACAGCGGCAATGCCATAGAAGACATCTCGCTCTCCATCGGAGAAGGCGAGTTCGTTGCCTTCGTCGGCCCCTCCGGCTGCGGCAAGTCGACCTTCATGAAGCTCTGTACCGGCCTGCATGGACCCACAGCCGGCAGCGTGCGCGTGGATGGCGAACCGGTGGGCGGGCCGTTGAAGATCTGCGGTATGGCCTTCCAGAGCGCCAACCTGCTGCCTTGGCGTACCACCCTGGACAACGTGTTGCTGCCGCTGGAGATCGTCAAACCCTACCGTTCGCAGTTCCGCAAGCGACGCGCGGAGTTCGTCGGTTGGGCCCGCGAGCTGCTGCGTACGGTGGGGCTCGAAGGCTACGAGGACCAGTACCCGTGGCAGCTCTCGGGCGGCATGCAGCAGCGCGCCTCGATCTGCCGCGCGCTGATCCACCGCCCGCGGCTGTTGATGCTCGACGAGCCTTTCGGAGCGCTGGACGCCTTCACTCGCGAGGAGCTGTGGTGCGTGCTGCGCGACCTATGGGAAGCCCAGCGCTTCACTGTGGTGTTGGTCACCCACGACCTGCGCGAGGCCGCGTTCCTGGCCGATACCGTCTATGTCATGAGCCGCCGTCCGGGGCGCATCATCGAGCGGCGCGAGATCGACCTGCCGCGGCCGCGGGAACTGGCGGTCACCTATGAAAAACCTTTCATCGATAGGGTGCAGGAGCTGCGCAATCTGATCGGTGACATCCGCAGCGTCTGAGGAGCGAGCATGAACAACAACGACAAGCTGCGCGAACGCTTGGCGCCCTGGGTCGCCGTGCTGGCGCTGGTGGCGATCTGGGAAGTCAGCGTGCGTCTGCTCCAGGTACCGGAGTTCATCTTTCCCAGCGCCTCGGCCACCGCTCAAGCCCTGGTGACCTTTGCCGGCCCCATCGGCATGCATTCATGGCAGACGCTGTGGACCACCCTCGCGGGTTTTGCCCTGGGGGTAGCGGTGGGTCTGGCGCTGGGCTTCGTCGTCGGCTCCTCGCGCTTTCTCTACCACGCCTGCTACCCGTTGCTGGTGGGCTTCAATGCAATTCCCAAGGTCGCCTTCGTGCCGATCCTGGTGGTGTGGTTCGGCATCGGCTCGGTGCCGGCGATCCTCACCGCCTTCCTGATCTGCTTCTTTCCCATCGTGGTCAACGTGGCTACGGGGCTTGCGACCCTGGAGCCGGAAATGGAGGACGTGCTCCGGGTACTGGGTGCTCGGCGCATGGACGTACTGCTCAAGGTGGGCCTGCCGCGCTCGCTGCCCTACTTCTTCGCCTCGTTGAAGATTGCCATCACCTTGGCCTTCGTCGGCACCGTGGTCTCCGAGACGGTGGCCTCCAACCAGGGCATCGGCTACCTGATGATGAGCGCCGGGTCGCAGATGCGCATGTCACTGGTGTTCGCCGGGCTGATCGTGATCAGCGCCATGGCCATGGTGATGTATGAGTTGTTTGCCGTTCTTGAAAAGCGGATGACGGGGTGGGCGCACCGCGGCCAACGTTAGAACGCCTTTTCGAGGTCGAAACGCGGCACCGGTTCGCCGCGCACTTCGACGGTTTCGGTAAACATGGCCAGCGGACGCACCCACAGGCCGTAATCGCCGTACAGGGCACGATAGACCACCAGCGGCTCCTCGGTTTCGCTGTGATGGGCGACACCGAGCACCTCGTAGCGGTTACCCTTGTAGTGGCTGTAGATGCCGGGAACAGGGAGAGGATGAGACATCGCGTTGGCTCCAGGTCAGGGGGACGTGTCGTGATCGCCTGCCGCCTTGGCGGCCTGCTTGGCCAGTCGCGCGAGTACCCGCGAGGCGGCGATGAAACCGAAACCGCCGGTGACGAAGGTGGCGGCGCCCACGCCGGAGGCGCAGTCGAGCCGGGTCGATTCGCCACTGGCGGGTTTCTGCAGGCAGACCTCCCCGTCCGAGTCGGGGTAGATCAGCTGCTCGTCAGAATAGACGCATTCGACGGAGAAGCGACGCTTCGGATTACGCGAGAAGCCATAGTCGCGGCGTAGGCGTGCACGTACCTTGGCCAGCAGTGGGTCGTGCTCGGTGCGGGCGAGATCCGCCACCCGGATGCGTGTGGGATCGGTCTGTCCGCCAGCGGCACCGGCGACGACGATGGGCAGCTTGCGTCGCCGGCACCAGTGGATCAGCGCGGCTTTGGCCACCACGCTATCGATGGCGTCGACCACGTGGTCGGCGTCGTCCGGAATGCGTTGCGCCAGGTTGGTCGGGGTGACGAAGGCGGTATCGGCCACGACCTCGATACCGGGCTGGATCGCCCGACAGCGTTCGGCCAGTACCTCTACCTTGGGGCGGCCGATGGTACCGTCGAGCGCTGGCAACTGGCGGTTGACGTTGGAGACGCAGACATCGTCGAGGTCGATCAGCGTGAGCCGGCCGATGCCCGAGCGCGCCAGTGCTTCCACTGCCCAACTGCCCACACCGCCGACACCGACCACCACCACATGGGCACTGCGGAAACGCTCCAGGGCACGGGTGCCATAGAGGCGACGGATGCCGCCGAAGCGAAAATCGTAGTCGTCCTGAGCTGGCGGGGCGACATCATGTGGGCGTAGTGGAGCTGTCATGGTGGCGTCTCGAATCTCCTGGGTCAGGTCGGGGCGGGTAAGGGCGTTTCCAGGCAACGTGCGGCGTCGGTCGGCAGATGGCCGGCCCAACCGAAATGCTGGAACAGGTCTGTCATGGCACTATCCAGTCCACAGCTCAATGCCAAATGATAGCCATCGACGGGATGCTCGAAGCTCAAGCCCACCGCGGCCAGCAGTAGGCGCGAACAGTTCAGGCGTTCGGCGAAGAAGCGGTTGTGGTTGCCCTTGCCGTGCTTGGCATCGCCGATGATCGGATAGCCTCGCCGTGACAGGTGACGGCGGATCTGATGGCGACGCCCGGTCAGCGGCCGAACCTCCATCAGCGAATAGCGGCTGGTAGGGTAGCGATCCACCTGTACCGGCAGTTCCACGCCATCCAGCCGTCTGACTTCGGTGAGCGCTTCCAAGGCCGGCATCTCCGCCTTGGGACGGCTGCCATCCTCCTCGCGCAGGGCATAGTTCAGCCATTCATGCTCGGGGCCTGATCCACGCACCACGGCCAGGTAGCGCTTGACGACCCGGCGCTCGGTGAAGGTTTCGCCCAGACGAGCCGCGGTGGCCGAATCAAGCGCAAGGATCATCACGCCCGAGGTGGGGCGGTCGAGACGATGCACCGGATAGACACGCTGGCCCAACTGGTCGCGCAGGCGCTGTAGCAGGAACTCGCGCTCGCCGGCTGCCAGCTTGGAGCGGTGTACCAGTAATCCCGCTGGCTTGTGTACCGCCACCAAGTGTTCGTCCTGATGAAGAATGGTCAGGGGTTCCGTCATGGTGGCCCGAATATGCTCGCAAGGGGGCGTCATTGTCGCCCCCGCCGCGGCGCTTGTCACCCTGCGTGCGGAGCCGGGGGTGGCTCAATTGCTGTCCTGGCAGTTGCCGCGCCGCTGAATGGCGTCGGCGATGCGCTCGATGCCCTGACGATAGGCGGCCTTGCGGTAGGAGATTTCCTCTCGCTCGGCACGCTCGAAGACGAGCTCGCTCTCGCGCTTCAGGCGTTCGGCCAGCCGCTGGTTGATGCCTTCCTCCGACCAGCGCTCTCCGCTGCGGTTCTGCACCCATTCGTAGTAGCTGACGATCACACCGCCGGTATTGGCCAGCACGTCGGGCAGCACCGGCACGCCGCGCTCCTCAAGTCGCTCATCGGCACGGCTGGTAACCGGGCCGTTGGCGATCTCGAGCAGTGCGCCGGCCTTTATCTGGTCGATGTTGTCCGCATGAACCTGATTCTCCAGTGCCGCCAGCACCAGCACGTCCGCTTTCAGGGTCAGCAGATCGTCACGCTCGATCGGCTCCGCATCCTCGGCGATGCACACCGAATCATCGCAGTAGACCATGTCATGCAGGCGCTGATTCTGGGTTTTCTGCTCCATGATGGGGTCGGGATCGAGGCCTTCGCGGCTGTAGATTGCTCCCTTGGAGTCGGAGACCGCGACGATGCGATAGCCCCGCTCGTGGGCCAGGCGGGCGAAGTGATAGGCGGCGTTGCCAAAGCCCTGGATCGCCAGGGTGGTCTCCTCGGGCCTGCGTTCCTCACGGGCGGCCCACATGTCGAGCACGTGCAGCGCGCCGCGCCCGGTAGCGGCGACGCGGCCCAGCGAACCGCCCAGGGCCGGCGGCTTGCCAGTGATGGCGGCCGGCACCTTGCCGCGGGCCAGGTGATCGAACTCGTCGGCCATCCAGCCCATTATCGTGGGGTTCGTGTTCACGTCGGGGGCGGGTATGTCGCGATCGGGGCCCATGATGTCGGCGATGGCGCGTACGTAGCCGCGGGCCAGGCGCTCGAGCTCCAGCTTGGACAGTTGCTTGGGATCGACCTTGACGCCGCCCTTGCCGCCGCCGTAGGGCAGGTCGACCACGGCGCACTTCACCGCCATCCACAAGCTCAGTGTGGTCACTTCATCCTGATTGACGTCGGGATGGAAACGAATGCCGCCCTTGGCCGGCCCAAGGGTATTGTCGTACTGCACGCGCCAGCCGGGAAGGACCCTGAGGCTGCCGTCGTCCATGCGCACGGGCACGCTGACCTGCATGGCCAGGTTGGGCTGCATCAGGCGCTCTCTGGCATCGCCGTGCACATTGATGGCATCGAAGACTTCCCGCAGGCGTGAACGGGCATCGTCGAAAAGATTGGCATGGTCCTTTTGCCGAGACATCTGTTTACTCCTGATACGCATGATCCGTCATTGCCAAGTTCAGCGTAGCAGTGCTGGCCGATAGTGACCGGAGGTTGGGCAGGTGAGCAGGGCGGAAAGAGTCAGTGCCGTGAGACGTGGTGCAGCTGGGGGGGGGCGATGAGGGGCGGCGTTGCGCTGCCCCTCGCTGTGGTTGGAACCGGGTTTAGCTCACTCGCGATGCAGCTGCAGCGTATAGTTACCGCTCTCGCTACTGCCATAGGCGCGGGCGGTGACTCGATAGCCACCCGGTTCCAGGTGGGCGCTGATGCGAGAATTCAGCCCACCGGCCCCGTCGTCGTCGCGCAGGTACTGACCCTGGCCATCGAGTTCGAGATAGGCATCGAAATCGTCCGAAAGCAGGTCGATGCGATAGCGGCCGGCTTCGTCGACTACCAGCTCGTAGTAGTCGCGAACGCCTGGCTCCAGCCTGGCGTTCACTGGACTATCGACCTCCAGTTGACCGTTGCTGGGTAGTTCGTCGATCGCGGTTGCGCTGGCGCGCAGCTCGAACAGACCGCTGCCGTGACCGCCATGGCTGCGTGCAGTCACGCGGTAGCTGCCGGCTTCAAGGGGGGAGTAGAGGCGGGCGTTGAGCTCACCGCCACCGTCGTCGTCACTGATGGAGACATTGTCGCCGTGCAGTTCGAGATAGGCATCGAAATCGGACGAGAGCATGTCGATGGTCACGGCGGCAGGCGCATCGAGAGTGAACTCGTACGTCAGCGTTTCGCCGCTGAACCAGCCGTGCAACGGTTCGTCCATTGCCAGCGTACCGCTGTTGCGCAGCGTCACGTCGCTGGCCAGCTCATGGGGGCCCAGTTCCAGGGAGTAGAGGCCACCCTCCTGTTCGTAGGCAGAGCGTGCGATAAGACGGTATTCCCCGGGTTCGAGGAAGTCGGCAATGCGGGCGTCGAGGTTGCCGGCGCTGTCGTCGTCCTCGCGTCGGTAGCCATTGGGGCCTTCCAGCACCAGATAGGCATCCACGTCGCTGGAGCGCATCTCGAACTGGTAAAGGCCGCTTTCCTCGATCGTCACACTGTAGGTGTCGCCATCGTCTTGCAACCAGCCATCGGCACGCGAGGGCATCTCGAGCGTATCACTGGTAGTGAGTTCCATCAGTCGGCTGGTCAGCGTGAAGGGACCATAGCTATGCATGTCCTGGCCACTGACCACCACCATGTAGTCGCCGCTCTCGTCGATGCGACGGCGCAGCGAGGCGGCTGCCGGGGCGTCGTAATAGGCCGGATTGGCACTCGAAGCGAGCAACTGCTCATCGGCATCATAAAGTGAGAGGGTGCCCTGCAGGGGCCCGCCGAGCTCGATCTCGATGAGCGCCTCTTCCTCGAGCGCCAGGGTGAAACGCTCGAAGCGGCTACCATCCTTGCCGTTGAGTTCGCTGGCCGAGGTGATCTCGCCGCGCAGGCGCTCGCCCAGTTGCAGCGAAGGCAATGAAGCGCTGTCGACTTCCGTTTCGGCTTCGGCCGTTTCGATGATCGGGGCGGCGGTCGTTGTGGTGTCGGGCAGTTGCCAGCCGACGATCAGGCCGACGGCAGCGCCACCCAAGGCGGCGAGAGTAACAGTTGAGGCGCGATTGGCCATGAAAGCGTCCTTGTTCGATGGCAGGCATCGGTGGATGAGATTCCCTGGTAGGGGGTATTACATTGCGTAACCATTATATGCACGCCATTACGTTGAAGGAAATGTGCCGAATCGGCACTTGCACTTCCCGAGTCGAGCACCACACTGGAGAGCGTCCGTCCATTCGAATTTGAGGAGCTGCCATGGCTTCCCGTGTTTTGATCACCGGTGCCAATCGTGGCATCGGTCTGGCGCTGGCCCGCCACTACCAGGGCGAGGGCTGGCAGGTAATCGGCGTTTGTCGTACGGCCTCCCAGGAGCTCAACGAAGCCGCAGTGCAGGTAGTCGAGGGCATCGACGTGACCCGGGACGAGGACGTGGCGCGCCTGGCCGAGGCCATCCGCGGGCAGCACCTGCATCTGTTGATCAACAATGCCGGCCTGCTGCACGACGAATCGCTGGGTTCGCTCGACTTCGACACCATTCGCGAGCAGATGGAGGTCAACGCCTACGGCCCGCTGCGGGTGACCGAGGCACTGCTCGACAATCTGGGCGCGGGCAGCAAGGTGGCCAACGTCACCAGCCGCATGGGCTCCATCGCCGACAACGACTCCGGCGGGCGCTACGGCTACCGGGCCTCGAAGGCAGCGCTGAACGCTTTCGGCAAATCGCTGGCCATCGACCTCAAGCCCAAGGGTATCGCCGTCGCCCAGTTGCATCCGGGCTACGTGCAGACCCGCATGGTCAACTTCGGCGGCCTGATCCCTCCGGAAGAGGCTGCCGCCGGTATCGCCGCACGCATCGAGGCGTTGACGCTGGAAACCAGCGGCGGCTTCTGGCACAGCAACGGCGATGCGCTGCCCTGGTAACGTCAGCCCGCCAAGTAGAGGCTGGCCAGGGCGAACGCGTAGCCGATGGCGGCACCGGCGGCGACGTCGCTGATGTAGTGCAGCCCGAGCCCGACCCGGGACAGTGCGATGAGTAGTGCCAGCGGCACCAGCAGCGGCAACAGCCAGGGCGCATGGGCCGCGGTCAGTACGCAGAACATCACCGCATGCATGGTGTGCCCGCTGGGGAAGCTGTAGCGGTCGCGGGCCGGCTCGCCGCACTGGATGATATTGACGAAGGTGATGAAGGGGCGTTCCCGACACAAGCGGGTCTTGATCAGGCGGTAGATGACAATGGCGATGAGGCCAGTCGTGGCGTACTGCAGAAAATGAGCGAGGCCGGCCTGGGGTTGAAGCAGCGGCTGGGCGGCGATCAGCAGTACCCACACCGGCCAGTCGCCCACTCGGCTGGCCAGGCGCAGGGTGGCAAGCCACGGCGCGTACAGGCTGAGGCTGGCGAAGCGCTGGCAGAGGCGCCACTCCAGCAGGTCGAGTCGATCAAATACCGCAAGGGTGCGTGGACGCATGGTTCACCTCCCGGGCCCGCTCGAGAACGGAGAGAAAGATATCGGCAATGGCCGGCCAGCGGCAGGCCTGGCTGCGCAGGCGCGCCGCTCGGCCCATCTGGGCGTAGCGCGCCGGTTGCTGGCACAGCGCCACGGCGGCCTCGCGAAACGCCTCGGCATCGCCGGCGGGCACGGTCACGCCGTTGACGCCGCTGTCGACCAGTTCGGCGGCGGCGGCGTGATGGTAGGCCACCACGGCCAGGCCGCTGGCCATGGCTTCCGGCACCACGTTGCCCCAGGTCTCGGAGAGCGAGGGAAACAGGAACAGGTCGGCGCTGGCGTAGTGCCGGGCCAGGGCCTCCGGTGAGATGAATCCGGTGAAGTGCACCTCCGGCAGCGCCTTTTCGAGCGAGCGTCGCGCCGGCCCGTCGCCGACGACGATCTGGGCCATGTCGGGGCGCGCGCTGCGCATGGCATGGAAGGTCTCGCGCAGCAGGGTGAGATTCTTCTCCGCCGCCAGGCGGCCGACGTGCAGCGCCACCGGGCGGTGCTCGTCGGCTCCCCAGCTGCGGCGCAGCTCGGGGCAGCGCAGCGCGGGGTCGAGCCGTTGGTGATCGATGCCGCGCCCCATCACCTCGAGCCGCTGGAAGCCCTGGCGTGAAAGGTCGTCCGCCTGCTGGCGGGTGGGTACCAGGGTCGCCTGACAACCGTTGTGGAAGTGGCGCAGCCCCCGCATCAGCGTGGGAGCCAGCCAGGGCACGCCGTAATCGCCGCAGTAGTGGTCGAAGTTGGTGTGCCAGCCGGCCACCAGCGGGATGCCCATGCGCCTGGCCACGCGCCGTGCCGACCAGCCCAGGGGTCCTTGAGTAGCCAGGTAGACCACGTCGGGACGCTGCTTCTGCCACAGCCGCTGGATACGCCGCCCGGCGGGTAGCCCGAGGCGCACGGCACGGTAGCCGGGTATCGCCATGCCCGGTACCCGCAGCTCGGCCTGCATGTCCGGCGTACGCCGCGGGGCGGTGGCGTCGGCCGGGTACGGCCGGATGAGCTGCAGCGACATGCCCCGTGCCAGCAGCTCCTGGCTCAGTTGCATGAGGGTGTGGGCGACGCCGTTGATCTCGGGCGACCAGGTCTCGCTGACAAGACAGATTCGCATGGCATCCTCGCTGCCTGGGTGCTTGGGAGCGAGAATGCCTGGCGTGGATGACGGCCCGGCGACAGGGCGATGATGAATGGATGACGACGGGCGTGTCGCCGAACTACAACGCGCCCCACCATGGTCGGCTCGCGCAGCGGGCGAGAATTGGCGAAGCTGGTGGCCTACGCTGCCCGGAGTTCGCCATGAAGCATTCCCCCGCCTATCGCCTCGCCGCCACCATCCTGCACGGCTTCGACGAGTACCGTAACCGCTTCAAGGAGATCACCGCCGATGCCAGTCGGCGCTTTCGCGATGCCGCCTGGCGCGAGGCCCAGCAGGCCTCGGCCGAGCGCATCAACCTCTACGAGGAGAAGGTCGGCGAGACCCTGGCGCGGCTGCAGCGCGCCCTGGACGAGGACGACCTGACCCACTGCGAATGCTGGCGCGAGGCGCGCAATCACTACGCCGAACTGATCAGCGAACGGCTCGACTACGAACTGGCCGAGACCTACTTCAACTCCTTGTTCTGCTCGATCTTCCACCATCGCCACATCCGTAACGACTGGATGTTCGTCTACAGCTCGCGGGACGCCGCCGCCCACCACTCAGGGCTCGAGCCCTGCCGTCGCATGCTCGTCAAGGGCGACTGGGAAGCGGCGATTCGCTGGGCGCTGGCCGAGGCCCCCTTCGAGACGCCCTTCGAGGATCTGGAGCGGGACGTGCGGCTGGGCGCCGAGTTTCTGAGCGGTCATCTTCCCCGGACGATCCTCGATGCGCCGGATGCCGAGGTCGAACTGCTCAAGAGCGTGTTCTACCGCAACAAGGGAGCCTACCTGGTGGGGCGGGTGCGTGGCGATGGTGAACAGGTGCCGCTGGTGCTGCCGGTCCTGCACGAGCAGGGAGAGGGGCTGCACCTGGATACCGTGCTGATCGAATCGGACGAGGTCTCCATCATCTTCTCCTTCACCCGCGCCTACTTCCAGGTCGAGGTGCAGGTGCCTGGCGAGTTCGTCGATTACCTGCAGCAGCTGATGCCCGACAAGCCGGAGGGCGAGCTCTATTCGGCGATCGGCTTCTTCAAGCACGGCAAGACCGAATTCTTTCGCGCGCTCAATCGCCAGGTGGCCAAGCGCGAGGACAAGTTCATCATCGCCCCCGGCGTGCGCGGCATGGTCATGGCGGTGTTCGTGCTGCCCTCGTTTCGCACCGTGTTCAAGATCATCAAGGACCGCTTCGACCCGTCCAAGGAGATGAGCCACGAGACCGTGCGCGAGAAATACCGGCTGGTGAAGCGTCACGACCGGGTCGGACGCATGGCCGATACCCAGGAGTTTTCCAATTTCATCGCGCGCAGAGATCACTTCTCGCCCGAGTGTCTCGAGCACCTGCTGGAGGTGGCGCCTTCCACCGTGTATCTCAGGGGCGACAAGGTGATCATCAAGCACTGCTACACCGAGCGCATGATGACTCCGCTCAACCTCTACCTGGAGCAGATCGGCGAAGAAGAGACCCGGGCGGTACTCAAGGACTACGGCAACGCCATCAAACAGATGGCGGCGGCCAACATCTTCCCCGGCGACATGCTGCTGAAGAACTTCGGCGTGACTCGCCACGGCCGGGTGATCTTCTACGACTACGACGAGGTGTGCTACCTCACCGAGTGCAACTTCCGCCATATCCCCGAACCGATGTATCCGGAGCAGGAGCTTTCCAACGAGCCTTGGTACTCGGTGGGGCCCAATGATATTTTCCCCGAGGAGTTCGGACCGTTCCTGTTCGCCGACCTCAAACTGCGCAAGCTCTTCTACCAATTGCACCCCGAGCTGTTCGACGCCGACTACTGGAAGGGGCTGCAGCAGGCGATCATCGACGGGCGCGTGATCGACGTCTATCCCTATCGCAACAAGCAGCGCTTCAGTGCCAGCGAAGAGAATGGCTTGGTGTACTGACGTAACGCAACGAGGGCCGTGATGGCAGACGTTAGGCGCCCCCACCTGGTGGTCTTCACCGGCTCGGGTATCAGTGCCGAAAGCGGTATCCAGACCTTTCGTGCCGGCGACGGGCTGTGGGCCGAACACCCCATCGAGGAGGTCGCCACGCCGCAGGCCTGGCGGCGCGACCCGGCCCGGGTCCTGCAGTTCTACAACCTGCGCCGCGAGCAGGTGCGCCGGGCGCGTCCCAACGCTGCCCACAAGGCGTTGGCGGCACTGGAGCAGCGGGGTTTTCGTGTCAGCATCATCACCCAGAACATCGACGACCTGCACGAGCGCGCCGGCTCGCGCAACGTGCTGCACCTGCATGGCGAGATCCTCAAGGCGCGTTCCACCGTGGATGCACGCATGCAGTACCCGCTGCCACGCGGCGGGATAGAGCTGGGCGACATCTGCGACAAGGGCAGCCAGCTGCGTCCCGACGTGGTGTGGTTCGGCGAAAGCGTGCCGCACTTCCAGGAGGCCTGCGAGATCGTCGGCGAGGCGGACCTGCTGCTGGTGGTGGGCACCTCATTGGCGGTGATGCCGGCGGCCTCGCTGCTCGACCACACGCCGCTGGACGCCCCTAGCGTACTGGTCGACCCAGAGGCCGAGGCGCTGGCGCCGCCGGGGGTGACCCGCATCAGCCAGCCCGCCGGCAAGGGTGTGCCGGCGCTGGTGCGCCATTGGCAACGCGAAGGGAGGCTGTGGGTGCCCCAGACTCTGCTCGCCAATAGCTGACATGGTCGCTACATACCGGAGGCTGGCGAATGCCGATTGGTATAGAATGCCGCCTCCTTTCCCCTAGAAGTGAGCAGATGCTGGACGAGACTAGCCAGGCCGACCTTTCGGGCCGCCACCCCGCCACGAGATTTTCGCCTGACCCCGCGAGAGGGCTTTCGCCTGACCCCGTAACCGGGCTTTCTTATGACCCCGCGACCGGTCATCCACGCCCGCCGCGGCGCGAGTTCAAGGCGCGGGGCAGCTTTACCGAGCGCTGCCCCGGCTGCCAGCTGCCGGTGTTGAACTGTCTCTGCCCCTATCAGGCCTGCGCCGAAAGCGAGGCGCGCGTGTGGTTGATCACTCACCCGCTCGAGCATTTCAAGCCGACCAATACCGGGCGCCTGATCCGCGACGTGTTGCCGGCGACCGAGGTCTTCACCTGGTACCGCACGGCGCCGGACGAACGGCTGCTGGCGTTGCTCGACGACCCGCGTTTCGCTCCCTTCGTGATCTTTCCCGACGACCAGCCCGACTACGCAGAGCGGGTGGTTGGCATCGAGGCGGTAAGCGAGGCCAAGACGAACGGCAGGATACCGGTCTTCATCCTGCTCGACGGCACCTGGCGACAGGCGCGGCGGATCTTCCGCAAGAGCCCCTATCTCGATCGGCTGCCGGTGCTGCCTCTGGCCACCACGCGCCTGACCCGCTATCGGCTGCGTAAGCCGGCTTCCCAGGCCCACCTGTGTACCGCCGAAGTGGCGGCCGAACTGCTGCGCCAGAGCGGCGACGTCGAGGCGGCCCAGGTGCTGGACGACTACTTCGATGCCTTCAACGTCAGCTATGATGCCAGCCGCCGCTACGAGAAGATCGAACAGCCGACTTCGGCGATGCGCCGGCTACTGGCACACCGCGCCGAGTAGAGGAGAATCACTCGTCGACTTCCTGGGTCCGCACGCAGGCACGCCCTGCTCGCTTGGCGCGATACATGGCATGATCGGCGCGTTGCACCAGCTTCCTGGAGGTGTCTCCAGGCTTGTGGTCGGCGACACCGAAACTGGCGGTGACTTGCCCCACGGGTTCGATGCGGCATCGGGAGAGGTCGTGACACAATCGGCAGGCCAGTTCCTGTGCTTGGGTCAGGTCGCAGCCAGGTACGACGACGACGAACTCCTCGCCGCCCCAGCGGCCCAGATGATCGCTGTCTCGCAGCTGCGACTGAATTTCCTGGGCCACGCGGCGTAGCACATGGTCGCCCACTTCATGGCCATGGGTGTCGTTGATCGGTTTGAAATGGTCGACGTCGAGTAGCAGCAGTGCCAAGGGGCTGCCGTTCCGGCTGGCTATCGCCAGCTCGGCCTCGAGTACCTGTTCGATGCGCTGGCGGTTGGCTACCTGAGTCAAGGGGTCGGTGTAGGCCAGCCACTGGAGACGGGTGTTGCGTTCGTGGAGCAGGCGGTAGCGCTGCCGGGTTTCGCGCTTTTCGAGAAGCAATGCCTCGCGCTGCACGACCAGTTGGATGAGTTGCAGCAACAGGTGCCGCAGGGGCGGGGCGAGATGACGTGACTGACGGTCTCGACATATCACCAGGCTCCGGCCCGGGGTCGTCTCGCCGAGATCGAGAATGAGTGCCGCACGGGTCTGCCGGTCGGTCAGCCAGGCCCGTAACAATGGCGGCGGCAGACACAGTGGGCAGTGTGACAGGTCCGGGAGTGGCCCCGGCGCCGCGAGCAGCTCGATCGGTTCCGCCTGGCTGTCGATCAGCATCCGCGGTGCGCTGCCGCAGTGGGCCACTTCGCTGGGGAGAGGCTCGAGAAGCGTGCCTGCCTGGCCCAGCCGTATGCTGCGTCCGCCATACTCATGGCTATGGAGAGTGCAAGATTCGAAACCGGTCAGCGCATGTAGCGCCTGCAGCAATTGGTTGTAGAGTTCTTTGACGCTGCTGGCCCGGGCGATGCGGAGCCCCCAGGCGTAACCGAGTCCCGGCAGGTCATGGCCTTCCCCCTCCTGGGGCTCCACTTCGAGAATCACATGCCGTCCTGCCATATGCGCGGAGACGTAGAGGTACCGCGAGGAGACATCCGCCTGACCAGAGGGGATCGTGGTGCCGGGAAGACCCTTGGCCAGTGCCGTCGCCAAGGTCGTAACGGTATCGGCACCCAGCACCTCTTCGGGCGGTTGTCCGAGCGCTTCGGCGGGCGACAAGCCGAAGAAGCGAGAAAGATTGGCGCTGGCCAGGCTCACGCCTTGCCAGTCGCTGTCAAAAGCCATGAGACAGCCATGCGGCTGCACCGCATCGCGGAGGGGCGGTACGGACGGGCAGATGCTCGCATCGAGTTCCCTATCAAGCGAGTCCGGCATGGGGTTTTCCTGTTGTAGTCGGCAGCGAGGGTTAGCTGCCGCCCCGATTACGTGGCATGTCATCCGGGAAGGCCGGCATGTCACACGAGGGTACCTGACATGACGGGAGTAAACCATTGGTTGTCCTATTAGATCAACCGCGGTTTAACTGCGGGCCCGGTGCGCGCGGCACATTCCTTCGATGAACGAGAAGATCGCCTTTGCCGAACGGCTGGCTGCCGCCATGCGCGCTGCCGGCTACGAACCGCGCCCTGCCGTACTCGAGCGGGAATTCAACCTGCGCTATTGGGGCAAGCCCGTCACGCTGCAGGGCGTGCGGCGCTGGCTATGCGGGGAGACCCTGCCTCAGCAGGAGAAACTGCAGGTGCTGGCCGAGTGGCTCGGGGTCGAACCCCAACTGCTGCGCTTCGGCGAGGGCGGCGGCTACCGGGTGAGCGAGCCGCGCGGTGCCTGGGACGCCTCGATCAGCGCCGAGGAGCGCCGCGTGCTGCAGCGCTACCTGGCCCTGCCGGTGGAGCGGCGCAAGGTGGTGGCCCAGGTCATCGAGGCCTTCTCCCGGGCCGAACGCAGCGACTCGGGAGAAGACCGGGCTGGCGATGAGACCGGCCGGGGCGAGGGGTCAGCCTAGGCGGTGGTCCCCAGCAGTGCCCCGGCGATACGGAAGCCGGCGATCCAGGTACCTGCGGCGGAGCCCAGGGTGGCGAACAGGAACACCAGCAGCGTGCGCGAGACGCGGTTGCGCCACCAGCCCTTCAGCTCGGTGACGTCGTGGCGCAGCATCGAGAAGTCGCGCACCTTGGGCTTGCGCAGCCACAGCTCGACCCCGGCGGCGACAAAGCCGGCGCCGATGGTGGGGTTGAGCGAGGTGAGCGGGGCGGCGAACATGGTGGCCACGACGGTGATCGGGTGGGCCAAGGCAATAAGTGTGGCCAGGCCCGACAATAAGCCGTTGATCAAGAACCACTCGACGACCAGCTGCCAGCCCAGGTCGGTGTTGCGCGAGAAGCCGATGACGAACCCGGTCAGCACCAGTGCCGTGATCAGCCAGGGCAGCGCGCGCCAGACTTTCGAGGGTGGCGGGGTGGCTTCCAGGGTTTGGCGTTCCACTCCGGGATCGGTGGGCAGCGGAGCGCCGAAATGCTCGACCATGCCCTTCATGTGGCCGGCGCCGATCACCACCAGCACGTTACGGTAACGCCCGGGCGGGGCCTGCTCCGCCAGGCGCAGCACCATGTAGCGGTCACGCTCCGAGATGAGCGGCGTGTAGAGCGACTCGGACTCGGCGGCGAACTCGCTGAACGTCGATTCCAGTACGTCACCTTCCTTGAGGCGCTCGATCTCCTCGGGCTTGATTTCCTGGCGCGACATCACGCTGCCGAGCAGGCCGGTGAACAGCGACATGCGCTGCCACCACGGCACGTTGGCGTAGATGCGCTTGAGCGTGATGCCCACGTCGCGGTCGATCAGCAGCAGTGGCAGGTCGTGGTTGCGCGCCTCCTCCAGGGCGGCACGCATCTCGGCGCCGGGTTCGATGCCGGACTGCTCGGCGACCCGCTGCTGGAACGCCCCCAGCGCCAGGTTGGCCGCGACCATGCCGGCCTTGCCCCGGCGGAAGATCTCGAACAGGTCCTGCTGAGCCAGGGCATCGGGGTTACTGAGATTATGGTGGCGTGCGTCGCACAGCTCGATGGCCACGGCGTCGAAGTCGCCGGAGCGGATCAGGCGGCGTACGTCATCGGCGCTCTCGGCCGAGACGTGAGCGGTGCCCAGCAGGGTGTAGCGGGTCTCGCCCACTTCGACGACTTGATGGGGGCCGCTGAAAGCGCCGTCCTGGCGGGGCTCGGTCACGGAGTCCTGTGAGTCGGTCATGAACGCTCGGGTTGCAAGGGGTGAAACGCCGATTATCCACGAAGCCGGTCGGTGCACCAAACCCGGTGACGGCCAGCTGTCATTTTTTCCAGAAGGCGGGGGTGAACAGCACCAGTACGGTGAAGATCTCCAGACGTCCGAGCAGCATCGCCACCACCAGGATCCACTTGGCGAGCTGGGGCAGTTCGCCATAGTTTTCTGACGCTTCGCCAAGGGCGGGACCCAGGTTGTTGAGGGACGAGGCTACCGTCGACCAGGCGGTGACCTGGTCGACCCCGGTGGCCATGACCCCCACCAGCATCAGGAAGAACAGCATCAGGTAGGCCGAGAAGAAGCCCCAGACCGCCTGGGCGATGCCGTCGGGCACGCTCACCTTGCCCACCTTCACCGCGATTACCGCGTTGGGGTGGATCAGGCGCATCACCTCGCGCATGCCCTGCTTGAGGATCAGGATGATGCGGATCACCTTCATGCCGCCGCCGGTGGAACCGGAGCAGCCGCCAACGAAGGCGGCCATGAACAGCAGGAAGGGTAGGGCACCCGGCCAGGCCGAGAAGTCATCCACGGCGAAGCCGGCGGTGGTGGCTACCGAGACCGCCTGGAACAGCCCATGGCGCAAGCCGAACTCGATGTCGTGGGTGCCGGTCAGCCACAGCGAGACCACGGCGATGACGACAAGCCCAGAGAGGAATATCAGCAGGAAACGCGCCTCGGGATCGTGCAGGTAGTGGCCCAGCTGGCGGCCGCGCCAGGCCAGGAAATGCAGGCTGAAGCTCATCGCCGAAATGACCAGGAAGAAGACGCAGATCAGCTCGATCAAGGCACTGTCGAAGTGGCCGATGCTGGCATCGTAGGTGGAGAAGCCGCCGATGGCCACGGTGGAGAAGCTGTGGCCCAGGGCATCGAACCAGTTCATTCCCGCCACCATGTAGGCCAGGAAGCAGGTCAGCGTCAGTGCCGCGTAGATGTACCACAGCGCCTTGGCCGTCTCGGTGATGCGCGGCGTCAGCTTGGAATCCTTCAGCGGTCCGGGTATTTCGGTGCGGTAGAGTGCCATGCCGCCGACCCCGAGGGTCGGCAGGATCGCCACCGCAAGAACCACGATCCCCATGCCGCCGAGCCACTGCAGCTGCTGGCGATAGTAGAGCACCGATTCGGGCAGGAACTCGATGCCGGTGATGACGGTGGCGCCGGTGGTGGTGAGCCCCGAGAACGATTCGAACACCGCATCGGTAGGCATCAGCGCGGCATCGCCGGTCAGCATCAGCGGCAGCGAACCGAACAGACCGAGTACGCTCCAGAACAGCGCGGCAATCAGGAAGCCGTCGCGGGTACGCAGTTCCTTGCGCGCATTGCGGTTGGGCAGGTACATCACCAGGCCGGTCATCACTGTGATCAGGATGGCGATGACGAAGGCATCCCACTGGGCGTCGCCGAACAGCAGCGAGACCAGGATCGGCGGCATCATGGTCAGGCTGAACATCATCAGCAGCAGGCCGAGGATCCGAAGGATGACTCGCAGGCTCATCGGGCCGCGTGCCTCGCGTCGCAGAAGGTCATCTAGCCACCATCAGAAGAACGTCAGCCCGACCTGGAACAGGCGCTCGACGTCGCGGATGCGGCGCTTGTCGATCACGAACAGGATCAGGTGATCGCCGGACTCCACCACCACGTCGTCATGGGCGATCAACACCTCCTTGCCGCGCACGATGGCGCCGATGGTGGTGCCGCGGGGCAGGTCGATCTCGCCGATGGCCCGGCCCACCACCTTCGACGACTGCATGTCGCCGTGGGCAATCGCCTCGATCGCTTCGGCGGCACCGCGGCGCAGCGAGTGCACGTTGACGATGTCGCCGCGACGCACGTGGGTCAGCAGGCTGCCGATGGTGGCCTGCTGCGGCGAGATGGCGATGTCGATTTCGCCACCCTGCACCAGGTCGACGTAGGCGGCGTTGTTGATCAGCGTCAGCACCTTCTTGGCGCCCATGCGCTTGGCCAGCATCGACGACATGATGTTGACCTCGTCGTCGTTGGTCAGCGCGCAGAAGATATCGCAGTCCTCGATGTTCTCCTCTTCCAGCAAGCGCTTGTTGGTGGCGCTGCCGTGCAGTACCACGGTGCGATTGAGGCGCTCGGAGAGCACCGTGCAGCGCTCGAGCCCATGCTCGATGATCTTGACCTGGTGGCTGTGCTCGAGGTGCTCGGCGAGGCGCTCGCCGATGTTGCCGCCGCCGGCGATCACCACTCGGCGGAAGTCGCGGTCGACCCGGCGCAGCTCGCTCATGACCGCGCGGATGTCGCGCCGGGCGGCGATGAAGAAGACCTCGTCGTCGGCTTCGATCACGGTGTCGCCGCGGGGAATGATGGGGCGGTTGCGACGGTAGATGGCCGCCACCCGGGTATCGACGCTGGGCATGTGACGACGCAGGAAGCCGAGGTCCTGGCCCACCAGCGGCCCACCGTAGTAGGCCTTGACCGCCACCAGTTGCACCAGGCCGCCGGCGAACTCCAGCACCTGCAGTGCGCCGGGATGCTCGATCAGGCGGCGGATATGGTCGGTGACCACCTGCTCGGGGCTGATCAGCACGTCGATGGGCACCGCCTCATGGGCGAACAGCCCCTTGCGGGTGAGGTAGGCGGTGGCGCGGACACGGGCGATCTTGGTCGGCGTGCGGAACAGGGTGTGGGCGACCTGGCAGGCGATCATGTTGACCTCGTCCTGGCTGGTCACCGCGATCAGCATGTCGGCGTCTTCACAGCCGGCCTGGCGCAGCACCACGGGATAGGAGGCGGGGCCCACCACGGTGCGGATGTCGAGCCGGGTATGCAGCTCGCGCAGCCGTTCACCGTCGGTATCCACCACCGTGATGTCATTCTCCTCGCGGGCCAGATGCTCGGCCAACGTTCCGCCGACCTGGCCGGCGCCCAGAATGATGATCTTCATAAGCTGTCTGGCCCATCAAACGACTCTGCGACGCCGTTATGGCGCCGCAGCATCCGGTGGCTAGGATAAACCAGCCGAAGGTGATGTAACAGGTTCGTGTGGCGCTGGTCGTGTCAGTCCAGGGTGAAGCCCACCTTGAGCGTGACCTGCCAGTGGCCGACACGGCCGTTCTCGATATGTCCGCGGGTGTCCAAGACCTCGAACCAGCGCATGCCGTGAAGAGATTGAGAGGCCTTGTCGAGAGCGCGCTGGATGGCGTCCTCGATGCTCTTCTCGGAAGAACCGGTCAGCTCGATATGCTTGTAGACATGGTCGCTCATGGGTGCTCCTTGCTCATGTGGACGATGGCGGGAGTGATTCAACCCCGTTTCTTCAGTCTGGCATAAAAGAAGCCGTCATGACTGTCGGGCTGTGGCAGAAGCTGGCGCCCCGGACCGGCCGTCCGGCCCCAGCTCACCTCCTGTGGCGTAGTGACCTCGGCGTCGGGGGTACGTTCGAGGAAGGCCATGACCTGTTGGTCGTTTTCTTCGCGCAGCACCGAGCAGGTAGCGTAGAGCAGCGTCCCGCCCGGGCGCAGCAGCGGCCAAAGGTTGTCGAGCAGGCGCGCCTGAAGCTCGGCCAGCTTGGGTATGTCGGAAGGCCGCCGCAGACGCTTGATGTCGGGATGGCGACGAATCACGCCGGTGCCCGAGCAAGGGGCGTCGAGCAGGATGGCATCGAAGGGCGTGCCGTCCCACCAGTCACGAAGAGTGGCGTCGGCATGCACCAGCGTGGCCGAGAGCCCGAGTCGCTCCAGGGTTTCCTCTACCCGGGCCAGGCGTACGGCGTCGCTGTCGAGTGCCAGCAGTTCGATATCGAACAGTTCGAGCAGGTGGGCCGTCTTGCCGCCGGGGGCACAGCAGGCATCCAGCACACGGCCACCGGGGCGTGGCGCCAGCGCCGGCCCGAGCAGTTCGGCGGCGAGCTGGGCGGCCTCGTCCTGCACGCTGACGTCGCCATCGGCGAAACCGGGTAGCGCCTGAACGTCGCAGGGTTTCTTCAGCGTCAGGCCATCGGGTGAGTGCGTGCACAGCCGTGCCTCGATACCGCTCTCCAGCAGCTGGGCCAGGTAGGCTTCGCGGTCGCCGTGGCGGCGATTGATGCGCAGGGTCATCGGCCCGGGCTGGTTATTGGCATCGGCGACGGCGCGCCAGTCGTCGGGCCAGGCCTGGCGCAGCGCCTTGAGCAGCCAGCGGGGATGTAGCAGCGCCACCGCGGGGTCCTGGTCGACCTCGGCCTGAAGTGCCGCGGATTCCCGCGTCAGGCGGCGCAGGCAGCCGTTGAGTACGCGAGTCGCCCACTCCTTGCCCAACTGGCGTGCGGCGCCGGCGGTCTCGCCTACGGCGGCATGCACCGGGATGCGCAGGTAGAGCAACTGATAGATGCCCAGCAGCAGCAGTGCCTGGATGTCGGCGTCACGGGCCTTGAACGGGGTCTTCAGCAGGCGTTCGGACAGCGCCTCCAGGCGCGGCAGCGCGCGACACACGCCGTAGCACATGGCCCTGAACAGCGCCCGGTCGCGTATCACCACCTGGTGATCGTCCAGCTCATTGAGCGACCCCTTGCCGGTGATCACGGGCACCAGGGCACGGGCGGCGCTGGCACGTACCGCCTGGCCACCGTCCTGGACGTTCTTGCCGGCGCGGGAAGAGGGAGTGGAGCGATGCATCAGGCGCTCTCCTCGGCGGCATGGCCGAGCCGGTGCCCGGCTCGCAGGCGTTCGTCACGCGCATTGAGAAGGTCGCGGGCCGCCAGCGGCTTGCCGCCCGGTAGCTGGGCCCGGGTGACCCGCAATACCTCGTCGCCCTGCGGGCCGCAGGCGATGCGCAGGGCGTCGGCATCGGGCACAAGCAGAGTGCCTGGCAGCGCCGGCGGCTCGTCGGCGTGGCGGGTGGACGCCTCGGCCATCAGTAGCCGCAGCCGCGCATCGCCGCAGGTGCACCAGGCCACCGGCCAGGGATTGAAAGCGCGCACCTTGGCGGCAAGCTCGTCGGCAGGGCGGGTGAAATCGAGTTCGGCCTCGGCCTTGGACAGTTTGGCCGCATAGGTCACGCCCTCCTGCGGCTGAGGTGTGGCCGCTAGGCCCTCATCGGATAGCGCGTCCAGTACCTCGACCATCGCCTCGCCACCGAGTGTGGCCAGGGTATCGTGCAGTTCGCCGCCGGTGGTAGCCGCAGTGATGGGCGTGCGGCGCACGAGCAGCATGGCGCCGGTATCGAGCCCGGCGTCCATCTGCATGATGGTCACGCCGCTCTCGCGATCACCGGCCTCGATGGCGCGCTGGATCGGCGCGGCGCCGCGCCAGCGCGGCAACAGAGAGGCGTGAACGTTGAGGCAGCCGAGCCGGGGGATGTCGAGCACTGCCTGGGGCAGGATCAGCCCGTAGGCGACCACTACCATGATATCCGCCTCGAAGGCAGCCAGTTCGGCCTGTACTTCGGCGTGCTTCAGGGTCTCGGGTTGGCGAACGGGAAGGTCATGCTCGAGCGCCAGCGACTTGACCGGGCTGGCGGTCAGCTTGCGGCCGCGGCCGGCCGGGCGGTCGGGCTGGGTGTAGACGGCCACCACCCTGTGCTGGCTCTGTAGCAGTGCGGCCAGGCTGGCAGCGGCAAAATCGGGAGTGCCGGCGAAGATGACGCGCAGGGGTCGGGACATGTCTCGGGCCTTGCCAGTGAACGAATGTCCTCATCATAACGGAGGCGGGCACAAACGACGAAGGCCGACGCGGATCGCGTCGGCCTTCGGATCGGTAGGAGGCGGGAATCAGGCAGTCTGCAGCAGCTTGTGGCGCTTCTGCATCTTCTTCAGCACGCGGTCGCGCTTGAGTGGCGAGAGGTAATCGACGAACAGCACGCCTTCGAGATGGTCGTGCTCGTGCTGGATGCAGTGGGCCAGCAGACCCTCGGCCTCGAGCTCGTAGGGCTTGCCTTCGCGGTCCAGCGCCTTGAGGTGAACCTTGAGCGCCCGCGGTACCTCGGCGTAGTACTCGGGTATCGACAGGCAGCCCTCGGACATCAGCTCGCGCTCATCCCCGATCGGCGTGTACTCGGGATTGATCAGCACCAGCGGGTTGGCCCTGTCGTCACTGACGTCCATCACGATCACCCGCCGATGGACATCCACCTGGGTGGCGGCAAGCCCAATGCCGGAGGCGTCGTACATGGTCTCGAGCATGTCGTCGACCAGCCGGCGCACCTCGTCATCGACCGTCTCGACCGGCGCGGCCCTGGTGCGCAGCCGCTCGTCGGGAAATTCGAGGATTGTCAATTTGGCCATGGCGTTGGAACCACCGTTATGCTGTCATTCGGGAATTGCCCTTATTCTAGAGGGCGGCAGGCCAGGGGGAAACCGCTGGCATGCATATCAATTCAATAGCATTGGACTATAGCACGACACGCCGGTTCCCGGCGTGGTCGGGTGAGGCCGGGAGCGCCTAGGGCATGGGAGTGGCGGGATGGACGAGAAAGCAACGCGGGGGCTGAGTTGGGCGCGAGCTTGGGGGGCCGGGCTTGCCCTGCTGCTGACGGCAACGCTGGCCCAGGCCCAGGGGCTCGACTGGGAGCAGGGTCTGCGCAGCGATGCCCCGGATCGCTACACGGTAGTGCGTGGCGATACCCTCTGGCACATCTCGGGACGCTTCCTGCGTCACCCCTGGCAGTGGCCCGAGGTGTGGCAGGTCAACCCGCAGATTCGCAACCCCCACCTGATCTATCCCGGCGACGTGGTCTACCTCTACGACTGCAATGGCCGGCCATGCCTGGGGCTCGAGCGCGGCCAGGGCGAAGTGCGGCTCTCGCCCGAGGTGCGCCGCATCCCGGCACGCGAGGCGATCGAACCGATTCCCCTGGATACGGTACGGCATTTCCTGCGCGACCATCGCGTGATCGATGATCCCGAGACGCTGGACGAGCTGGCCTACGTGGTGGCCGGCAACGACCGGCGCATCATCAGTGGTGCCGGCGATCGCATCTATGCCCGCGGCGAGCTGCAGAGTGGGCAACGCTATGGCATCTACCGCGTGGGAGACCGCTACAGCGACGCTGCAACCGGCGAGACGCTGGGCCTGGAACTGGTCAGCATCGGGCGGGCCCGGGCCGAGCGTGGCGAAGACGGCATCGCGATCATGGAGGTCCTCTCCGCCAACCAGGAAGTGCGCAATGACGATATCGTGCTGCCGCTGGAGGATCGCGAACTGGACAGCGAGTTCGTGCCCCGGGCGCCGGGTCACGATGTCGACGGTACCATTCTCGCCGTGCCGGGTGGAGTGCGCTTCATCGGTCGGCTGCAGGTGGTAGCGCTGGACCGGGGGCGGCGGGACGGGCTCGAAACGGGCCATGTACTCGAAGTCGAGCAACAGGGCGAGCGCGTCGTCGACCCACGCACCGGCGAGTCGCTGCGCCTGCCCGGAACGGATGCCGGGCTGATCATGGTGTTTCGGCCCTACGAAAGGATGAGCTATGGCCTGGTGATGCAGGCGACCCGCTCCCTCGAAGTCGGTGACCGCATTCATAACCCCCGCCGCGGGGTGGGGGTGGCACGGCGGTGAGCGAAGCACAGCGTATGCCGAGCCAGCGCGACTGGCTGGCACTGATGCGGTTGCCGGGAATGGGTGCTTCGCGACTGGCAGAGATCCTGTCCGTCGCCCCGGATTGGCCCGCCGGCTGGCTGGCTCGCTTGCCGAACCCGGCAGCTACGGCACTGCGGCTATGGCTCGACCATCCCTCCCGCAGCCCACTGATCCAGGCGGTAGAGGCCGACCTGGCCTGGCTCGCGGCTGCGCCTGACCGCCACCTGTTGCACCCGGGGCACCCCGCCTGGCCAGCGTTGCTGGAGCAGATCGGCGACCCGCCGCCGGTGCTTTGGGCCCTGGGTGATCTGGCCGCGCTGCAGCCGCCCCGACTGGCGATCGTCGGTTCGCGCCGGCCCACCCGCGAGGGCCTGACCAATGCCGCGGCCTTTGGCCGTGAGCTGGCCAGCCGCGACTGGTGCGTGGTGAGTGGCCTGGCACTGGGCGTCGATGGTGCCGCCCAGCAGGCCGCCCTGGAAGCCGGTGGACGCAGCGTGGCGGTACTGGGCTGCGGCGTCGATGTGATCTATCCGCCGCGCCATGCGCAGCTCTACCGGCAACTTATCGACCATGGCGGGCTGATCCTCTCCGAGCACCCTCCCGGCACGCCGGCGCGCCCGGCCTTCTTCCCAAGACGCAACCGTATCGTCACCGGCCTCTCGCTGGGCGTGCTGGTGGTGGAGGCCGCCGAGAAGAGCGGCTCGCTGGTCAGCGCCAGGCTCGCCATGGAGCAGAACCGCGAGGTCTTCGCGCTGCCCGGCTCGATCCACAACCCCCAGGCGCGCGGTTGCCTGCGGCTGATCCGCCAAGGGGCGGTGCTGGTGCGCCACGTCGACGACATCCTCGAGGAGCTGACCCAGTGGGCAGCGTCGAGCCCCGCGCTGGCCCGACCCCAGGAGACCGGCTCGCAGGATGCCGGTAGCGGCGATCCGTTGCTGCGCTGGCTCAGCGATGCGCCATCGCCGCTCGATGCCCTGGTGAACCTGACCGGCCTGGCCGTGCCCGACTGCCAGCGGCGCCTGCTGGAGCTCGAGCTCGAGGGGCGGGCCGCACAGGCGCCGGGCGGCTGGGTGCGCCTGCCTGAGAACGCCTAGGCGTGCTAGCATGTGAGCCCTCATCAGGACCGTCTGGCAGGCTGCCGGCGGTCGCTGTGCTGAATGATCTGGCAGGAGACCATGACCGTGGCCGAATCGCTCGATGCCGCCGTTGCCGTGCTGCGCGCCGGCGGTGTAATCGCTTACCCCACCGAGGGTGTATGGGGACTGGGCTGCGACCCCGACAATGACGAGGCCGTGGCCCATCTGCTACGGCTCAAGGCGCGCGATCCGGCCAAGGGGCTGATCCTGGTGGCGGCTTCCATCGGGCAGTTCGCGCCCTGGCTCGAGGGCCTGGCGCCGGAACTGCATGCTCCGCTGGTCGCCAGCTGGCCCGGGCCCAACACCTGGCTGGTGCCGCACAATGGCCGCACCCATGCGCTGGTGCGAGGTGCCCACGACTGCGTGGCGCTGCGGGTCAGTGCCCACCCCGGGGTGGCGGCCCTGTGCCAGGCCTTCGGCGGCCCGATCGTCTCGACCTCGGCTAACAGGGCCAATGAGCCCTCGGCCATGAGCGCCGCCGAGGTCCGCGAGATCTTCGGCGACGAGCTCGATGCCATCGTCGAGGGCGAGCTGGGCGGGCTCGACCGCCCCAGCACCATTCGCGACCTGCGCAGCGGCCGGGTATTTCGAGCCTGAAAGTGTGTGGCGCCTGCCTCAGTCGGGTGTTGTTGGCCAGTAAAGACATCAAGAGGATCAACATGGCGCATGCCAATCTCGAAACGGTGAAGAGCTACCTGCTCGACCTGCAGGACCGGCTCTGCGCCAGCCTCGCCGCAGAGGACGGCGGCGGCTTTCGCGAGGAGAGCTGGCAGCGCGAGGCCGGCGGAGGCGGCCGCTCGCGAGTGATCGAGAATGGCCGGGTGTTCGAGAAGGGCGGGGTCAATTTCTCCCATGTCCATGGCGACCAGTTGCCGCCTTCGGCCACGGCCGCCAGGCCGCAGCTCGCCGGGCGCGGCTTCCATGCGGTGGGGGTTTCCTGGGTGCTGCACCCCGAGAACCCCCACGTGCCCACCAGTCATGGCAACGTGCGCTTCTTCATCGCCGAGAAAGCGGGTGAGGCCCCGGTATGGTGGTTCGGCGGCGGCTTCGACCTGACGCCCTACTACCCGGTGCATGAAGACGTGCTGCACTGGCATCGGGTGGCCCGCGATGCCTGCGCTCCCTTTGGTGCCGAGGTCTATCCGCGCTTCAAGGCGTGGTGCGACGAGTATTTCTATCTCAAGCACCGCGAAGAGACTCGCGGCGTAGGCGGGCTGTTCTTCGACGATTTCAACGAGTGGAACTTCGACGCCTGCTTCGCCTTTCAGCGCGCCGTGGGCGACGCCTTCCTCGACGCCTATCTGCCCATCGTGCAGCGCCGCCGTGGCACGCCCTGGAGCGAGCGCGAACGCGACTTCCAGCTCTACCGCCGCGGGCGCTACGTGGAGTTCAACCTGGTGTGGGACCGCGGCACCCTGTTCGGCCTGCAGAGCGGCGGGCGTACCGAGTCGATCCTGATGTCGATGCCGCCGCTGGCTCGTTGGGAGTACGGCTGGCAGCCAGAGCCGGGCAGCCCGGAAGCGCGGCTGTACGAGGAGTATCTCCATCCACGCGACTGGTTGGGGGAAAGCGCTGAATAAGCGTCTGCGCGACCGAATCGCTGCGTTACGCGGTGCTCGCAATCCTCACCTATAACCCATAGGCTCCGGTTGCTGTGCTCCGGGCGCCTTGCGCTTCATGTCGCTCGATGGCTATTCAGGTGCTTCCCCGTCTATGAGGAAACCCTTATGACTGACCGCTACTGCGTTTTCGGCAATCCCATCGCGCATTCGAAGTCGCCGATGATCCACGCCGCCTTTGCCGCGCAAACCGGGGAGGCCATCGAATACACCGCGATCGCGGCGCCGCTGGACGACTTCGCCGGCGCCTGGCGTAGCTTCACCGCCGAAGGAGGGCGGGGGGCCAACGTCACCGTGCCGTTCAAGGCGGAAGCGTTCCGCCTGTGCGATGTCCTCAGTGAGCGGGCGCGGCGTGCCGGTGCGGTCAACACCCTGCTGCTGGGCAAGAACGGCCGCACCTATGGCGACACCACCGACGGGGTTGGGCTGGTACGCGATCTGCAGCACCAAAAGGTAAGCTTGGGCGGAGCCCGTATCCTGGTGCTGGGCGCCGGCGGGGCGGTACGTGGCGTGCTGGAGCCACTGCTGGCGGCACAGCCCGCGAGCCTGCTGGTGGCCAACCGCACCGCCGAAAAGGCCGAGGCGCTGGCCGCCGACTTCGGCGACCTCGGCACGATCAGCGGCGGCGGTTTCGACGCCGTGGCCGGCCCCTTCGACCTGGTGATCAACGGCACCAGCGCGAGCCTGGCCGGCGACCTGCCGCCGCTGCCCGACGACCTGTTCGCCGCGGGCGCCACCGCCTACGACATGATGTACGGCGCCGAACCTACCGTCTTCCTGCGCTGGGCCGCCGAGCGTGGCGCACGCACCTTCGATGGCCTGGGCATGCTGGTGGAGCAGGCCGCTGAGTCTTTCTTTCAATGGCGCGGCAAGCGCCCCGAGACCGACTCGGTGCTCGAGACGCTCAGGCAGTCGCTTTAACGCCGAGGTGGTCCCTGTGAGGCTCAGCGCCGTTTGACGTACAGCCCCAGCATGCACATGACCACACCGATCAGCGACAGCAGCATGCCGCCGTTGACCAGCCAGGGCTGACGTTCCACCCAAGGTGCGAAGGGCTGGGGCGTCTCACGGCATACGCTCTCCAGATAGTCCCAGTGGCCACCCTGGATCAGGGTGCATTCGCGCACGTCGCTGAGTTCCCAGAAATAGACGCCCATCAGTACGAAGATGGGCAGTATCAACAGCAGCAGTCCAAGTCTCAGCATCGATACTCCGGCTCATGGGCGAATTCAGTGTCGAGCATGCCAACGCCTCAAGGGCGCGGGCAATTTGGCTGCCGTCCAGCCTGGCGAGCTTGCTCGTAGCGAGCCAGGGCGTTGCCCATTTCGGCCTGCAGGCCCTGCATGCGCTGGCCGTGGCTGGGGTGGGTGGACATCCACTCCGGCGGGCGCGCGCCGCCCTGGGCGCCCATGTTCTCCCACAGCGCGATGCTGGCCCGTGGGTCGAAGCCGGCGTCGGCCATCAGGCGCAGGCCGATCACGTCGGCCTCGCTCTCGTGGCGGCGCGAGAACGGCAGCAGGACCCCGTACTGGGCGCCGAGGCCAAGCGCCCCCATCAACTGCTCTCCTCCCGGCCCCTGCAGACCGGCGGCCGACGACAGCACCGACAGCGCGAGCTGGGTCGAGGTTTGGGTCGAGACGCGCTCGTTGGCGTGGCGTGCCAGCACGTGGCCGATCTCGTGGCCGATTACCGAGGCGAGCTGGTCCTGGTTCGTGGCGACATCGAGCAGGCCGGTATTGACGCCCATGTAGCCGCCGGGCAGGGCGAAGGCGTTGGCTTGCTCAGCTTCGAAGACGCGGATCTGCCAGTCCTGGTTGCGCTCCTGCTCCGGCAGTACGGCGACGATGGCTTCGGCCACGCATTGGGCGTAACGCTGCTGGGCCTGGCCGGCGGGGGGCAGGTCCTGCTGGTACTTTTCGAAGGCCTCCTGACCCATCTGGTTGAGCTGCGAATCTGACATCAGCGTCAGCTGCTGGCGTCCGGTCGGTGAAGTGGTACAGGCGGTAATGGTCAGGGCCAGTGTGGCCACGGCAGCACAGCGAATCCAGCGCATGTTCGATACCTCGTTCGGTCAGATCCCTTGAGACCCTGGACGGGGGTGACGGTTCGCCACAAGATACCCCGAACCGTCATAAGGTCAACCGCAAACCGTGGAAGTCCCGAGGAGATGTCAATGGATGCCGAGCTGAGCCGACGCCTGAACCGCCTGCTGGACCACATGGAACACTGGCTGCCGCCCACCCCGCAGGAGGTCGACTGGACGCGTGACGTGGCCGCGCTGTGGCAGCGCCATGCGCTCGGTGGCCGGCTGCTGCCGGTGCCGCCCCGCGATGCCCTGTCGCTCGACGATCTGCTGGGCATCGAGCGCCAGAAACTGGCGCTGGTCGACAATACCCGTGCCTTCCTTCAAGGCCTGCCGGCCAACCATGCCCTGCTGTGGGGGTCACGGGGCAGCGGCAAGTCGTCGCTGATCCGTGCCCTGCTCAATAGTCTGGCGGTGGAGGGCTTGCGCCTGGTGCAGGTCGATCGTCACGACCTGGCCGGGCTGCCCATGCTGGTCGAGCAGCTGCGTGGGCAGCCGCATCGCTTCGTGGTCTACTGCGACGATCTTTCCTTCGAGGGTCACGACGATGCCTACAAGGCGCTCAAGAGCGTGCTCGATGGAGCATTGACCGGTCCACCGGAGAATGTACTGCTCTACGCCACCTCGAACCGCCGCCACCTGCTGCCGGAATCGTTGGCCGACAACGCCGACACCCGTCTGGTGGGGGAGGAGCTGCACCATGGCGATGCGGTGGAGGAGAAAATCTCGCTCGCCGACCGCTTCGGCCTATGGCTCGGCTTCTACCCCTTCAACCAGGACACCTACCTGGAGGCTTGCTGCCATTGGGTCACGCAACTGGGCAGCGCCAAGGATTGGAATACCGAGGCCCGCGCCGAGGCGATCCGCTATGCCACCCTGCGCGGTGGCCGCAGCGGCCGGGGCGCCTGGCAGTTCGCCAGTCAGTGGGTCGGCCAGCGGCGCTTGCGAGACCGTTCCCGTGGCCAGGGGAGTCAGTGAGAGTATGCGACCCCGCGATGAACATGTGCACGTCTGGCGGCTTTCCGGTCGGGGGGCGTGGGGCGGTGATCGAAGCCTTCGCGAGAGGTTATCATGACGAAGCGATGGCGACCGCTGGTGGCGTATGTTGCGGCCGTGCTCGACGCCACACTGCTGGGATCGATCGTGCAGACCCAGTTCAACCTGGCTGCGCTGGGAGCCGAGATCTCATTCTCCACGCGTCTGGCGACCACGGGTCACGATCTGCTGGGGTTCACACCGCTGTACGGCAGCCTCGTCGCCATCATGATGCTGGGGGCCATGCCGGTGGCCACTCTGGTGACACGCTGGCTGGGCTTCGGGGCATGGTCGATTCATGCGCTGGCGGCGGCGCTCGGGCTATGGGGCATGCTGTCGATCGTCGATGCTCTGGTGCCCATGCCGACCCTGATCGCGGCCACTCGCAGCCTTGAGGGAACCCTGGCGATGATGACAACCGCCGCCCTGGGCGGCTGGGGCTATGCCATCCTGGCGTATCTCGACTGGGACGGGACGTCCTGGTGACCAGCAGGAGGGAGCATGCATCGATTCAGTCGTGTCCTGCTGACCATCGTCGCCCTGTCGGTGTGTCACCCGGTGCTCGCCGTGGACTACCGGATCGAGACGCTGGCCGAGGGGCTCGAACATCCCTGGTCGCTGGCCTTCCTGCCCGGGGGCGGCATGCTAGTCACCGAGCGCGTCGGGAGGCTGCGCCTGATCGGTGCCGACGGCAGGCTGCGCGAAGCGCCCATCGATGGGGTGCCCGAGGTCTTTACCGGTGGCCAGGCGGGGCTGTTCGAGGTGGCGCTGGCGCCGGATCATGGCGTCAGTGGTTGGGTGTATCTGAGCTATGCCTGTGGCACACGTGCCGCCAACACGACCTGCCTGGATCGCGCCCGCTTCGACGGCCGGAGGCTGGTCGCACGAGAGACACTGTTTCGTGCCGAGCCGGACAAGCAGGGACGCTCCCACTACGGTGGCCGTCTGACCTTCCTGCCGGACGGTACCCTGGTACTGGGGCTGGGCGATGGCTTCGACTACCGCGAACAAGCCCAGAATCCGGGCAACCACCTGGGCAGCCTGGTCCGCTTGAACCCCGATGGATCGGTGCCCGACGACAATCCCTTCGTCGATGACCGTGTAGCACGAGCGGAGCTCTATAGCATCGGCCATCGCAATATCCAGGGGGTCGTCTTCGACGAGACGCGCAGTGAGCTGCTCATTCACGAGCATGGCCCGCGGGGCGGTGACGAGCTCAATCGTATCCTTCCCGGCGCCAACTATGGCTGGCCACTGGTCACGCATGGCGTCGACTATACTGGCGCGCGGGTCACGCCCTTCACCGAGCTGCCGGGGTTCGAGGCGCCCTTGCTGCACTGGACGCCTTCCATCGCTCCCTCGGGCATGACCGTGTATGACGGGGAGCGGTTTCCCGAGTGGCGCGGCGACCTGTTCGTCGCGGCGCTGGCCGCTCGCCAGGTGCGTCGCCTGATCCGCGAGGATGGCGAGATCGTGGGGCAGGAAGCGTTGTTCACGGAGCTCGACGAGAGGATCCGTGACGTCCGCAGCGGGCCGGATGGCGCCCTCTACCTGTTGACCGACAGCGCCGAGGGGCGGGTGTTGCGCGTGGTGCCGGCCCCCTAGTCACGTGGAGGCGAATCAGCGCTGCGGAGTCAACTCGCCGTCCTGTCCCACGGCAAAGCGCAGGGTCGGGGTCCACAGCCCGGCCGGCAGCGTCACACCCAGGCCGCGCAGGCTGCCCGGGGTAATGGCCAGCTCGCTGCCCGCGGGGAGTTCGCCTTGGCTTGCCAACTGCGTGGCGAGTTCCACCATGGGCGCCAGGCGCCGAGTGTCGGTGGCCAGCACATCGAAGGCCACGGGCAGGCGCAGCTTGGTGTCATCGGTGGAGGTCAGCGTCACGTCCTGCTGGTAGTTGCCGCTGACCGGCTCGGCGCCGGGCACGTCCAGGGTCCAGCGGAAGCCGGACATCTCCACTGCCGGCATGCCGACGGGCAGCGACAGGCCCATGGCCACGGTGGCCTGTATCGGCAGGCTGCCCATGCCGAGGCTCGAGGCTACCAGCGAGGCGATGTCGCTGGTATCCAGGCCGGCCTGGATCGAGTAGGGGCCGATGCGGACGTCCTCGATGCCGAGCGAGGTCACTGCCAGGCGGAAGGCGAACAGCCCGGTCTGGGGAAGAGCCAGGCAGCCGGTGAGCAGCATGGCCAGGCTCAGCGGGGCAAGCAGGCGCCAGCGGCGGCGCGGTACGACGAAGGACGATACGCGACTCAGGAACATCGGCTCCTCCCGTTGGGAAGCGGGTCAGTAAACAGGGTTGGGGACAGGTCGGATTGCTGGGGTGTAACGGCCCGGCCTTGACGGCCGGACACTTGGACAGGGGTCAGCGGCGTTTGTTGCGGGCTTCGCGGGTGCGTCCCAGCTCGCGCTGCTTGGCTTTCTCCCGGTCGCTGGCACCGGCCTGCGGATCGAACGGGTTGCTGCCAGAGCGAAATTCGAAGCGGATCGGCGTGCCGCGCACCTTGAGTACCTTGCGGAAGGTATTGGTCAGGAAGCGCTTGTAGGCCTCGGGCAGGGCTTCGGTCTGGTTGCCGTGCACCACGATGATCGGCGGATTGCTGCCGCCCTGGTGGGCCATGCGCAGCTTGATCCGGCGACCGTGAACCAGCGGCGGCGGATGTTGGCTGACGGCATCCTGCAGCAGGGTCGTGAGGCGGTTGGTCGACCAGTGGCTGTTGGCCGAGGCGAAGGCGCGTTCGATGGAGGGGTAGAGGTCACCCACGGCGGTGCCGTGCAGGGCCGAGATGAAGTGCAGCTCGGCGTAATCGGCAAAGCCCAGGCGGCGCTTGATCTCGGCGCGCATCTTCTCCTTGGCCTCCTGCTCCAGGCCGTCCCACTTGTTCACTGCCAGCACCAGGGCGCGGCCGGTGGTCAGCACGTAGTCGAGCAGGTGCAGGTCCTGTTCCACCAGGCCGCTGCGTGCATCGAGCACCATGATCGCGACGTGGCACTCCTTGATCGCTTCCAGCGTCTTGATGATCGAGAACTTCTCGGCTATCTCGCTGACGTTCTTGCGCCGCCGCACGCCGGCGGTATCGATCAGTACGTAGGGCTTGCCGCGCCGCTCGAAGGGGATCTCGATGGCGTCGCGGGTGGTGCCGGCTTCGTCGAAGACCACCACCCGCTCCTCGCCGAGCAGGCGGTTGACCAGCGTCGACTTGCCCACGTTGGGCCGGCCGATGACGCCGATGCGGATGCCCTTGGTGCCGGTGTCCGCCGGGATGCTCTGGTCGCGCTCGGGAAAGGGCTCGAGCACCTCCTCGATCAGGCTGGTGACGTTGCGCCCGTGGGCGGCGGCGATGGGGCGGGGATCGCCCAGCCCCAGCTTCCAGAAATCGGCCATGGCCGAATGTTCTTCCAGTCCGTCGGTCTTGTTGACGACGAGCCAGGTCTTCTTCTGGTTGACCCGCAGGTGGTTGGCGATGGCTTCGTCGGCGACCTGCAGGCCGGCCCGAGCGTCGACCATGAACAGCACGATGTCGGCCTCGTCGATGGCCGCCAGCGATTGCTCGGCCATGGCGGCATCGATGCCCTCCTCATCCCCACTGATGCCACCGGTATCGATCACCGTGTAGGCCTTGTCGCCGAGCATGCCGTTACCGTACTTGCGGTCGCGGGTGAGCCCGGGGAAGTCCGCCACCAAGGCGTCGCGGCTACGGGTCAAGCGGTTGAACAGGGTCGACTTGCCCACGTTGGGGCGGCCGACCAGGGCGATTACGGGTGTCATCGATTGATTTCCAGGGCCTCGAGGCGGCCGCTGTTGGCCAACACGTAGATGCGGCGGGAATCGGTGATCGGTCGCAGGCTGATTCCCGAGCTGTCGACCCGGGTGCGGGCGGTGAAGCGGCCGTTCTGGATATCGACCAGATGCACGTAGCCCTCGAAGTCGCCCAGTACCAGGTTGCCGTCGGCGAAGGCCGGAGACGTCAGCCAGCGGCCCTCGAGGTCGCGGTTGCGCCACAGTTCCTCCCCGGTGCGCGCATCGAAGGCGATCACGTGGCTGGCTTCGGTGACGGTGAACAGACGATCACCCACCAGCACCGGGGTCCGGAAGCTGGAGTGCTCACGCTCCCACAGCACCTCGCCGCTGGGCGCTTCCAGGGCTACCAGGCGGCCGTTGTAGCTGGTCACGAACAGTCGGCCGTCGGGGGTCAGCACCGGCTGGCCACCCAGGTCGACCATGCGGTCGATCTCGCTGCGCCCGCGGGGCACGGCGATGCGCCGTTCCCACAGCGGCTGGCCGCTGCGGTTGTCCAGCGTGACCAGGCGGCCGTTGGCGAAGCCGGCGAAGGTCACCGGGTCGATCACCGCGGGCGTGCCGGTGCCGCGCAGGGTGAGGGCAGGTTCGGTGGTGGTATGGACCCAGCGCTCACGGCCGGTGAGCCGGTCCAGCGCCGTGACGGTGCCGTCGACGCTCTGCACCACGAGCAGCTCGTTGTTGGGCTGCGGCGGAGCGAGCACCTCGCTGGAGACGCGTGCACGCCAGCTGACATCGCCGTTGGACTGGCTCAAAGCCAGCACCTCGCCGTTGCGGGTGCCGAGATAGACCTGTCCGGCCACGGCCGTCAGGCCGCTGGAAACGCCGACCTCGAGGTCGGTCTGCCAGCGACGTTCACCGCTCTGGGCATCCATTGCCATGACCCGGCCACGTTCGTCGGCGGTGTAGATCACGCCGTTGTCGAGCGAGGGCGAAATGGGATAGGTGGCTCGGCCGAGGCCCTTGCCGACCTGCTGACGCCAATCGGTATCGAGTTCGGCGCTGGCCTCGAAGCGCTGCAATTCCTTGGGGCTGTAGCGTGGTTCCGCCTTGTTGGCACAGCCGGCCAGCAGGCCGAGAGCGAGAGTGGCCACCAAGGCCAGGGATGACTTGCGAGCCAGGAAAGATTGGCGAGTGTATGTCGTCTTCATAGCATGGCCTCTTCGGCACCCAGGTCGTCGAGCTTCAGCTGGACGCCATAGATCGGCTGATTACGTTGTTCGGCGACCGCAAGGGCCTCTTGCCAGGCTTGGCGGGCTTCGTCGTCGCGGCCCAGCGCGCGCAGCGCATCGCCGCGGATATCTGCCTGTTGGGCGGCCAGGGCCGCCGGAACGTCGCGCGCCAGGGTATCGAGCGCGGCTTCGGCGTCGTCCGTAGCGACCTGCAGCCGGGCCAGACGCAGCCTTGCCAGCCCCTGTACGTACGCGCGCTTGCTGGAGGCGATCACCTCGTCGAGGATGTCGCGCGCCTCGTCCAGTTCGCCCTCGTCCACGGCGAGGCCGGCGTCGATCAGGCGCGCCAGGTCGGCGTAGAGCGTGCGGCCGTGGTTGTCGGCGATTTCGGCGACCAGGCTGCGGGCCTCGTCGACTTCGCCGCCGTCGGCCAGGCTGACCAGGTGCTGATAGCGCATCGAGGCCGCTTCCGCCTGATTTTCCTGATAGCTCTGCCAGGTATTCCAGCCCACCACGCCGGCAATCGCGATGGCCACGCCTGCGATCAACGCGGTGCCGTTCTCCTTCCACCAGCGCTTGATGGCTTCCAACTGCTCTTCTTCAGTTCTCAGCTCCGCCACGGGCGGTCTCCTTTACACAACAGATGCGGTTCGGTCAGGCGCGCGCACCGCTCACCAGGGTGGCGAGGGTCTCGGCCAGGGCGTCCTGGGACAGACTCAGTTGCTCGCGCTCCTCGCGCAGGAACTTCAGCGTCGCGCGGCCCAGGGCCAGTTCGTCCTCGCCCAGCAGCAGTGCCAGTCGGGCACCGCTGCGGTCGGCCTTCTTGATGCGGCTCTTGAAGCTGCCACCGCCACAGTGCAACTGCACGCGCAGCTCGGGTAGTTCGCTGCGGACCCGTTCGGCAAGCAACATGGCCCGGGCGGTGGCGCCATCGTCCATGGGCAGCACGTAGAGGTCCAGCTCGGCCAGGGCGGCGTCGGGTACCAGTTCCAGGGTCTCGAGCAGCAGGATCAGACGCTCGATGCCCATGGCGAAGCCCACCGCCGGGGTCGGCTTGCCGCCGAGCTGCTCGACCAGGCCGTCGTAGCGGCCGCCGGCGCAGACCGTGCCCTGGCTGCCCAGCGCCGTGGTGGTCCACTCGAAGACGGTACGGCCGTAGTAGTCGAGGCCGCGCACCAGGCGCGGGTTGATCACGTAGTCGATGCCGGCGGCCTCGAGCAGGGCGGTGAGGCCCTCGAAGTGCTCGCGCGAGGCATCGTCGAGGTGATCCATCAGCTTGGGCGCGTCGGCCAGCATCGGCGCCATGTCCGGGTTCTTGGAGTCGAGAATGCGCAGCGGGTTGCTCGACAGGCGGCGCAGCGAGTCCTCGTCGAGCTGGTCGCGATGCTGTTCGAAGTAGGCCACCAGCTTGTCGCGATAGGCGGCGCGGGCCTCGCTGGAGCCCAGCGAATTGAGCTCCAGGGTGACGTGCTCGATGAGCCCCAACTCCTGCCACAGCCGCGCGGAGAGCAGGATCACCTCGGCGTCGATGTCCGGCCCCTCCAGGCCGAAGGCTTCCAGGCCGACCTGATGGAACTGGCGGTAGCGACCCTTCTGCGGACGCTCGTGACGGAACATCGGGCCCTGGTACCACAACCGCTGGGTCTGGTTGTGCAGCAGGCCGTGCTCCATGGCGGCACGTACGCAGCTCGCAGTGCCCTCGGGTCGCAGGGTCAGGCTGTCGCCATTACGGTCATCGAAGGTGTACATCTCCTTTTCGACGATGTCGGTGACCTCGCCGATGGAGCGGGCGAACAGGGCGGTCTGCTCGACGATGGGCGTGCGGATCTCGGCGTAACCGTAGCGCCGCATCAGCGCCTGAACGATACCTTCGAAGTACTGCCACAGGGCGGATTGGCCCGGCAGCAGATCGTTCATGCCACGAATGGCCTGGATCTTTTTCTGGCCGCTCTCTTTGGTGCTCGATTGGTTGGTGCTCGACTGGGACTTGCTCAACGGTGGCTCCTTGATGGTCGACGGCCGCTCAGGCCTCGCGGGCGATCACGTTCTGTTCGGCCTGCTCCTTCTCGCGTACCTTTGCGCGGATCAGGGCTTCGAGATCGTCGACCAGATGTTCATTACGCAGCTTGGACGCGGGCTTGCCGTCGATATAGACGAGGTTGGCGGGGCTGCCGCCGGTCAGGCCGATGTCGCTCTCCTTGGCTTCGCCGGGGCCGTTGACGATACAGCCGATCACCGAGACGTCGAGCGGGGTCATGATGTCCTCGAGGCGCTCCTCAAGGGCGTTCATGGTGCCGATCACGTCGAAGTTCTGACGTGAGCAACTGGGACAGGCGATGAAGTTGATGCCCTTGCTGCGCAGGCGCAGGCTCTTGAGCATGTCGTAGCCGACCTTGATCTCTTCCACCGGATCGGCGGCAAGCGAGACACGAATGGTGTCGCCGATGCCGTCCATCAGCAGCATGCCCAGGCCAATGGAGGATTTCACGGTGCCCGAGCGCAGCCCGCCGGCCTCGGTGATGCCGAGGTGCAGCGGCTGCTCGATCAGTTTGGCCAATTGGCGATAGGCGGCTACGGCCATGAACACGTCGCTGGCCTTGACGCTGACCTTGTACTCCTGGAAGTCGAGACGGTCGAGATGGTCGATATGGCGCATGGCCGACTCCACCAGCGCTTCCGGTGTGGGCTCGCCGTACTTGCGCTGCAGCTCCTTCTCCAGCGACCCGGCGTTGACGCCGATGCGGATCGGGATGCCGTTGTCGCGGGCGGCGCCGACCACGGCGCGCACGCGCTCCTCCTTGCCGATGTTGCCGGGGTTGATGCGCAGGCAGTCGACACCGAGCTCGGCCACGCGCAGGGCGATCTTGTAGTCGAAGTGGATGTCGGCCACCAGCGGTACGTTGACCTGCTGCTTGATGCGTCCGAAAGCCTCGGCGGCGTCCATGCTCGGCACCGAGACGCGCACGATATCGGCTCCGGCGGTTTCCAGGCGCTCGATCTGGGCTACGGTGGCGGCCACGTCCAGGGTGTCGGTATTGGTCATGCTCTGTACCGAGATCGGGGCATCACCCCCGACCGGCACCTTGCCGACGTGGATCTGGCGCGACTTGCGGCGAACGATGGGCGATGGGGAATGCATATCACTCTCCCAAGGTGAAACGGGCGACGTTGTTGGCCCCGGCGCGAGCGGAGAGGTCGACGCGTTCGCCGGCCCAGCTCAGCTCGACGGCGGAGGCATTGCCGATGGTCAGGCGGAAAGGGGGCTCTCCTTCGACGGTGGCCGTGGTGCCGGGTTCCTGAAGACCGACGAAAACGCGCCGGTTGTTGGCATCGAAGATCTCGGTCCAGGACTGCTCGTTGAAGGTCAACTGCAGCACGGTGCGGTCGGCGGAGGACGACGTCTCGGCCGGTTCGGGCTCCTCGGTGACGATATCCTGTGCCGAGGCTTCGTCAGTGACGGCCTCGTCGCTGGCGGTGGCTTCATCGTTGGCGGGAGCTTCATCGTTGGCGGTGGCTTCGTCCGCGTCGGGCTGTGCCGTCAGTGACTGGGCTCCGGCGGGATCGACTTCGCTGGACGGCGCCTCGGCCTCGCCAGCGAGCGGGTCGACGCCCTCCTCGGGCAGCGGCGGCAGGGCCTCCTCGACTTCGGGGCGCGGCTCCTCTTCGATGGTGGTGGTGCCATCCAGTGTTTCGACCGAGACCGGGCCGGTCGCGTCGACGGTGGGCGGTTCGTTGCCGTCGCGGCTTTGCCACCACACCAGAGTGAGGCCGATCAGGCCGGCGATCACCAGCAGGGTCACCAGCTTGAACAGCCAGGCGCCGATGCGCGACGGCGGCTTGGTGATCTGGACCGGCGCGACTCGCTGCTCGTTCTCCTGATTGCCGAAGCGGTCTGCATAGGCCTGCAATACGGGGCGGTCATCCATGCCCAGCAGTCGGGCATAGGCGCGCAGGTAGCCACGGCGATAGGTGGCGACCGGTACCTGATCGTAGCTGTCCTCCTCCATGCCGGTGACGACGGCAGGGCGCAGGTTCAATGCCGTGGCGACTTCCTCGCGGGACAGTCCCTGCGTTTCACGTTCGCGGCGAAGCAGCTCCCCGGGGGAGGCCGGCGACGTGAAGCCGGCGGCATCGATATCTTGGTTGTCGCTCATGGCTGAGCATCCTTCGTCTTGGAGTCGTTGATCAAGGTGCGTCACGCTGCGTATCAGCGCCGGCGGCGGCGATCTGCTGGGCCAGCGCCCGGGCGTCCGGCGTCATGCCGGCAAGCCCCACGAAAATTTCCAGCTGCTGCCGGGCAAGATCGGGATTCCCCTGCTCCAGTTCCAGCGCAGCCAGCGTGAAATAGCTTCTCGGGTTGCGCGGATCGAGGCTGCGGGCTCGCTCCAGGCTATGTCTCGCTTCCCCTATCGCACCGATATCCCACTGGCACTGCCCCAGGTTGGCGAACAGCTGGGCCCGGTTGGCATAGCGAGTATCCCGGGAAGCCAGCTCGAGTTGCTCGCAGGCACGCCGTACCTGGCCGTGCTCGTAGAGAAAAGCGGCGTAGTTGTTGCGTGCGCGGCTGTTGCCGGGAGCGGCCGCGATGGCCCGCTGGAACATCTCGTCGGCCTGCTCGCGCTCGCCCTGGCGCTGGTAGACGATGGCCATGGCCTGAAGCGCCTCGGGGTCGTCGGGAACGCGCTCCAAGGCCCGGTTGAGTGCCGCCATGGCACGCGGGAGATTGCCGCGCTCCAGGTACGCCATGCCCAGCTCGGTGAAGGCCTCGGTCGGGTCTGCATCGGCCTGCTGCTCGAGTCGGTTGGCGCAGCCGGAGAGCCATAACGATGCAACCACCATCGCTACCAGCGGCATGCGTCGGCTTGGCAGATAGGGGGCGCGCGTCATGGCATCCTCATGGTCGGGCCTGTCTGGCTGTCGATGTCTGGCGTGCCTGGTGCCCGGTTGGCGCTGGCCAGGGGTAAAAAAAGCCTGTCCATCAAAGCGCCGTGACGTGTTGAAGTCAAGGCAGCACCCCGCTTCAGTCGGCGTCGATCTGGATCGAGCGGATATAACGCTCGTGGCGGCGGGTACGGTCCTTGACGCGACCCACCAGCTGGCCGCAGGCGGCGTCGATGTCGTCGCCGCGGGTGCTGCGGATCGGCGCCGTGTAGCCCAGCTCATAGAGCCACTGCTGGAAGCGCATCACCTGGTTGCGCGATGGCTTCTCGTAACCCGAATGGGGGAACGGGTTGAACGGGATCAGGTTGATCTTGCACGGCAGCTCGCGCAGCAGCTCGGCCAGCTGCGTCGCGTGCTCCTGCTGGTCATTGACGTCCTTGATCACCGTATACTCGATGGTCACCATGCGCGTGTCGTCGCACTTGGCCAGGTAGCGGTGACAGGCGTCCAGCAGGGTGCGGATGTTGTACTTGCGGTTGAGCGGCACCAGCTCGCTGCGCAGCTCGTCGGTAGCGGCATGCAGCGAGATGGCCAGGCTCACGTCGAGCTCGTCGCCGAGCTTGTCGAGCATCGGCACCACCCCGGAGGTGGACAGGGTGACACGCCGCTTGGAGAGCCCGTAGCCGTTGTCGTCGAGCATCAGCTTCATCGCCGGCACGACGTTGTCGTAGTTCATCAGCGGCTCGCCCATGCCCATCATGACCACATTGGTGACCGGGCGATTGGCGGTATCCTTGCGCGGGCCCACGCTACGCTGGGCAACCCACACCTGGCCGATGATCTCGGCGGCGGTGAGGTTGCGCTGGAAGCCCTGCTTGCCGGTAGAACAGAAGCTGCAATCGAGCGAACAGCCCACTTGGGACGACACGCACAGGGTGCGGCGCTTGCCGTTGTCGGCAGGGATCAGCACCGTTTCCACGTAGCTGCCATCCTCCACCTCCAGCACCCACTTGCGGGTGCCGTCGCTGGAAGTCCCTTCGTAGACCACGCCGGGACCGCGAATCTCGGCTACCTCGGCAAGCCGCTGACGCAGCGGCTTGGAGAGGTTGGTCATGGACTCGAAATCGTCGCAACCCTCGTGATGGATCCACTTCATCACCTGGGCGGCTCGGAACTTCTTCTCGCCGATGGAGAGGAAGAAGGCTTCCATCTCCTCGCGAGTCATGCCGAGCAGGTTGGTACGTTGGGCGGTGGTAGTGGCGGTCATGGCATCACGTCGGTCGGGGCAGGACGAGAGCGGGGACTGGAGCGTCCCCGCGGAGTGCACGGTTGGCCGCAGCCTTAACGTGAATGGATCTCGTCGGCGTTGAAGAAATAGGCCACTTCACGCTCTGCGGAAGCCGGCGAGTCGGAGCCGTGCACGGCGTTGGCGTCGATGGTCTCGGCGAAGTCGGCGCGAATGGTGCCCGGCGCGGCTTCCTTGGGATTGGTGGCACCCATCAGGTCGCGGTTCTTGGCAATGGCGTCGTCGCCTTCCAGCACCTGGACGACCACCGGGCCGGAGGTCATGAAGCCCACCAGATCCTTGAAGAAGGGGCGCTCCTTGTGCTCGGCGTAGAAGCCGCCGGCCTGCTCTTCGGAGAGATGCAGCATCTTGGCGGCGACGACCTTGAGGCCGGCCTTTTCGAAGCGGGAGATGATCTCGCCGATGGCATTCTTGGCGACGGCGTCGGGCTTGATGATGGAAAGGGTACGTTCGGTTGCCATGTGGGCCTGTCTCCATTGAGATTCGTATGGGGATAGCGCCACGCCGTACCTACCCGGATGGGGCGGTATGGCGCGGCGCTACGGATTCTGGATGCGTTCGTCCCCGCGTACCGAGTGTGCTGCACGTGGCGAGTCAGCGCGAGAAAACTGTGGGCGCAGAGTATACCGCTGCCGGAGGGCGTTGAACAATCGTCACTCCTGCGGAAAGAAACGCTGCACAAGTCGGCGAGCGGAGTGAAGCGCAAGGCGCACGCAGCGCAGACACCGGAGCCTATGCGGTACTAGGTGAGGATGTCGAGCAGCGCGCAACGCAGCGATTTGCCCGCGCAGACACTTGTGCAGTGTTTCTTCAGACGGTGAAGCTCTCGCCGCATCCACACTGATCCTTCACGTTGGGGTTGTTGAAGCGGAAGAAGCGATTGAGCCCCTCCGAGACGTAATCGACCTCGCTGCCGTCGAGCATCGGCAGCGCCTCGGGAGTGACGAAGACGGTGACGCCGTGCTCTTCGAACACCGCGTCGTCGTTGGCGGCTTCGTCGGCGAAGTCGAGCACGTAGCTGTAGCCGGAGCAGCCGCTGGGTTTGACCGAGACACGCAGGCCCAGTCCTTGCCCGCGCTCCTCGAGTACCCGCTGGATCTGCTCGGCGGCGGCGTTGGTAATCGACAGATGCGCCATGTTGTTCCTCCTGCTGCGAAATTGGCTAGCGGCGTAGGCCCGGAAGGGCATGGTGCAAGGCGTCGAGCGCCGCATCGATATCGGCCTCGGTGGTAAAACGGCCGAAGCTGAAGCGTAGCGAAGCCAGGGCCAGCGATCTGGGCACGCCAATACCCTTCAATACATAGGATGGCTCGACGCTGGCGGAGTTGCATGCCGATCCGGTCGACAGGGCAATGCTGCGCAGTGCCATCAGCAGCGACTCGCCGTCCACGCCCTCGAAAGCAAGGTTGAGAATGTTGGGCACCGCCACCTCGACCGCGGTGTTGCAATGAATGCCGTCCAGATCGGACAACCCATCGAGCAAGCGGTTCCGGAGTGCCAGGATACGCGCCTGGTCGGCTTCGCCCTCGGCCGCGGCCAGGCTGAAGGCTTCGCCCATGCCGGCGATCTGGTGGGTGGGCAGGGTCCCGGAGCGCATGCCACGCTCATGCCCGCCACCGTGGATCAACGGCTCGATGCGCAGGTCCGGGCTGCGCCGCACATAGAGGGCACCGATGCCCTTGGGGCCGTAGGCCTTGTGCCCCGAGAGCGACATCAGATCGATGCCGAGACGGGCCACATCGAGATCGATGCGACCCACGCCCTGGGCCGCATCGACATGAAAAGTCGCATTGCCGGCGTGAGCCACCTCGGCGAGGGCCGCCAGGTCGTGGATGCAGCCCAGCTCGTTGTTCACCGCCATCAGTGACACCAGCACGGTGTCGGGACGCATGGCTTCACGCAACTGCTCGGGTGTGACACGTCCGTCGGCGCCAGGCGTCAGCCAGGAAACCTCGAAGCCCTCCTTCTCCAGCGCCGTGGCGGTATCCACCACCGCCTTGTGCTCGATGATCGATGTCACCAGGTGCCGGCCGCGCTCACGGTTGGCGCGCATGAAGCCGATCAGCGCCAGATTGTCGGCTTCGGTGGCGCCGCTGGTCCAGACGATCTCGCGCGGGTCGGCCGCGATCAGGTCGGCCACCTGGCGGCGTGCGCTCTCCACCGCCTGTTCCGCCTGCCAGCCGAGCATGTGGCTGCGCGAGGCGGGGTTGGCGTAGGTGCCATCCACCGTGAGGTAGCGCTGCATTACGTCGGCGACCCGGGGGTCGACCGGGGTAGTGGCGGCGTAGTCGAGATAGACGAGGGCGCTCATGGGCTCACGGGATCTCCGAGGAGGTCAGGATGGTGTTGTCGTCGTGGCGGCTGCGCTGGCGGGCAGCGATGCGGCGTACGTCGCCGTGCTCGACCAACTGGCCGAGGGTGATACCGTCGAGGAAGCTGCGGATCTGCTCGGAGAGGTCGCACCATAGATGGTGGGTCAGGCAGGTGTCGCCCTGCTGACAGTCCGAGAGTCCCTGGCAGCGGGTGGCATCCACGGATTCGTCGACGGCATCGATCACCCGCGATATCGATATCTCGGCCGCGGGCAGCGCCAGCAGGTAGCCGCCGCCTGGGCCGCGAACGCTGTTGACCAGCCCGGCGCGACGCAGCCGGGCGAAGAGCTGCTCGAGGTAGGGCAGGGATATCTCCTGGCGACGCGAGATGTCGGCCAGGCAGATGGGCCCCTTGTCTGCGTTCAGGGCCAGGTCGAGCATGGCGGTGACGGCGTAGCGTCCCTTGGTGGTCAAACGCATGGCGGGCTCTTCAGGCGCATCGGAAAGCTTGTCTCGGGACTCATGACAAGGCCGGCAGGTCAGCGAGCGCTCGCCGCGAGCGGCGAGCCGTGGATCGATTCGCCATTATGGTAAAGCCTGACCGTTAAGGTCAACCATTCCCCTGCGGGGTGTTCTGTCCGCCTTGATCCTCGTCATGTCCGCTGTCGGAGTCGACGGTGGGGCCGCAACAGCCGTCGACATCGGAGAGAATGTCGGCGAAGTCCTCGTCGCGCAGTTCCGGCAGCTTGCCCTCGCGATAGCTGGCATCGAGCTTGCGCAGGGTGCCGCACATGCGCTCGATGCGTCCGTCGACGGCGTGCATGTGATCGAGCATGGCCTGAATCGAGCGTGCCACCGGGTCGGGCATGTCCTCGCTCACGCCGTAGGCATCGAAGCCGAACTTGCGCCGCATCGCCTCGCGGCGCTCGGGGTCGATCTCCAGCGCCTCGGCGGCATCCGGCTCGGTTCGCTTGACGATCTTGCCGGGGATGCCGACCACCGTGGCGCCGGCGGGTACTTCCTTGGTCACCACGGCGTTGGAACCGACCTTGGCCCCGGCGCCGACGGTGAAAGGGCCGAGAATCTTGGCGCCGGCGCCGACGATGACGCCATCTCCCAGGGTCGGGTGGCGCTTGCCCTTGTGCCAACTGGTGCCGCCCAGCGTCACGCCCTGGTAGAGGGTGACGTCATCGCCCACCTCGGCGGTCTCGCCGATCACCACACCCATGCCGTGGTCGATGAAGAAGCGCCGGCCAATCTTCGCTCCGGGGTGGATCTCGATGCCCGTGAGCCAACGCGAGAAGGTCGACAGGGTGCGGGCCAGCCACTTGAGATGCTTCTTCCACAGCCAATGGGCGAGGCGATGCAGCAGCAGCGCATGCAGCCCCGGATAGTTGGTCAGCACTTCCAGAAAGTTGCGCGCCGCCGGGTCACGGGCGAATACGCTATTGATGTCCTCGCGCAGTCGTTGAAACATGCAGCGGTCCTTGGGTGGCGGTGAGGCGGCCTGGGCGGCGGGTAAGCAATAGGTGACAGTTGCATCATATGGGGACGCAGCGGGCAGCGTTCAAGGCGTCTACCGCTCGCGCCCCGAATGCGTTGCGTTGTCGTCCGTCTCGCCGACGTTACGCTGCTTGCCGTGGACGCTCACCCCAAGGGGCTCGCCCTCTCGCGTGGCGGCGCACTTCTCCGTGGCCGACAGGATGCCGCGCAGGATGTTGAGTTCCATGCGCTCGGGGCGGGCGCGCAGGGTGAAACGGCGCAGCCGGGCCATCAGCTGGCGCGGCTGCGCCGGGTCGTGGAAGCCGATGTCGATCAGGGTGCGCTCCAGGTGAGCGAAGTAGTGCTCCAACTCCTCGTGACTCGCCAGCGGCTGGTGCGGCTCCGCTTCCTGTTCGCCGACATTGCTGCCGGCGCCGAGCCAGGCCTGGCGGCACTCGTAGGCCAGCACCTGTACCGCGGCGGCCAGGTTGAGCGAGCTGAAGTCGGGGTTGGTGGGGATGTGCACGTGGGCATGGCAGCGCTGCAGCTCGGCGTTGGAGAGCCCGCTGTCCTCACGGCCGAACACCAGTGCCACTCGCGACTCGGGGCCGGCAAGTTCCTGTGGCAGGCGCTCGCCCAAGGCGCGAGGGGTAATCATCGGCCATGGCAGGGTGCGCGAGCGGGCGCTGGCGCCTACCGCCAGGGTGCAGTCGGCGACGGCTTCCTCGAGAGTGGCGACGGTGCGCGCGGCATGCACGATATGATCGGCCCCGGAGGCGCGCGAGATGCTCTCGCTGGTCAGCGGCTGGCAGCGCGGCGCGACCAGGGCCAGATCGCCGAGTCCCATGTTGTGCATGGCGCGAGCGGTGGCGCCGATGTTGCCGGGATGGCTGGTGCCGATCAGCACGATGCGAATGCGGTCGAGCATGGAACTGTCTCTGCCGTTGACGATAAAACGTGGGAACCCAGGGAAGGGCAAGTCTATCATGCCCACTGGCGGCGATGGCGCAGTTGCCGCGATTCTGCTAGGATGCGCGCCATGCGTGCGACCCGTACGCCACGTTCGACCCGCACTACGCGTTCGAACTCGCCTGTTCTTTAACATCACCGACGCTCCAAGGCCCGATCATGCATCCGATGGTCCAATTTGCCCTGCGTGCCACACGCAGCGCCGCCGAACAGTTCCTGCGCATTCGTGAGCGCATCGAGAATTCTCACGAGGAACACAACCTCGAGCGCCTGCTCGAGGACACTGCTCGTAATGCCGAAACGCTGATCCAGCGTCAGCTCAACCGCGGCTATCCCCAACATGGGGTGGTGGGCCGCTTCACGCCCCACCGCGCCGGCGAAGGCGAGGGACAGGACATCGAATGGCGTATCGAGCCCTTCCACGGCTATTCCAGCCTGGGCGTGGCCGGCAGCGGCTTTGCCCTGTCGGTGGTATGCCTGGTGAAGGGCCGCCCGGAGCATGCGGTGGTGATCTGCCCCTTCAGCGACGATGAATACCTGACCAGCCGTGGCCGCGGTGCCCAGCACAACGGCAAGCGCATTCGCGTGCCCAAGTCCAACGCCATTCTTGGTTCGCGCATGGCCATGAGCCTGCCCGAAAGCGAGCAGCGCTCGCGCTACCTGCCTGCCTACCTGACCCTGATCCAGCAGCTCGGCCCTCAGGTCGAGAGCCAACTGGCTACCGGCAGCGGCCTGCTCGACATGGCCGAACTGGCTGCGGGCCGCGTCGATGCCGCCTTCGTACTGGGGCTGGAGGAACAGGACCGCCTGGTCGGCAGCCTGCTGCTCAAGGAAGCCGGAGCGCTGATGGGAACGCCCGATGGCCAGCCCGGCGTGGATACCGCAGGGCAACTGATGGCCGCCGGCCCGCGCCTGTACAAGGCTTTGGTGCAGCAGCTCAAGCCCCACTTTTAAGTCTCGATACAGCCCGCAACGAAACCGCCCCCGCAGCAGCGCTGCGGGGGCGGTTTCGTTTCAGGGCACCGCTGCGCCCAAGATACCGAGCGCAGACGTCATGGGTGCCTTTCCTAGGGCAACTGCTCTTCCTCCGCGTCCACCTCTTTCTTCGGCGGTATCAGGTCCTTGCGTTCCAGGTGCACGGTCAACAGCAGGGCGGCTGCCACGTAAACGGAGGAGAAGGTGCCTACCACGATGCCGAGGATCAGGGCGATGGAGAAGTAATGGATCATGTCGCCGCCGAGGATCAGCAGTGCCAGCAATACCAGCAGGGTGGTGCCGGAGGTCGCCAGCGTGCGCGACAGGGTGAGGTTGATCGCTTCGTTGAAGATCGCCGGCATGTCGTCGATGCGCGAAGTGCGGATCGTCTCGCGGATGCGGTCGTAGACGACGATGGTGTCGTTGAGCGAGTAGCCGATCACCGCCAGCAGCGCGGCGAGCACGGTGAGGTCGAATTCCAGCTGGAACAGTGAGAAGACGCCGACCACGATGATGACGTCGTGCATCAGCGCCAGCAGCGCGCCGATGGCGAACTTGTACTGGAAGCGGAAGGCGACGTAGAGCATCACTACCCCCAGCGCCACCAGCAGGCCAAGGCCGCTCTGGTCGCGCAGCTGTTCGCCGACCTGGGCGCCGACGAACTCGGCGCGCACCAGCTCCACGGCGTCACCTTCGGCGCGCAGCAGTTCGATCACACGATCGCCCACCTCGGCGTCGAAGGCCTGCTGCAGGCGGATCAACACCTCGTTGGAGGCGCCGAAGGTCTGTACCGAGACGTCGCGGAACTCGGCGGCTTCCAGCACCTGGCGCACCGCATCCAGCGAGGGGGCCACGGCGTAGCGCACCTCGACCAGGGTGCCGCCGGTGAAGTCCAGCCCCAGGTTGAGCTGCTGGAACAGCAGTGAAGCGATCGACACCAGGATCATCAGGCCGGAAACGATAAAAGCGATCCGGCGCTTGCCCATGAAGTCGAACTGACGGTTGACGAGGGTCTTCATAACCACCTCAAGTTGGTGAGCCTTAGATCCAGAGCTTCTTGACCGGCTTGCCGCCGTAGACGAGGTTCACCATCGCGCGTGTCACCATCAGGGCGGTGAACAGCGAAGTGAGGATCCCCAGCGACAGGGTCACGGCGAAGCCCTTGACCGGGCCGGTGCCGATCGAGAACAGGATGATCGCCACCAGCAGGGTGGTGATGTTGGCGTCGACGATGGAGCTGAAGGCTCGCTCGTAGCCGGCATGGATGGCCTGCTGGACCGACAGCCCGCCACGCAGCTCCTCGCGTATGCGTTCGAAGATCAGCACGTTGGCGTCCACCGCCATGCCCAGCGTCAGCACGATGCCGGCGATGCCGGGCAGCGTCAGGGTGGCACCGAGCAGTGACATCGCCGCGATCAGCAAGGTCAGGTTCAAGGCCAGCGCCAGGTTGGCGAAGACGCCGAACACCTTGTAGCGAATCAGCATGAACAGCACCACCAGCAGCAGGCCGATCTGCACCGACATCAAGCCGCGCTCGATGTTCTCGGCGCCGAGGCTCGGGCCGATGGTACGCTCCTGAACGAAGTAGATCGGCGCCGCCAGCGAGCCGGAGCGCAGCAGCAGGGCCAGCTCGGCTGCCTCGGTGGGCGAATCGAGCCCGGTGATGCGGAAGCTGTTGCCCAGTGCGCTCTGGATGGTGGCGAGGCTGATCAGGCCGCGTTCGGTGTAGGGTTCGCGAACCGTCACCTCTTCGCCATCCTCCATCACCACCCGGTCGCGAGACTTGTGCTCGATGAACAGCACCGCCATGTTGCGTCCGATATTGGTGCGGGTGGCTCGGTTCATCAGCGTGCCGCCGGTACCGTCCAGGTTGATGTTGACCTGGGGCCGGCCGTTCTCGTCGAAGCTGTGGTTGGCGCTGGAGACGCTGTCGCCGGTGATGATCACGTCGCGCATCAGGTCGGCGGTGCGATTGGGATTGTTGCGGAAGGCGAAGGACTCGGTCTCCGCGTCCGGGGTGTCCGGGCGCGCCTCGAGGCGGAACTCGAGGTTGGCGGTAGCGCCCACCACGCGCTTGGCGGCCACGGTGTCCTGTACGCCGGGCAGCTCGACCACGATGCGGTCCGGACCCTGGCGCTGCACCATCGGTTCGGCCACGCCCAGCTCGTCCACCCGGTTGCGCAGGGTAGTGAGGTTCTGGTTGATGGCGTAGTCCTGGATCTCGGCCACCGCCTGCTCGGTCAGCGTCATGATCAGCAGCGAAGCGCGACCTTCCTGCTCGCTGGCATAGTCGAAATCGCGGAACTCGCGACTGATCAGCCGGCGTGCGCTGTCGCGATCCTCTTCGCTGGCGAAGGTGATGGTCAGGGTGCGGTTCTCGATATCGGTGCCCCGATAGCGGATACGCTCGCTGCGCAGCTGTTCGCGCATGGCGCTGGCGTTGACCTCCAGGCGTTGGGTCACCGCCGCGTCCATGTCGACCTCGAGCAGGAAATGCACGCCGCCGCGCAGGTCCAGGCCCAGGGTCATCGGCGAGGCGGCCAGGCCCTGCAGCCAGGTGGGGGTGGATTCGGCGAGGTTGAGCGCCACCACGAAGCCGTCGCCGAGCTGCTCGGCGACCAGGTCGCGAGTGCGCAGCTGATGGTCGGGATCGTTGAGGCGAATCAGCACGCTGGCTTCTTCGCGCTCGATGGCCTTGATGTCGATGCCGGCATCGTGGAGGGACTGCTGGACGCGCTCGAGCTGTGCCTCATCGAGGGTGCTATCGCCCTGGGCGCTGCTGATCTGAACCGCGGGATCCTCGGGAAAGAGGTTGGGTAGCGAGTAGATCAGGCCGCCGAGCAGCACGATGAGTATCAGCAGATACTTCCATAGGGGATAACGGTTGAGCATGGGAGCCCTGCCTAGGTTGCGTAAAGAAGGCTACAGGACGGCAGTGCGGCCGGATCCCCGATCCGCGAGGACAGGGCAGCCGGCCGCCATGCGACCCTCGCCGTCACCAGGCTCGGAAGAGCCATCGGCAAGGGCGAGGAGCATCGACGTCAGATGGACTTGATGGTGCCCTTGGGCAACACGTTGGCCACGGCACTCTTCTGTACGTTGACTTCGGTGTTGTCGGCGATCTCCAGGGTGAGGAACTCGTCGCCCACCTTGGTGATGCGACCCACCAGGCCGCCACCGATCACCACTTCGTCGCCCTTGGACAGGCCGCCGACCAGCTCGCGGTGCTGCTTGGCACGCTTGGATTGGGGGCGCCACAGCAGGAAGTAGAAGATCAGCACGAAGCCGACCAGCATGACGATCTGGGCGATGCCGCCACCTGCGGCGCCGGCGTCCTGGGCCATGGCCGGGGAGATGAAGAAGTCCAGCATGAGAAGCGTCTCTCCTGAAAGAAGGTAAGTTGGGTCGCGAATGAAGTAAGCAGCTGATGACGGCCGGTGGCGCCTGGCCTGACGCCACCGGCCGGCGGTCAATCTGGTGCGTCGGGTACCGGCAGCCCCCGCTGCGCATAGTAGCCTGTCACGAAGTCAGCCAATGTACCCGCTTCGATGGCACCGCGCAAACCGGCCATCAGGCGCTGATAATAGCGCAAGTTGTGGATCGTATTGAGCATCGAGCCGAGCATTTCGCCGCAGCGGTCCAGGTGGTGCAGGTAGCTGCGCGAGAAATGCTGGCAGGTGTAGCAGTCGCACCCCTCCTCCAGCGGGCGGGTGTCGTGGCGGTGCTTGGCGTTGCGGATCTTGATCGTGCCTTCGGCGGTGAACAGGTGGCCGTTGCGGGCGTTGCGGGTGGGCATCACGCAGTCGAACATGTCGACGCCGCGGCGCACGCCTTCCACCAGATCCTCCGGCTTGCCCACGCCCATCAGGTAGCGCGGGGTCTCTTCGGGCATCCATTGCGGCAGATAGTCGAGCACCCGGATCATCTCTTCCTTCGGCTCGCCCACCGAGAGGCCGCCGATGGCCAGGCCGTCGAAGCCGATCTCCAACAGGCCATCCAGCGAGCGGCGGCGCAGTTCGGGATACATGCCGCCCTGGATGATGCCGAACAGTGCCGAGGGGGAGTCGCCATGGGCATCGCGGGAGCGCTGGGCCCAGCGCAGCGAGCGTTCCATGGAGAGCTCCGCCTCCTTCTCGGTGGCCGGGTAGGGGGTGCACTCGTCGAAGATCATCACCACGTCGGAGCCCAGCGAACGCTGCACCGCCATTGACTCCTCCGGCCCCATGAACACCTTGGCGCCGTCTACCGGCGAGCGGAAGTGCACGCCCTGCTCGGTGATCTTGCGCATTTCGCCCAGCGAGAAGACCTGAAAACCGCCGGAATCGGTGAGGATCGGCTTGTGCCACTGGGCGAAGTCATGCAGGTCACCGTGGGCTTCGATCACCTCGGTGCCGGGGCGCAGCCACAGGTGAAAGGTGTTGCCTAGGATGATCTCGGCACCGATTTCCTCCACCGAGTCGGGCGTCATGCCCTTGACCGTGCCGTAGGTGCCCACCGGCATGAAGGCCGGCGTCTCCACCGTGCCGCGAGGGAAGGTGAGGCGACCGCGGCGGGCCCGGCCGTCGCTGGCCAGTCGCTCGAAGGACATGAAGCATTCGTTTCGCATTGACATCTCTTCTTTACGGCAAGACGTCGCAACGCAGGACGTCTCGCGGGTCAGCTATTCTTGGGGTTCAGGAGCGCTTGTGGGTCAGGAACATCGCGTCGCCATAGCTGAAGAAGGCGTAGCGCTCGGCCACGGCTTCGCGATAGGCCGCCATGGTGGTCTCATACCCGGCGAAGGAGGAGACCAGCATCAGCAGGGTCGACTCGGGCAGGTGGAAGTTGGTGATCAGTGCATCCACGCAGCGCCACGCGTAGCCGGGATAGATGAAGATATCGGTCTCGCCGCTGAACGGGGCGATCTCGCCGTCCGCGCTCGATGCACAGGCACTCTCCAGGCAGCGCACGCTGGTGGTGCCCACCGCGATCACGCGGCGCCCCGCGGCCTTGGCCGCGCGCACCTTGTCACAGGCCGCTTCGTTCACCTCGATCCATTCGTTGTGCATCTGGTGCTCGCGGATGTCGTCGGCACGCACCGGCTGGAAGGTGCCGGCACCCACGTGCAGGGTGACGAAGGCACTTTCGACGCCTTTCGCCGCCAGCCGTTCCAGCAGCGGTTCGTCGAAGTGCAGTCCGGCGGTGGGGGCGGCCACGGCGCCGTCACGACGGGCATAGACGGTCTGGTAGCGGTCGCGGTCGGCGAGTTCGTCGGCGCGGTCGATGTAGGGCGGCAGCGGCATGTGACCGTGGCGCTCGAGCAGCTCGATCAGCGGCGTCTCGCCGAGAAAGCGCAGCTCGAACAGCGCCTCGCGACGGCCCTCGACCACGGCGCGGATATCGCCCTCGAAGATCAGCTCGGTGCCCGGCTTGGGCGACTTGCTGGAGCGGATATGGGCCAGCCCGCGATGGGCGTCCAGCGGGCGCTCCAGCAGCATCTCCACCTTGCCACCGCTGGCCTTGTGGCCGTGCAGGCGTGCCGGAATCACCCGGGTGTCGTTGAACACCAGCAGATCGCCCGGCTCGAGCAGCTCCACCAGGTCGGTGAAGCGGCGATGGGCCAGCTTGCCGCTCTCGCCGTTGACGCACAGCAGGCGACAGTCGCTGCGCCGTTCGGACGGATAGCGGGCGATCAGCTCCTCGGGGAGCTCGTAATGGAAGTCGGCGCGCTGCATGCAGGTCGGGTCCGCATTGGTCATCGAGAGAATTCGTGCACGGCGGCTCGCGAGCCGCCGAAACAGCCGGCAAGGATACCGAAAATCGTCTCTCGCGTCAGGCCTGGCGATTGACCTGCCGCACCGGCCACGTATAATGCTCGGCGCTGCCGGCGTGGCGGAATTGGTAGACGCAGCGGATTCAAAATCCGCCGGGTGCAAGCCCTTGTCGGTTCGAGTCCGACCGCCGGTACCACTGATAGAGAAGTCATTGAAAAACAGCCGCTTATAAGCGGCTGTTTGCGTTTATGGCCTCTCCTGCAGTCGGTGCAGGGGGCTGAATCCTACCCGAACCACCGGGTCAGCGTGGCCTTGGCCTGCTCCCGGTGCTTGTCGTTGATGCGGGCGGCGACGATGGCGAGTGCGCCGGCCAGCACGCCCATGTCATCGGTGTAGCCGAGAAAGGGGGTAAGGTCGGGGATGGCGTCGATGGGTGAGATGAAATACCCCAGCGCGCCATAGATGGTGGTCTTCGCCCACAGCGGCGTGTTGGGGTCCTGCGCGGCGTAATACATCTTCAGCGCGGGCTCGAGGGTCTTCCTGCCTGCCCGGCGGGCGCTATGGGCGACCTTGTCCCAGAAGCCCTCTTCGGAATAGTGGGCCTCGTTCTCCTCGAGGGTGCCCATGATGGCGCCCGATCCGACATCGTCACGGTGGGTGTCGTGTAGCTTCATGAGAGATCGTTCCTGTGGTTCCTTGCCTACCGCTTTGACAGCGTAGCTTACCGGCACGTTCGCGCTTTCGCTGCGGGCCTTGGGTGCCGGTCGTGCTATGTGCCGTTCTCTTGATGTACCTCTCCGTCCGCTGCATGCTGAGCGAATAAAATCCAGAGAGGTGGCGATATGGGTGTGAAGCGGTTTGCCTGGGCGCTCGGTGTCCTGGGCGTCGTGCTGGCGCTGTTCGGTTGGCAGCAGCAAAGTCCGGGGGCTTTCGTCGGCGTTGTGCTTGTCGCGCTGGCCGGGGTGCTGCTGGCGACGTCGAAGCGGCAACCAAAACCCTAGGAGCTTCAGGCGGGCCTGACATTCCCCAGGCTAGGGCTTATCATGATGAGAGCCACAGTCCTTCTCCCCGCCGGGGCGAAGGGCTGTTTTCGTTGCATGGCCGACAGCACGCTTCGCTGTCGGTGCCAAGGAGGTCGTATGTCGTCCCGTCCCCCCCTTATCATCAATCGTCTGGATGCGGAGCGGCTGCAGCGCCTGATCGACCACGCCGACGACAAGGATCGCTTCGTTGCCGACTGCCTGGAAGAGGAGCTCGAGCGCGGCGAGGTGATCGACCCCGAAGAGATCCCGGCAGACGTGGTCAGCATGAACAGCCAGGTGCAATTCACCGATCTGACACGCAACCGCCAGATGATACGCACGCTGGTCTACCCCCATGCGCTGGCGGCTACCGAAGACGGCATCTCGGTGATGGCGCCCATTGGAGCCGGACTCATTGGCCTGCGCATCGGCGACGAGATCGACTGGCCGTTACCGGATGGCGGCGGAGCACGACTTCGCGTCGATGCGATCCTCTGGCAGCCTGAGCGGGAAGGTCAGTTCCACCGTTGAGATGACGCGCCGTCCGTAAACATCGTCGCCCTAAACATCGAAAAGGAGCAGGGGATGCCGCTTTCACTCTGGATGTCGCTGGTGGCCGTGTGTGCCATGGGTGCGATGTCGCCGGGGCCTAGCCTGGCTCTGGTGCTGCGGCATACGCTCGGTGGCGGGCGCACGCCAGGCATCGTGGCGGCGCTCTCCCACGCCCTGGGGGTGGGATTCTATGCCCTGCTCACGGTGCTGGGGTTGGGAGCGTTGATCGTGCGCTTTCCTACGCTGTTCCAGCTCATCACCTGGGGTGGAGCGGCTTACCTGGCCTGGCTCGGCGTCAAGGCGCTGCGTGCCGGCAGGGCGGCAGCGCTGGAAGCGGCCGGTGTTGCCACCACTCGGCGCCAGGCGGCCCGCGAGGGCATGCTGGTGGCGCTGGGCAACCCCAAGCTGATCCTGTTCTTCGTCGCGCTGCTCAGCCAGTTCGTCACCCCGGAGATGTCGCTCGCCGCCAAGGCGATCATCGTGTTGACGGCAATGATCATCGATGGCGGTTGGTACGTGCTGGTGGCGGTGTCGTTGACCCATTCGCGCGTGCTGCCCTGGCTGCAACTGCGTGCGCACTGGATTCATCGTATTACCGGCGTGATGCTGCTGGCGCTTGCGCTGCGGGTGGTGATCGGCCCCCTCGGCTGAGGGGCAGCGTTGACAATCTAGCCGGCTGGTCGTCAGGGATGATGTTAGCCTCAGGATAATTCGTGAGCGGGATCCCCCTGATGAACCTCTTAGCGGAATTCGAAGAAGAAGAGCGAGCCCTGGCGATGGTGCTCGACGAGGATCCCGACGTGGTAGCGGTCTTGTCGCTACAGCTGCACGTGCTGGGTCTGGAGAGCCGCTGTTATCGCCGGGCAGATGCCTTGCTGGCGGAGCTCGACGAGTGCTCGCCGCAGTTGGTGATCATGGGGCTCGAGTTTGGCGACCCGGACGGCATCGAGCTGCTGCGGCTGCTGGCCGAGCAGCGCTTCGCCGGCTGGGTGCTGCTGCTGGGCGGTGTCGAGCGCAAGATCTCGCGCATTGCCGAGCGGGTCGGCCATACCCTGGGGCTGCAGATGCTCGGCTCGCTGGACAAGCCGATGCGCCTGGCCGAACTCAGGCAGCGCCTGGAGCGGCTGAGCCCCGGGTGCAAGCCGACCATCGTGCCCGAGGACAGCCCTTTCTTCTCTGCCGATGAGCTGGAGACGGCGCTTCAGCGCCGCGAGCTCACCGTGCACTACCAGCCACAGTTCGAACTGGCCAGCGGCCGCCTGAGCGGCGTCGAGGCGCTGGTGCGCTGGGCGCATCCCGTGATCGGACTGATCGGCCCGGCCAGTTTCCTCCCTATGCTCACGTCCGCCCAGAGTCGGCGCCTGACCTGCCATGTGCTCGAGCAGGCGCTGTCCGATGCCCAGCGCTGGCGCGAGCAGGGCGTGCTGCTGTCACTATCGGTCAACGTCACCGCCGAAGACCTGATGGCGTCGCAGCTGCCGGCGCTGACCCGCCAACTGGCCCCGGCCGATTCACCCCTGGTAGTGCTGGAGATTACCGAAACGGCGGCAATGGACGACGAGCTGCTGGGTTCGGAGATCGCCGCGCGGCTGCACCTCAGTGGCATGGAGGTGGCGGTGGACGATTTCGGGGTCGGTTTCTCGTCGCTCTCGCGCTTGCAGATGTTGCCCATCAGCGAGCTCAAGATCGACCGCAGCTTCATTCGTCACCTGCAGCAGGACAGCCAGGACGCGGCGATCGTCGAGGCCATTGCCCTGCTCGGCCGCCGCTTGGGCATTCGGGTCGTGGCCGAAGGCGTCGAGGAACTCGACTGCCTGCCCACGCTGACCCGCTTCGGCTGCACTCACGTACAGGGCTTTGGCCTGTCGCGGCCGGTACCGGCCGATGAGATCCCGATGTTGGCCTCCGATCAGTCACCGATCCGCGCCAGAATCGCCGCCAGCGGCGTGCCGGCCGGCAGCACGCCGTAGACGGGGCTCGCCTCTACGCCGAGGCGCGAGCGGCAGAAGGTCTCGGCGACCTCGCTCGGCGCGTGGCGCAGCAGCAGCGCGGCTTGCAGGCTCTGGGCCAGGCGTTGGGCCAGCCAGCGGGCACGCGGCTCGAGCTCCTCGGCGGGCAGCGCCAGATCGCGCTCGAGCCCGGCCAAGGCCAGGTCGAGGTCCTGCTGCAAGCCTTGAGCCGCGCGTAGCTCGTCGCGCAGGGCGGCGATCGATTCGGGATGACGCGCCAGCACTCGCAGCAGGTCCAGGCAGATCACGTTGCCCGAACCTTCCCAGATGGAATTCACCGGCGCCTCGCGGTAGAGCCGCGCCAGCGGCGTCTCCTCCACGTAGCCGATGCCGCCCAGGCATTCCATGGCCTCGGCCATGAAGCCGGGGCCGCGCTTGTTGTGCCAGTACTTGGCCAGGGTGGGCAGCACCCGCGCCAGGGCCGTCTCGTGGGCCTCGCCGCGGGCATCGCCGTCGAAGGCGCGGGCGGCGCGCAGGGTCAGGGCCAGGCCGGCTTCCACCTCCAGCGCCAGGTCGGCGATCACCGCCTGCATCAGCGGCTGTTCGGCGAGCTTGCGGCCGAAGGCCTGACGCTGGCGCACGTGCCCCCACGCCTCGGCAAGCGCCTGACGCATCATGCCCACCGGCGCGGTGGCAGCATCCAGGCGGGTCTGCTGCACCATGTCGATGATGGTGGCTACGCCACGGCCCGGTTCGCCGACCAATGTGGCCCAAGCATCGCGATATTCGATCTCGGCCGAGGCGTTGGCGCGGTTGCCGCACTTCTCCTTGAGCCGCTGGATCTCGATGGCGTTGCGCTCGCCGTCCGCAGTGAAGCGTGGCGCCAGAAAACACGAGAGCCCGGCATCGGTCTGAGCCAGGGTGAGGAAGGCATCCGACATCGGCGCGCTGCAGAACCACTTGTGACCGGTGAGTCGCCAGTGGTCACCATCGCGCTCGGCGTGCGTGGTGTTGCGGCGCACATCGCTGCCGCCCTGCTTCTCGGTCATCGCCATGCCGAAGGTGAGGCCACGCTTTTCGCCAGCGGGCAGCGCACGGGGGTCGTAGACGTTGGCCAGCAGGCCTGGGGCCCATTCGGCTTCGATAGCGCGGTTGCGGCGTAGCACCGGCATGGCGGCGTGGGTCATCGTCACCGGGCAGCAGAAGCCCGGTTCAGCCTGAGTCAGCAGGTAGAGAGCGGCGATATGCGCCTGGTGCCCGCCGCGGCCCTCCTCCTGCCAGGCCACGGCATGCCAGCCGCCTTCCAGGGCCAGGCGCATCAGCTCATGGTAGGCGGGGTGATAGCGCACCTCGTCCAGCCGCCGGCCGTGGCGGTCGAACAGGCGCAGCTCCGGTGGGTGGCGGTTGGCGAGCTCGCCGAGCTCCTGCACGCGAGCGCTGCCCGCTTCTCGGCCCAGCGGCGCCAGGCGTTCGGCCACCCAGGCCGGGGCTTCGCGCTCCAGCGCTTCTCGCAGCGGCAAGTCGGAGGCGAAGAAGTCCCGGTCGCCGGGCGTATCGGGCTGGTTGACCACTTCGTGGGTGGCCAGGCGGCTACGGGGAGCATTGTCGCGCATGGCACCTGTCCTCGGTGTTGCTGTCCATTCAGCATGACCAGTCGCGCGGGAGTGGTCAACGCGCCCAAGGCGTGACGGCGCAGCCGCTTCTCGGTAGGCTTGAAGCCAGCGTGCGAAGAAAGCCTGGCTTGGGCTGACCCAGGAAAGGTTGCCTCGGTGCGCTGAGGAGTGCTACGTGTGAAACGTGGCGTGGTGAGAGGTGACAGCGAGGCAGGCGAGACATGGCCATCCACGAGCACGAATGCCGTACCTTTCGCGGCGAGCCCTTCAACCTGCGTGCCCTGCAGGGACAGGTGCTATTGATCGTGAACGTAGCCAGCCGCTGTGGCTTCACGCCCCAGCTCGGTGAGCTGGAGCGTCTTTACCGCCGCCATCGCGACCGCGGTTTCACCGTGCTGGCCTTTCCGTGCAACCAGTTCGCCCGCCAGTCGCCTGAGACCGCGCTGGACTTCTGTGCCTTCAGCACGAGCCAGTACGGTGTGACGTTTCCGGTCATGGAAAAAGTGCGGGTAAACGGCACCGGGGCGCATCCGCTGTTCGTCGAGCTCAAGCGCAAGGCGCCGGGAGTGATGCACACCGGGATGATCAAGTGGAACTTCACCAAGTTCCTGGTGGCCCGGGATGGCCGGGTGATTCAACGCTTCTCGCCGCGCGCGAGCGGTCAGGAACTGGAGCTGGCGCTGGAAGAGGCCCTCGACGAGAAGTTCCAGCTCTAGTTCAGGTCGGTATCAGGAGTGAGGCGACTCCCCGCGCTCCATTGCCACTCGCGCTATCAGCTCGTTCCAGCGATGCCGGGTCATCATCGTGGTCAGCCCCGAGAACAGTGCCCAGCCCTTGCGCCGCCAGCCCTTGAGTCGCAGATTGTGAGCCACCAGCTGCTGCATCAGCCGATAGTCGTCGAAATTACGCCAATTGCCGGCGATCGACACCTGGTTGCGTGCCAGCACCGGCGCGAGTTCCAGGCGAAAGATCCACTCCAGCTGGTGCAGCGTCAGCTCGTGGCGCTGGATCACTTCCACCATGTGGGCGTACTCGCGCTCGCTCGGCTCGCGGTCCAGCCATAGCGGTGCCAGCGCCAGCCACAGTTCGCCGCGTTCGTCCACTAGCGCCTGCGCGTTCATATCACCTCCTGCCATGGCATTACCGGTTTTGCATCGTGCACCAGGTGCCATCGTCGCTCAAGTGCGGACAGACGCATGCGTGGCCGCTAGAATGTCGCCACTGTCCATTCGTATCGATCCGGCGTCCTGCGCGGCGCTGCACCACCAACAACGAGGTCTGTCGTGATCATCAAACCCAAGGTTCGCGGTTTCATCTGTACCACTACCCATCCGGTCGGTTGCGAGAAGAACGTGCTCGAGCAGATCGAGGCGACCCGCGCTCGCCAGTTCGACAAGGCCAACGGGCCGAAGAAGGTATTGGTGGTCGGCGCCTCGAGCGGCTATGGCCTGGCGGCACGCGTCACCGCGGCGTTCGGCTATGGCGCCGATACCCTGGGCGTGTTCTTCGAGAAGCCCGGCAGCGAGAAGAAGCCAGGCACCGCAGGCTGGTACAACGCCGCCGCCTTCGACAAGTTCGCCAAGGCCGAGGGGCTCTACAGCAAGTCGATCAACGGCGATGCCTTCTCTCACGAAGCGCGTGAAAAGGCCATCGAGCTGATCAAGCAGGACATGGGCCAGATCGATCTGGTGGTCTATTCGCTGGCCTCGCCGGTACGCAAGCTGCCCGACAGCGGTGAGCTGAAGCGCTCCGCGCTCAAGCCGATCGGCGAAACCTACCGTGCCACGGCCATCGACACCAACAAGGACACCATCATCGAAGCCGAGGTCGAGCCCGCCACCGAGCAGGAGATCGAGGACACCAAGGCGGTGATGGGCGGCGAGGACTGGGAGCTGTGGATCGACGCCCTGGACCGTGCCGGCGTGCTGGCCCCGGGTGCGCGCAGCGTGGCGTTCAGCTACATCGGCACCGAGATCACCTGGCCGATCTACTGGCACGGTGCGCTGGGCAAGGCCAAGGAGGATCTCGACCGCGCCGCCGGTGAGATCGACGCCAGGCTCAAGTCCACCGGCGGTGGCGCCAACGTGGCGGTGCTCAAGTCGGTGGTGACCCAGGCCAGTGCCGCCATCCCGGTCATGCCGCTGTACATCGCCATGGTCTACAAGGTGATGAAGGAGAAGGGCCTGCACGAAGGCACCATCGACCAGCTCAACCGACTGTTCGGCGAACGGCTCTACGGCGGAGAGATGACGACCGACGAAGCCGGCCGCCTGCGCCTGGACGACTGGGAGCTGCGTGATGACGTGCAGCAGGCGTGCAAGGACCTGTGGCCGCAGGTGACCACCGAGAACCTGTTCCAGATCACCGACTATGCTGGTTACAAGCACGACTTCCTGAAGCTGTTCGGGTTCGAGCGCGACGATGTCGACTATGAGGCTGACGTGAACCCGGACGTTAACTTCGATGTCGTGAATTTATAGGCCCGCCATAGGGTCACCCATCCATGGCGGGCGAATCCAGCGTCAAAGGAGATGCGCCATGGATACCAGGGAGAGCAAGACACCGGAGGAAAAGAAACAGCACATGATGGAGGAGCGGCTGCCCGAGGATTTCGCGCACCCCGAACCCGATGCCGAACAGCCCGAGGCCAAGCGGCCGCCGCGGGGCGCGCACTGGCTGGTGCTGGGCGTAGCGATCCTGGTGGCTGGTATCCTGCTCTTCGTGCTGCTCCCGGGGATAATCGGGGGCTAATTCTCCATTGCCGACCCTCCCCGGCGTACGATTGGGGCGGGCCGGCTCAGCTATTGCCAACGCTGCCGATCGAGTACCATTTCAGCTTCGTTCCGGCAATGGCGCTGTGGCATGCCCGATACTTCCTCCATCGCTTCCCGTGAGCCTTCGCCCCGTTGGGTCGGCGTGCTGACGCTGCCGGGCTTCTCGCTGCTGGCCCAGGCCTGTGCCCTGGAGCCGCTGATGGTGGTCAATCAGTTGGCTGGCAGGCGGCTCTATCGCCTGCAGGCGTTTGCGCCCGAAGGCAGCGAGGTCGTCAGCATGGCCGATATCAGCCAGGTGGCCTGCACCCCCTTCGAACTTGCCTCGACCGAGCTGGATATGCTGGTCGTCTGCGCGCCGAGCCCGTTGCCCTCCATGCACGAGAGTGGCGTACTGGGTGGCTTGCGCCTGCTGGGGCGAAGCGGTGTGGTGCTGGCCGGGGTCGGCGGCGGCACCGAACTGCTGGCGCGTGCCGGCGTACTGGACGGTTACCGCGCCACCCTGCCGTGGCAGCGCTTCGCCGCTTTCACTCGCGACTTTCCGCGCGTTCGGCTCACCCAGCAGCTGTTCGAGATCGACCGCAACCGCCTCACCTGCGGCGGTGGCACGGCGGCGATGGACATGATGCTTACCCTGATTGCCACCCATCACGGCAGCGAGCTGGCCGAGCGCGTCTCCGAGCACTTCGTGCTGGAGCGGGTGCGCATGGCCGATGAGCCGCAGCAGGTACCGCTGCGCGCCCGGCTGGGGCATGCCCCGGCACCGCTAGTAGATGCCGTGATGCTGATGGAGGCCAATATCGAGGAGCCGCTCACCACCCACGAGCTGGCCGAGCATCTGGGCATCTCGCGCCGTCAGCTCGAGCGCCTGTTCAAGAAGTACCTTCAGGCCGTGCCCGGCCGCTACTACCTGGACCTGCGCCTGAAGGAGGCGCGGCGTCTGCTGCGCGAGAGCGACCTGCCCGCCGGTGAGATCGCCATGAAGACCGGTTTCTCCTCACCTGCGCACTTCTCCACCGCCTACCGCAACCACTTCGGTGCCACCCCGCGCGAAGAACGTCTATAACCACGTTTTACAGCCTTTTATACAAATCGGGGTCCCATAGCTGAAAGCCGTCAGCGGCCAGGCTCCTTATACTCGAACGACATCGTTGCGTTGCTATCACCCTGCAGGAATGGAGAACGAGATGAGCCATACCCCGACCCGCGCCGACTTCGACCAGTACATGGTGCCGAATTACTCTCCGCAGAAGGTCATTCCGGTGCGCGGCGAGGGCAGCCGCCTGTGGGACCAGGAGGGGCGCGAGTACATCGATTTCGCCGGCGGCATCGCCGTGAACTCCCTCGGGCACTGCCATCCGGTGCTGGTCGAGGCGCTCACCGAGCAGGCGGGCAAGCTCTGGCATCTCTCCAACGTCTACACCAACGAGCCGGCGCTGAAGCTGGCGAAGTCGCTGGTGGAGCGTACCTTCGCCGACAAGGCTTATCTGTGTTCCTCCGGTGGCGAGGCCAACGAGGCGGCGCTGAAGCTGGCGCGGCGCTGGGCCCACGACAACTTCGGCGAACACAAGCATCGTATCGTCTCGTTCCGGCAATCCTTTCACGGTCGTACCTTCTTCACCGTCAGCGTCGGCGGTCAGCCCAAGTACTCCCAGGGCTTTGGCCCGGTGCCGGGGGGCATCGTGCACGGCGAGTACAACGACCTCGACAGCGTGCGCAACCTGATCGATGACGACACCTGCGCGGTGATGGTCGAGCCGATGCAGGGCGAGGGCGGCATCGTGCCGGCCTCACAGGAATTCCTGCAGGGGTTGCGCGACCTGTGCGATGCCCACGATGCACTGCTGATCTTCGACGAGGTGCAGACCGGTGTCGGCCGTACCGGCTCGCTGTTCGCCTACATGGAGTACGGCATCGAGCCGGATATCCTCACCAGCGCCAAGGCGCTGGGCGGTGGTTTCCCCGTCGGCGCCATGCTCACCACCGACCGCGTCGCCCCGGCCATGGCCATCGGCACCCACGGTTCCACCTACGGTGGCAACGCCCTGGCTTCGGCCGTGGCCCTGGCGGCAGTGGAGCACATCGACACGCCGGCCGTGCTGGGCGGCGTCAAGCAGCGCCACGACCTGTTCCGCGAGCACCTCGAGACGATCAATCGCAAGCACGGTGTGTTCAAGGAGATCCGCGGCATGGGGCTGCTGATCGGCGCCGAGATGACGCCCGAGTACGAAGGCCGTGCCAAGGACATCCTGCCGCTGGCCATCGAGGAGGGCCTGATGGCGCTGATTGCCGGACCCAACGTGCTGCGCATGGCGCCCTCGCTGGTGATACCCGAGGCCGATATCGCCGAGGGCATGGCGCGGCTCGAGCGCGCCGTGGCGCGGCTGGTGGCGGCCAAGTGAAGGCAGGCCGAGCCATGCAGGACACCGCCAATCGACCTGGAGATCCCGCCATGATGGTCGTACGCCCCGTCAGGCAGGCCGACCTGCCGGCGCTCGAGCGGTTGGCGGGCTTGGCCACGCCGAGCCTGACCAACCTGCCGGCGCATCGTGACCGCCTCGAGGAGCGTATCGCCCGCTCGCGGCAGTCGTTCGGTCGCGAGGTGGATTTTCCCGGCGACGAGCACTACACCTTCGTGCTCGAGGATCTCGAGCGCGACGAGGTGGTAGGTACCGCCACGCTGCGCGCCGAGGCCGGCGCGCGGGAGGCCTATTACACCTACCGCCAGGAAACGCTGATCCACGCCTCGCAGCAGCTCAACGTGCGCCGCGAAGTGCAGACCCTGTCGCTTTCCCACGAGGTCTCGGAGACCACCCAGCTGTGCGCACTGTCACTGGACCCGCGCTACCGCGGCACCAGTGCCGAGAGCCTGCTGCGTCGCGCGCGGCTGATGTTCATCGCCCAGTACCCGGAGCGTTTCGCCGAGGTGCTGGCGATGGCCTTCCCGGGCTACCTCGACGAGCAGGGCGAATCGCCGTTCTGGAACAGCGTGGGGCGTCACTTCTTCGTGCGCGACTATCACGACATCAACTACCTCGCCGGGGTGCGCTCGAAGAGCTTCATCGCCGAGGTGATGCCGCAGTTCCCACTCTACCTGGCACTGCTCACGCCCCAGGCGCGTGCCGCCATCGGTCGCGAGCATCCCGCTCACGAGGCGGCCATGGCCGAGATGCTGGCCGAGGGCTTCATGCGCTCGCGCCACGTCGACCTGTTCGACGCCGGCCCGGTGATCAAGGGCGAGCGCGACCGCCTGCACACCTTCCGTCGTGCCGCCTGGCATCCTGTGCGGGTGCGCCCGGCCCATGCCCTGCCGGACGCCGAGCCGGCGATGATCGCCAACCAGCGCCTTGCCGACTTCCGCTGCGTGGTGGCGCGCTACGCGCTCTCGCCCACCGGGCAGCTGATGCTCTCGCCGGAGCATGCCGAGCTGCTCGGGGTAGAGGAGGGGCGGGCGGTGCTGGCCGCGCCGCTGGCGCTGCCGACCGCCGGCGAGGACGAACTGGGCTTCGACGAGGGGGAGCTGTGATGCGTATCCGACCGATCGCCGAGGGCGACCTGGACGAACTGCAGAAGATCGCTCGCGAAACCGGGGTCGGCTTCACCTCGCTGCCTGACAACCGTGAATTCCTGAGCGACAAGATCACCGCCGCCGTGGCCGCCTTCGAACAGCGCACGCCGGCCGACCGGCGCAACTACTTCTTCGTGCTCGAGGACGACGCGAGCGGCGAGCTGGCCGGGTGTTGCGCCATCGAGGGCCAGGTGGGTCGCGAGGTGCCGTTCTACCACTATCGCCTGGGCACGCTGGCCCACTCGTCGGTGCAGCTCGACCTGCACCGCACCATCGATACCCTGTTCCTCAGTTCCGACCACACCGGCGACGCCGAGGTGGCCTCGCTGTTCCTGCGCCCGGGTTTTCGCGGCAAGGAGCGCCAGCATCAGCGCAACGGCGCGCTGCTGTCGATGATGCGCTGGCTGTTCATGGCCGAGTTCCGCGACCAGTTTCCCGACAAGGTGCTGGCCGAAATGCGCGGGGTGTTCGACGAGCATGGCAAGAGCCCGTTCTGGGAATGCCTGGGCAGCCACTTCTTCCCCATGGACTTCGACGAGGCCGACCGCCTCACCGGGCTTGGACAGAAGAGCTTCATCGGCGAGCTGATGCCCAAGTTCCCGATCTACACGCCGTTTCTCTCCGATGAAGCGCGGGCCTGTATCGGCCAGGTGCACCATCACACCCGCCCGGCGCTGGCCATGCTCAAGAAGGAGGGGCTGCGCTGGGAAGGCTTCATCGACATCTTCGACGGCGGGCCGACGGTGGAAGCCTATATCGACGACGTACGCGCGGTACGCAAGTCGCGCCGCTGCCGGGTGGAGATCCGTGCAAGCGATGAGCCGCCTCCCGCACGCCCGCGCTGGTTGGCGGCCAGCACGACGATGGCCGACTTCCGCGCCGCCTGGGTGGCCCATGGCCCCGACGAGGAGGGCACCCTCACCCTGAACGAGGCGGAAGCCCAGCGGCTGGGCGTGACGGCCGGCGACTCCCTGCGCGTACTGGATACCGAGGAGACTTCATGAAAGCGATGCAACAGCTGATGATCGGCGGCCGCTGGCAGCCGGGCGAGGCAACGACATTCACCAAGTGCGACCCGGTCTCCGGCGAGACCCTGTGGCAGGGTGCGGCGGCCAGCGACGGCCAGGTGGCGGCAGCGGTCGAGGCCGCCCGCGGCGCCTTCCCGGGCTGGGCCCGGCTCGCTTTCGCCGAACGCCTGAGCGTGGTGGAGCGATTCCGCGAGCAACTGGAAACCCATCGCGAGGACCTGGCCCGCGCCATTGCCGCGGAAACCGGCAAGCCGCTGTGGGAAGCGCGGACCGAGGTGGGCGCCATGATCGGCAAGGTGGCGATCTCGGTGCGCGCCTACCAGGAGCGGACCGGCGAGCGTAGCCGCGAGGTCGGCGACACCACGGCGGTGCTACGGCATCGTCCACACGGCGTGATGGCGGTGTTCGGCCCCTACAATTTCCCCGGCCACCTGCCCAACGGTCACATGGTGCCGGCGCTGCTGGCCGGCAACACGGTGGTGTTCAAGCCCAGCGAGCAGACCCCGTTGACGGCCGATCTCACCCTGCAGTGCTGGCAGCAGGCGGGCCTGCCGACCGGCGTGATCAACCTGGTGCAGGGCGCCGCTCCGGTGGGCCAGGCACTGTCGTCGCACCCGGGCATCGACGGCCTGCTGTTCACCGGCAGCGCCCGGGTCGGCGGCCTGCTCAACCGTCAGTTCGCCGATCAGATGGAGAAGATCCTCGCCCTGGAGTTGGGCGGCAACAACCCGCTGGTGGTCAAGGACGTGCATGACCAGGACGCCGCGGTGCTCGCTATCCTGCAGTCGGCTTTCCTCTCCGGCGGCCAGCGCTGCACCTGCGCCCGTCGGCTGATCGTGCCCGAGGGCCAGGTCGGCGATCACCTGCTCGACGCGCTGGTCGATGCCATCACCCGCCTGAGGGTGGCGGGGCAGTTCGCGGAGCCGGCCCCGTTCTACGGCGGCCTGGTCAGTCCCGAGGCGGCCCAGGGTCTGCTCGAGGCCCAGGACGACCTGGAGGCGCTGGGCGGCGTGGTGCTGGCGCGCATGGAGTGCCTCGAGGAGGGCACCAGCCTGCTCTCGCCGGCGTTGATCGACGTCACCGGCCTGCCGGTGCCCGATGAGGAGCACTTCGGCCCGCTGCTCAAGGTCTATCGCTATCGCGACTGGGACCACGCCCTCGAACTGGCCAACGACACCCGCTACGGCCTTGCCGCGGGACTGATCGGCGGCGAGCGGGGCGACTGGGACGACTTCCTGCTGCGCATTCGCGCCGGCATCGTCAACTGGAACCGCCAGACCACCGGCGCTTCGGGCGACGCGCCCTTCGGTGGCGTGGGCATTAGCGGCAACCATCGCCCCAGCGCTTATTACGCAGCGGACTACTGCGCCTACCCGGTGGCCTCGATGGAGGCCGAGACCCTGAGCCTGCCCGACAATCTGCCGCCCGGAGTGGTGTTATGAGCCAGACGACGAACGCCGACTACCGGGAAGTCAACTTCGACGGCCTGGTGGGCCCGACCCACAACTACTCGGGCCTGGCCCACGGTAACGTGGCCTCGATGAGCCACGGCGGGCTGGTCTCCAACCCCCGCGAGGCGGCGCTGCAGGGCCTGGCCAAGATGAAGGCGCTGCTGGACGCCGGCTACGCCCAGGGCGTGCTGCCGCCGCAGCAACGACCGGACCTCGGTGCGTTGCGTTCGCTCGGCTTCACCGGCAGCAACCGCGAGGTGCTGGCACGGGCCGCCAGCGAGGCGCCCCAGGTGCTGCGCGCGGTGTGTTCGGCCTCGAGCATGTGGACGGCCAATGCCGGCACGGTGACACCGAGCCGCGACGCGCCGGATGGCCGCGTGCACTTCACCCCGGCCAACCTGCAGTCGAGTTTTCATCGCTATCTGGAGCCGGAAACGACCGGCCGGGTACTGGGGTCGATTTTCCGCAACGAGGCGCACTTCGCCCACCACCCGGTGCTGCCGGCGACGCCGGCTTTCTCCGACGAGGGGGCGGCCAACCACACCCGACTGTGCGGCGAACATGGCGATACCGGCGTGCACCTGTTCGTCTACGGTCGCCAGGCCTTCGGCGGTGATCCCGCCCATGAACCCAAGCGATTTCCCGCGCGTCAGACCCTGGAGGCGAGCCAGGCGGTGGCGCGCCAGCACGGTCTCGCCGCGGCGCAGACGGTGTTCGCCCAGCAGCACCCCGAGGCCATCGATGCCGGCGTGTTCCACAACGACGTGATCGCGGTGGGCAACGGGCCGGTGCTGCTCTACCACGAGATGGCCTTTCTCGACGAGCAGGCGACGCTGGATGAACTGCGCGCCAAGATGGCCACGCCGCTGGTCCCGGTGCGCGTACCCAGCGAGGCGGTGAGCCTCGACGACGCCGTGGCGTCGTATCTCTTCAACTCGCAGCTGCTGAGCAATCCCGACGGTAGCATGACCCTGGTGGTTCCCGGCGAATGCCAGGAGCGCGAGGCGGTATGGCGCACCATCCAGGACCTGCTGCTGGCCGGCCACAACCCCATCAATGAGGTGATCGTCAAGGACGTCAAGCAGAGCATGCGCAACGGCGGCGGCCCCGCCTGCCTGCGCCTGCGGGTGGTGCTCTCCGCCAAGGAGCGTGCCGCGCTGACCGGCCGTGTGCTGCTCACCGACGCCCTGCACGGCGAACTCGCCGCCTGGGTCGAGCGCCACTACCGCGACCGCCTGGCACCCGACGACCTCGCCGACCCGCAACTGGCCGACGAGACCCTCACCGCACTGGACGAGCTGACGCGCCTCCTCGAGATCGGCTCGGTCTATCCCTTCCAACTGGGATAGCCTGGCGTTACAAGAGGCGGCGCGCCGGTGGCTCAGTAGCGCTTTCGCCGCGCCGTGCCGGTGAGTGCCGCGATGCCGAGCACGGCGCCGGCAATGGCCGTGGCGGTCAGTGCCGGATGCATCGTCGCCTGGGTATAGCGGCTCCTGTCGGCAACGGGATGATCGAACTCGGCCCGCTGCCAGACACCCGGCGCCGGCCGGTGCAGCCCGCCGATGTGCTGCGGCGGCTGGTCCGATCGCTGCCTGGGGATCATGCTGCGACGCATGATGCGGTCGGCCAGCCTCGGCGCCAGTTGGCCGAGCATGGCGATGCCCTGGCTGGCGCCGCCGATGCGGATGTCGCGCCGCGGATGCTCGGCGCAGTGCAGGATGGCGTCGGCCACCACGCTCGGCTCGTAGAGGGGCGGTGGCAGGGTCGGTTCGACCTCCATGCGGTTGCCCGCGTGGTGCGGGAAAGGAGTGGCGATGCTGCCTGGCTTGACCAGCGTGACCGATACCGGTACCCCCAGCTCATCGAGTTCCATGCGTAGCGCATCGGTGAAGCCCTTGACCGCATGCTTCGAGGCCGAGTACATGCCCTGCAGCGGGATGGCACGATCGGATACCACCGAGCCGAGGTTGATGATCGCGCCGCCGTGCCGTTCGGCGCGCATGCCAAGGTGGCGGGCCGCCTCCAGCGAGCCGTGGACGACACCCCAGAAGTTGGTGTCGAACAGGCGCCGCTGGTCCTCGAGGGGCTGGTCGGTCATGTAGCCGAACAGCGAAACCCCGGCGTTGTTGATCCAGGTGTCGAAACCGCCGAAGCGATGGATGGCGGTCTCGGCGATATCGTGGACCTGGTCGGGGTCGCCGACGTCGGCCACCGCATAGGTCACATTGGCGCCGCGCTGGTGCAATTCCTCTACCAGCGCCTGCAGAGCGCGCTCGTCGCGAGCGGCGACGACCAGGCGGGCACCGCGGTCGGCGGCCTGGCGTGCGGTCGCCAAGCCAATGCCGCTGGTGGCCCCGGTAATCACGAGAATCTGCTCTTCGAGTTTCTTCAAAGGCACTGCCATATCGCTCTCCTTGCCTGCGCCTCGGTAAGCGCCTGGCGTTCTGCGGTCCGTGTCATCTCAGGATAGAATCCCTGTGAGATCTGCCAAAGCGAAGCGGCAGCCATATCCGAATGCATCAAGGAGAGAGCATGGCCATGCAGGATCCGATCAATATCGTTCGATTGAGCCCCGACTCGGACCATGTCGCTACCGTGGCGAGCTGGACCTACGCCGAATGGGGCCACTTGCACCCGAACAGCACCGCCGAATCGTACCGCGACGCCTTTCGCCGCGAGTGCGGCGACGGTGGCGTGCCGTCGGTCTTCGTGGCGATGCATGGCAACAAACCGGTGGGAACGGCGGCGCTACTCGCCGAGGACATGGACAGCCGACGCGAGCTTACACCCTGGCTGGCCTCTGTGTTCGTGCTGCCGGAGTGGCGCGGGCAGGGCATCGCCTCGACGCTGATCCGGCGGGTCGAGGAGGAGGCCGTCGCCTGTGGCGTCGATCATTTCTACCTGTTCACGCCCGACCAGCAGGCGCTCTATCGTCGGCTCGGCTGGCAGGACCACGAGGAGCTGAGTTACCGCGGCGAGGAGGTCACTATCATGCGGCGTCGGCTCGAGGCATGACGGTAGCCTCGCCGTTGGACCTTTATCGCGAGGCGGTGGAGCGCCACGGTTTCGCCCCCGACGAGGCCCAACGTACGGCGGCAAAGCGGCTCGATGGCTGTTTCCATGCACTGCACGACCAACCCGCATCGGCCCGCTGTTGCACCATTCACGGCGTCTACCTGTGGGGCCCGGTGGGGCGCGGCAAGACCTGGTTGATGGATGGCTTTCATCGTCACCTCCAGGTGCCCTCCCGGCGCCTGCACTTCCATCACTTCATGCGTTGGGTGCATCAGCGCCAGTTCCAACTGAGCGGTACCCCCGACCCGCTCGCGGCACTGGCACGAGAGCTGGCAGGAGACGTCCGCGTGCTGTGCCTCGACGAGCTGTTCGTCAGCGACATCGCCGACGCCATGCTGCTCGGCCGCCTGCTGCAGGCGCTGTTCGATCAAGGCGTGGTGCTGGTGTGCACCTCCAACCAGGCGCCGTACCAGCTGTATGCCGAAGGTTTCAACCGTGAGCGCTTCCTGCCCGCCATCGAGGCCATCGAGCGCTGCATGGAAGTGGTGGAACTCGACGGCGGCTTCGACCACCGCCTGCATCCCGGCCTGGCGTGTCAGCGCTACTGGGTGACCGAGCCCGGCCGGCCGTGCGCGCTGGGAGCGATATTCGAACGGCTGAGTGGAGGCGAGGTGGCAGGCAGCGAGCCCATCGAGTTGGGACATCGCCAGGTTGCGGTGGAACGGCGCAGTGAACGGGTGGTGTGGTGCCGCTATGCCGAGCTGTGCGAGCAGCCGCTGGCCGCGCTCGATTTCATCGCCCTGGTCGACGGCTTCGATCATATCCTGCTGAGCGAGGTGCCGAGGCTGAGCGATGCGATCGCCGCCCGAGGGATCGCCCGCGGCACCGAGGACGGCAGCGAGCGTGTCGAGGCCGGAGAGCGTGAGCTCCCACCGCTGTCTCGGCGCGATGACGGGGTGCGCCGCTTCATCGCCCTGGTCGACGAATGCTACGACCGCCGTGTGCCGCTCTACCTGGAGGCCGAGGTCGCCATGGACGAGCTGTATGCCCATGGCTACCTGGAATTCGCCTTTCGCCGCACCCTCAGCCGGCTGCACGAGATGCAGCTGGCGCGGTTCGGCGCGAAAGCTTAGCCGTTGGCGCCAGCCCCGCCGACGATACCGCCGCGCAGGCCGCCTTGCCTGTTGCTGCCATGCAGGTGCTGCGCCACGGTGTCCTCCGGCGAACCGGCCATCTCGCGGAACATACCCATGGAACCGAGCAGGGCGGAGGATTCGTAGGGCACGAACACGCGCTCGCCGTCCTGGGCCATGTTCGGCAGGACCTTGATGTAACTCTGGCCGAGCAGGTAGCCGACCACGGTGCGCTTGTTCTCCTCGCTGTCGCCGATGGCATTGAGCACCAGCTTGATCGATTCCTGCTCGCCCTGAGCACGCAGGATGGCGGACTCCTTGTCGCCCTGGGCATTGAGGATGGCCGATTCGCGCTGCCCCTGGGCCTTGGCGATGGCGGCGGCCTTCTCGCCCTCCGCCTCGGTCACGGTGGCGCGGCGCTTGCGCTCGGCGGCCATCTGCAGGCGCATGGCGGTCTCCACTTCCTCGGGCATGGCGATGTCCTGCACCTCAACGCGCGAGATTTTCACGCCCCACTTGGAGGCCGGCTCCTCCATGGCGGCCTGGATCTCGTTGTTGACCTCGGCGCGTGACTCGAACAGCTTGTCGAGCTCCATCTTGCCCACTACCGAGCGCAGCGTGGTCTTGGCCAGCACTTCCACTGCCTGGCTCATGTTCTCGATCTCGTAGACGGCACGGCGCGGGTCGATGATCTGGTAATAGAGCGCCCCGTTGATGGTGACCGTGACGTTATCGGTGGTCACCACCGGCTGGCCGGGAAAGTCCATCACCGTCTCGCGGCGGTCGATGCGCGCCTCGCTGGTCGTTACCGGAAAATACTCCTCGCCGCGCTTCTGGTAGCGGATCATGGTGATGGCGCGGGGTTGCTCGATGAAGGGGATGATGATGTTGATGCCGCTCTCCAGCAGCCGATTGAACGAACCCAGGCGCTCGATCACCATGACTTCCGACTGGCGTACGATCACCAGTCCCTTGGCGATGATCAGGATGCCGATGACGACGACGATCAGGGCCAGCAGCAGCCCCGGATTGATGGGTAGATCCATGTTCATGTTCCCTCATGCAGTTGCGTAGGTATGGAGACGCCGTCCTGCAGCGCCAGGTATTGTGCTGTTCGTCAGAGCGGTTGGGTGTGGCTGACGATGGCGGTGGTGCCGTCGAACGCCTGGAAGACCACGAGCGTACCTTCGGGCAGCTCGGTCTCGCCGGTTTCGGCCACTCGCAGGCGATAGAAATCGCCGTTGATCTTGATGCCGGTTGCGCCATCGAAGTCGCGCTTCAGGGTGGTATAGCTGTGCCCCTGTTCCACGCCGGTGCCCGTGGTGCCGTAGGCGACCCCGCTGGGCGAGAACCAGGGGCGGATCACCTTGATCGCAAGCGGCAGCAGTATGCCGGAGAACACGCCCATGGCGAGCAACTGCCAGGGCAGGGTGAGCCCCAGCGCCGCCAGGGCCGAGGTGAGCGCGGCGGCAATGCCCAGCGCCAGCAGCACCAGGGCGCCGGAGGAGAGTTCGGCCAGGCCCAACAGCAGGGCGATGGCCAGCCAGATCAGGGCGGGGTTCCAGTCCATGGTAGTCTCATGATGAGTTATGTCCCGCGCCGGTACGATGACCTGCGTGGTACTTGGTTCTATCGTAGTCGTACGACCCCATGGTAAAGGAGAGCACCATGTCGCACACCCTGCTAATACGCCCCCTCTCGAAACTCGCCGTCGTTCTGGCCGGCGGCGCCCTGCTGGCCGCCCCCGTCTTGGCAGCGGAAGAGGAGACCCAGGCGCTGGAACGGATCGAGCAGGTTGAGTCCGAAAGGGCTGAAGCACAGCAGGATGATGGGGAGGCGAACGGCATCGAGGGCGAAACCAGTGGAAGCGAAGCCCAGGAGGAGATGATGGGCGCTGAGGAGGACCCAGAGGAGCATGCCGGGCATGTCGCGGAGCCCGAGGTGGACGAGCACGCCGACAACTTGGCGGTGCAGGCCTACCGCGAGATCGCCGAACGCATGCACGCCGACATGCAGACCGAATTCAGCGGTAACGCCGACGCTGACTTTGCCCAAGGCATGATCGCTCATCATCAGGGCGCCATCGACATGGCCAACGTGGTACTGGCACATGGCGAGGATGAGGCCATCCGCGACCTGGCGCGCGAGATCATCGAGACCCAGGAGGAGGAGATCGCCTTCCTTCAGGACTGGCTGGCCCAGCACGGCCACGAAGCCGAATGAGGCTGACTCTGACCTGACGCTCGTCATGGGGCGGCATGTCACGGCGTGTCGCCTTGCTACGCCCCTCTCGGGGTAGTGACGTGTTCCCCGGAGGGGCGAGCGGGGGCCGCTACAGCCCCAAGCGCTCTTTCACCCGGCCGAAAGCGGCAAGGGCGAACTCCAGGTCATCGCGGGTCAGGGCGGCGGACATCTGGGTGCGAATGCGCGCGCGGCCCTGGGGTACGACCGGATAGGAGAAGGCGATCACGTAGACACCCTCCTTGAGCATCTCTTCGGCGAAGCGAGCGGCGAGTCCTGCGTCGTGCAGCATTACCGGGACGATGGGGTGTTCGCCGGGCAGCAGTTCGAAGCCCAGTCGCTCCAGGCCTTCGCGTAAGAAGGCAGTGTTCTCCCGCAGGCGATCGCGCAGTTCGCGGGACTCGACGGCGAGTTCGAGGGCCTTCAGCGCGCCGGCGACCACCGGCGGCGCCACGGTATTGGAGAACAGGTAGGGGCGCGAGCGCTGGCGCAGCAACTCGACCACCTCGCGCTTGCCGCTGGTGTAACCGCCGCTGGCGCCGCCCAGCGCCTTGCCCAGGGTGCCGGTGGTGATGTCGATGCGATCCATGCAGCCACGGTACTCGTGGGTGCCGCGCCCGCCTTCGCCGAGAAAGCCGGTGGCGTGGCAGTCGTCGAAGTGTACGAGTGCCCCGTAGCGCTCGGCGAGGTCGCAGATTTCGTCGAGCCGGGCGATGTAGCCATCCATGGAGAACACACCGTCGGTAGTGATCAGCTTGAAGCGCGCGCCGTCGCGTTCGGCGGCCTTGAGCTGCTCCTCCAGATCGGCCATGTCATTGTTGCGGTAGCGGTAGCGCTTGGCCTTGGACAGTCGCACGCCGTCGATGATGCTGGCGTGGTTGAGTTCGTCGGAGATTACCGCGTCCTCGGCGCCGAGCAGGGTCTCGAACAGCCCGCCATTGGCATCGAAGCAGGAGGGGTAGAGGATGGTGTCCTCGGTGCCGAGGAAGTCGGTCAAGCGCTGTTCGAGCTGCTTGTGCAGGCTCTGGGTGCCGCAGATGAAGCGCACCGAGGCAAGCCCATAGCCCCACTCCTCGAGGCCCGCCTTCGCCGCGGCGTTGATCTCGGGGTGCTGGGCCAAGCCGAGGTAGTTGTTGGCGCACAGGTTGAGCACCTCCCGGCCGGCATTGATCCCGACATGGGCGCCCTGGGGCGTGGTCAGCTGGCGTTCGTGCTTGTACAGCCCCGCCTGACGAATGGCGTCGAGCTCGCCGCGCAGGTGCTGTCGAAAGGCTCCGTACATGGTCATGTCTCCCAGTTGAGAACCACCTTGCTCGCTTCACCGCTCAGCATGGCATCGAAGCCGCGCTGGAACTCGGTGTAGGGCAGGCGATGGGTAATCACCGGCGAGATGTCGAGTCCGGACTCGATCATTACCGACATCTTGTACCAGGTCTCGTACATCTCGCGGCCGTAGATACCCTTCAGCGTCAGCATGTTGAAGATCACCGTGTTCCAGTCGATGGCGATCTCCTCGGTGGGGATACCGAGCATCGACACCTTGCCGCCGTGGCACATGTTGGCCAGCATGTCGCGGAAGGCGGCCGGGCTGCCGGACATCTCGAGGCCTACGTCGAAGCCCTCGGTGAGGCCCAGTTCGCGCTGCACGTCGGCGAGTTTTTCGCGTTCCACGTTCACCGTGCGGGTGGCGCCCAGGCGCTTGGCCAGTTCCAGGCGGCCCGGGTTGAGGTCGGTGATCACCACGTGTCTCGCCCCGGCGTGACGGCACACCGCGGCGGCCATGGCACCGATGGGTCCGGCGCCGGTGATCAGCACGTCCTCGCCGAGCAGGTCGAACTGCAGCGCGGTGTGCACGGCATTGCCCAGGGGGTCGAACAGCGCCGCCACGTCGAGGTCGATGCCCGGCTTGTGTTCCCAGACGTTGGACATGGGCAGGGCGAGGTACTCGGCGAAGGCACCCGGGCGATTGACCCCCACGCCGCTGGTGTGGGCGCACAGGTGGCGGCGCCCGGCCAGGCAGTTGCGGCAGCGACCGCACACCACGTGACCCTCGCCGGAGACGATCTGACCGGGATGGAAGTCGTTGACGTTGGAGCCGACCTCGACGATCTCGCCGACGAACTCGTGGCCCACCACCATGGGCACGGGGATGGTCTTCTGAGCCCAGCTGTCCCACTTGTAGATGTGTACGTCGGTGCCGCAGATGGCGGTGCGCTTCACCTTGATCAGCACGTCATTGATGCCGACCTCTGGGTCCGGCACCTCATCCAGCCACAGGCCGGGTGCCGCCTCCTTCTTGATCAGTGCTTTCATGTCGCTCTCTTCCTGTTGTTTGTCATTGGGGCGTCGGTCGTGGGTGGGCTACGAGCGGATTGTGGCAATTCACAACGGAATGTTTACTATAGGGGAACGAATTCCAGTATTGCAGATTTTTTCCATCATGCAAGAGAGAATTCCCTTATGCTGGAAGCGCGGCGGGTCTCGCACCAATCCGTCAGTTGGGCGTGTCCGGGTAGAGGAGAAGTGTAGGTGGACGATACGATGATGACCGAATCGCAGGCCGAACCCGGCAGCCTCTCCACTCGCGTGATCGAACTGCGCAAGCGGCGCGGGCTCACCCTGGAGCAGCTGGCAGCGGCCTCGGGGGTCAGCCGCTCGATGCTCAGCCAGATCGAGCGCGGCAAGGCCAATCCCACTCTGGCGGTGACGCTGCGTATCGCCCAGGCCTTCGACATGAACATCGGCGACCTGGTGGACCAGCCCTGGACGGCCTCGCGCATCGAAGTGGTGCGCGGCAACGATGCCAGCCAGCTGTTTCGCGACGATCACGATTGCCGTATTCGTACGCTCTCGCCGTTACACATGGAGAAGAACGTCGAGTTCTACGAGATCCGACTCGCGCCGGGAGCGTGTCTGCAGAGCGCCGCCCACTTCGAGGGGACCCGGGAACTGCTGACCGTGACCCAGGGCCAGGCACGGATCGTGGCGGGAGAGAACCGCTGCGAGCTGAACCCGGGCGATTCGGCGCATTATCATGCCGACCTGGAACACACCATCGAGAACTGCGGCGAGGGGGAACTGGTGAGCTTCCTCGTCGTGACTTATCAATGAAGGTGCGGCGCTATCGGCGGCGGCACGGGTAATGCACGATCCAGGAGAGTGACTTGACGGCGCTGGTGTACTGGCTGGACATGGCGGGCGTGATCGTCTTCGCCCTTTCGGGGGTGATCTTGGCCTGCCGCTCGCGCATGGATCCGTTCGGCATGCTGGTGCTGGCGGCGGTCACGGGCATCGGCGGCGGCACCCTGCGCGATTTGGTGCTCGGTGTGCGCCCGGTGTTCTGGGTTGCCGACCCCACCTACCTGTGGGTGATACTCGCCACCGTGGGTCTGTCGATCGTCGGTTTCCATTACATTCACCGTCTCTCCCGCGTCTTCCTGCCGGTGGCCGATGCTTTCGGCCTGGCGTTGTTCACCGTGATCGGCGCTCACAAGGCGCTGCAACTGGAGACACCCGGCGTGGTGGCGGTGCTGATGGGGCTTCTGACCGGTGTGGCCGGCGGCATGGTGCGTGACGTGCTGGCACGCCGGGTGCCGATGGTGCTGCGCCAGGAGGTCTACGCCACGGCCTCCATCGCCGGTGGTATCGCCTACGTGGGGTTGGGGGCGCTGAACGTACCGGCCGGGATCGCCATTGGCCTGGCGCTCGCGGTGACGCTGGGCCTGCGCCTGGCGGCCATCCACTGGGGACTCGCGCTGCCGGTGTTCGCCTGGGTCGTCATTCCGCCGCCGGTGGAGCCACCCTCGACTGACGACAGCTCTCGGGTCGACGCGGTCGCCGACAACACGGCCGGAAGGAGGGCGGTACGCCCCAAGGTGAGGGTCCGCATGATTTCGCCCCGAAAGCGGAGCAGAAAAGATGGCTGAAGGCGCCTTGCATCGCCTGTCGGTCGGGCGGTGGTTCATGCTGCTGTTGCTCGCATGGCTGGCCGGCTGCGCTCTCCAGGTTTCGCCGCCACCCGGCGATCACCGGGCCATCGGTCAAGCGATTCAGGCCGTCTACGAGGCTGCCTTGCCCGAGCTACCCCACGACAAGCAGCGCCACTATGCCCAGCGGCTCTATCGTATCAGCGGTGACGCGCGCTATCTCGGCCCCATCGAGGCGCATGGCCGTTTGCTACTGACTCAGCTCGAACGTGACATCAGCGGCCTCGAAGAGCCCGGCTATGCGTCGGCTCGCGCCCGCGAGATCGTGGCGAACTATCCACGTCGCACGGCCAAGCAGCGCGCCAGGCAGGTGATGCTGGCGGAGTGGGGCGAGATCGCGTTCGGTCGTCAACTTCTGTTTCGCCTGATCCAGGCGGATTACTACGGCCTGCTGGAAACGATTCCCGACCATGAGCGGGCGCTTGACTACCTTGCGAGCCTGGCATGGCAGCGTTTCCTCACCGACCCCGAGGTCATGCGCCTGTATACCGCCCAGGTGGCGAATCAGGCCTGGTTCCTGCACCAGTTGGCTGTCGTCGACCTGCGCCAGGAGATGCGCGAGGCGTTTCATGTCGCCTTTCCCCCGCATGCCGTGGCGGCTCTAGACCAGGCCGACTACCGCAACCGACTGTACGGCATGACCCATATCGTGATCGCCGACAGTCGTTACTACCAAGGCTGGGTCCCGGCCGGGCGTCATGCCTGGATACTGGATGCCTTTGCCGCCGAGATCGAGCGCATCCTCGATCAGGCCACCGAGGACATCCAGGCCGAGGTGGCCCTCAGCTTCCTGCTGACGGGGCAAGAGAACCATCCTGTCGTGGCGCGGATACGCCAGCGCCTGGTCGAGGCCATCGACCCTGCCACGGGCATCATACCTTCGCCGAAAGGCGAGACCGATCTGGCCCGCGGCGAGCATCGCAACGTGTTGGCGTTCATGGTGCTCACCTGGCCGGGACGACTGTACCCGGGCCCTGATCTGTCACGACTGCTCCACCAGGTTGAGCAGGTCTCTATCGGCGAGTACCCGGGGCAACTGGCCGGCGAGCTGCTGCCGGATCCGCCGGTAGGGGTCGACCAGCTCGCGGTGCATGTCCTGCTGGGCGACGAAGTTGTCGATATAGAAGGCGTTGCGCTGGCCATGTAGCTCGATCGTATCGCCGATACGCCGGAAGCGAAAACCCGACATGGCCAGTAACCGTGGCAGGCGAGACGTCATCATGGCGAAGATATGCCGGCGATCGACCAAGTCGACCAACGCATGAGTCGCCAGAAACAGCGCGATCGTCAGCAACGGGAAAACACGTCTCTCCGCGGGCGAGAACTCATACGCGAGATTGTCTTCGTCGAGTGTTTCGTGATTGATCGGGTGGTTACGAAATTCACGTGCCGTGGCGAAGCGCGATATTTCGCAGATCTTGTCGATGGGAAGGTGGTTGGGATGTAGCGACTTGTGGGTCAGGCTCCTGCCGCCGTATTCCTGCAGGGGGAGTCTTATCTCCGGGCGTGTGCGTTCGGGGGCGGGCAGCACCAGCCGGAAGCAGCCTGCCGCGATGCCGGACTTGCGATGCTCCAGTAAGCAGTGCAGGGCATTCTCGTCATAGGCATCCAGCTCCAGGGCAGCAGCTTCCTCGTTGGGAGGGTTATAGCCGATTTCCTGGCAATAGACTTGATACCTCAAGCGGTAGACACGGCGCCTGTCCTTGTCGTTACAGGCCAGCGTGAAGGCGAAATCCTCATCGAACTGCGCGAAAAGCTCGCTTCTGCTGGCGTTTCCCTGCGTGGGGAGCCTGATGGATGCCATGGTGCGCTCCTTGCTTGTTTGTGTTGTGTGGTAAAAACCCCTTCGCTGTAAAGTTAGTCGTTAAAGATGTAAGGAAAAGCTCAAAAAGTATCGCGCAATGGGGCTGGCTTCCCCAGATGGTAGCCCTGACCATAGGCGATGCCGTAAGACGTCAGGATCGGTATCAGTGCTTCCTGATCCACGAATTCGGCGATGGCCAGCTTGCCGAAGCCTGCCGCGATGTCGGCTATGGCCTTGACGATGACCTGGCTGTCAGTGTTCGTGTGCAGGGTGCGAATGAAGGCACCATCGATCTTGATGAAATCGACAGGCAGCTCGCCGAGGTAGTGGAAGCTGCTGAAGCCGACGCCGAAATCATCGAGGGCGGTGCGACAACCCAGGTCACGCAGGGCCTGGAGAACCCCGCGAGCGCTGGAAAAATCGGTGACAGCAGCCGTTTCTGTGATCTCCAGGATCAGATGGTGCGGATCGGCACCGGTGGCCGACAGCTCTTCCATGAGGAATTGCTTGAGTCCCTCGTCGTGCAGGGTCTGGCCCGAGAGGTTGACGGCGAGGCTGATGCCTTGGGCCTGAACGCGGCTCAGGGCGCGCAGGCTGTTGCGTAGCACCCAGCGGTCGATCTGCACGATCTGGCCGCTGCGTTCCGCCACGGGTATGAAGTGAGCCGGAGAGATGAGTGCGCCCTGGGGGCCACGCATGCGCAGGAGCACTTCATAATGCCTCACGTCGCCATCGCTCAAGCGCACGATCGGCTGCACCATCAACTCGAATCCTTCCTCATCGATGGCCTGACGAATCCGCTCCACCCAGTAGACGCGCTCCTGAAGCTCATCCTTGGCACGCTCCAGCGTCGAGAGAAGATGCCAGCGCTGGGAGCCGCTCTCCTTCGCCTTGTACATGGCCAGGTCGGCGTTGGCCATCAGGTCGGCAGGGTTGTCGCCATGCACCGGGAACAGGGCGATGCCGAGGCTCGCGGTCGCCCTGTGGCGCTGGCCGCCGGCATCCAGGCCAGTATTGTCGAGTAGCGGGGTGATCTGCTTGGCGATGCTGATGGCGCGCCGGGTGTCGGCACCCTCCAGCAACATGGCGAACTCGTCGCCGCCCAGGCGCGCGATGATGCCGCAATGGCCGAACTCCTGAAACAGCGTATCCGCCACCATGCGCAGGAGCTGGTCGCCGGTATGGTGGCCGCTGAGTTCGTTGACGTCCTTGAAGTGGTCGAGGTCGAGCAGCAACACTGCGCCGCAGCGTCCTCGCCGCATGACGAGACCCAGCGCCTCCTGGAAGTAGCGCCGGTTGTACAGCTCCGTCAGCGGATCACGCTCGGCCAGCCAGGTGAGGCGCGCTTCGGCCAGCTTGCGCTCGGTGATGTCGAGCCCGACCGAGATCCGTGCCGCCCGAGAGTCGCTATGTGATGCCAGGGGGGCATGGTACCAGGCGATGATCCGCTGCCTTCCATTCGCCGTCACCAGGCTGCGCTCCTCCTGGGAGGTATCCTCATTGGTGCCGTTGTCGCTGCGGGAAATGAAGATGTCGTCGAACGCTCGACCCAGCAGGCGCTCCTCCTGCATGGCCAGGGTCGTGAGGGCGTAGTCGTTGATCAGCGTGATGCTGCCCTGGTCGTTTTGGGTGACGATGAAGACGCGTGCGGTATCCAGCAGGCTGCCGACGAAATCGCGTTCGCGTGCCAACTCGTCCACTCGCTCGGCAAGCTGTTGCCCTCGGGTAGAGACCTCTTGCTCCAGCGCTTCCAATTGGTCGGCGAGCGCCAGAGTGGTGTCCTCCAACACGTCGATCTCGTCCTCGAAGCGGCTGTTCGGAACGGGTATGACGCTGCGCGCCTTGGCGAAGCCGCCTTGGGCCAGGATGGGAAGGACACCGGCCAGCCGGCGCAGCCTGGCCATCGGCCGTAGCAGAATGGCCAGCAGCAGCAGTTCAGCGGCAAGCCAGCCGCCGATGCCGACCAGCAGCAGGTTACGTGTGTTTTGCTGAATGGTGCGGATCTGGGTGGTGATGTCCGCCGCCAGGAGGAAGAAGCCGGTACTGCGCCGGCTGTCGTCGGCCTCCATGCGCACGGCGGACAATTCGTAGTCGCGACCGGCGTGCTGCAGACGCAGCGGTGTCTGGAGGATATCGCTGAGCATGGCCATTTGCGCCGCTCGCTGCAGTAGCGGCAGGTAATCATGCGTGTGGGTCAGCGCGGCCAGGTGGCCGTTCCATGCCGCCAAGTGACGCTCAGGCATCACCTCCGCTTCATGAGCCCCGGTAATCAACAGGGCAACATCGCTGCCGGAAACCTGCTGGGCCTGGCGGGTCACGTCTGCCAGCGAGCGTGACAGTACGATCATGCCGACGCTTTCGCCCTCGACCAGGATGGGGACGGCGGCATATTGCCGACAGTCGTTGGCACAGCGCAGTGCCGAGAGCGGGTATTCGGTTTCCATCACCTTGCTGACCCAATCCTGGACAGGGCGGTCCCTGTCTACCTGGGCCTCGCCCCATTCGGCCAACTGGCTGCCTTGGACGTCGAACACCAGGATCTCGTCGATACCGGCTTCGAGCTGGAGCGTGGGCCACTGGGACGACAGCGAGCCGATCAGCTCCGCCTGATCGTCGTTCGCCAGCGCCGGCCCCAAGTCGGGAGAGGCGGCAGCCAGTGCCGCAATTTGCTGCAGGCTGGCCTCGGATCGCTGCAGGGCAAGCTGGATTTCACGTGCTTCCCGCCGGTTGCTCTCCTTGCGGCTCTCCTCGAACTGGCGCGTCAGGTTGGCATGGCCGAGCCAGGTGAAGAGCCCCGCCAGCACCAACAGCAACAGGCTGCTCAAGGCAAGCACTCGCCAGGTCAGGCTTAGATGAGGGCGGGGTTCCCGGTGTGTGGAAGTGCTCATGCGGGCAAATCCCTGACCGATTCGAGTGAAGGTGTCGATTCAGAAACGCAAGGAGAGCTGGAAAAGCACCATGTTCCAGCGTCGGCGTGTCTCCGCGGGATCGGGCTCATCCTGGAGGGGAAGCCAGGCGGTACCATCGATATGATGGTACTCGGCGGCTAGCAGCACGCGGGGGGTCACGCTCCATTGCAGACCCAGCGTAATGTCCTTGGCGTACTGGGTATGGGCTGGGCCGCCTCCGATGGCTTCGAAGGCTCGGCCGGAACGGTCGTCACGATTGTTGACCAGACTGTCATAGCGTACCAGCCACTGCCAGTCCTCGTGGAAACGTCGCGTGTACTGCACGTACCAACTCTCCCCGGTGACGTCGAAGTTCATGAACGGATTGGCAAAGCCCTCCAGCCTCGAGTTCCTCAGCGCATATTCGCCGGTCAGGCTCCACAGCTCGGCGTTGTACTGCAGCGAGAGAATCCAGGGTCGAAAATGGAAGGTACCATCCTGCATGCCGGGGGAATCGGCCTCGAAACGGGCACGAGCGCTGGCCGTGCTGAGTGCAGCCACGATGCGTCCTCCATCATGCTCGTAGCGTACCTGGCCGATGGCTGAGCGCCTGGGCTCCAGTGAACCGGGGGTATTCTCGAGACGCATGGTGCGCCGCAGGTCATCGCCCGTCTGAATGTCCCCTACGCCGATTTGCGTACGTATGCTGCCCGTGGGAATGCGCTCTTCGTGATAAAGGGTCAGCCCGTCGGCGGCGAGCCCGAGTGAGCGGGTACGGTCGAAGTAGATCGATTGGGGCAGCAATATGCTGGGGCGGGTGAAGGCCACATCGCGGGTCTGATTGTAGAAACCGAAAGGGTTCTTGAAGCGCCCCACCTGGATGCCCAGGGTCCGCTGCTGATTGGAGTACGGCTGGTAGTCGACCACGCCGTAGTCGAGGGTTGGCCGGGCATCGCTACCTTCGCCTCCGGCGCGGCGGCTGAGCACCTGGGCGGCTACGAGCACGTCATGACGTGGCCGGATCGAGGCATTGGCGCCGATCTCGGTGTACTTGAGGCTGCCGTCACTGCTGCTGCTGGGCCCGAAGAAATCGTTGTCATCGGTAATGACGAGTGCCTGGCTGAGAAAGCCGTGTACCTGCAGGGTATCCATCACGCCTTCCGCCGCGGCCATGGGAGCCCAGGCGAGAGCCAGCGCCAGGCACACTGGGCGTGAACGACGGCTACTCCATGGTAATGACTTGGACTCTCTCATCCAGATACTCCCTTTCCAGATACCCAAGGGCGCCAGGTGTAGTGGCGACTCGTTCCAGCATCTCTGACTGGCTGCTGACCTGGCTAGGTGCCTGGCCCGTTCCAGAGAACACCATGCGATCCCACGCCAGCTGCAACTGATGGGGGTAAACGGTAAGACGCTCCTTGGCGAAGCGTGCGTGGACGGGGTGGGTATTGGGCAGCACGAAGACCCGGACGGCCTGGCCATCGGGCCAACTGCGCTGGCGCATGGCAAATATGGCCCGGGTGGTGTCGCGGGTGAGAGTGGCGTCGGCCACGTTCGCATGAGCGATCAGTACGATCTGCCGCTCATTGGCCTGCATGGGCAGGGGTAGCAGCGCCAGCACCAACGGCAGTAACAGCCAACGTATCAATCCAGCCACGCGCCAGCTTCCCGAAGGCTTTGCTGCACCGAACCCGCTCGAACCAGAACAATGGCTCCCATGCCTGGCTCAACGGAGACGTCGGCTGGCCAGGACTTCCTGAGCGTATCGATAGTGTTGTCCCCCGATCCCTTACTGAGCTGGAGCGGCCATGTCCGTAAGGTCATGCTCCCTGATGATTATGTCTCGTACTTTAGCCGCTAAGCGTTGTTGTACGATATACGTATATCACAAGAATGACGAGTACGGATCATGGCGCCAAGTGCCATGGCCTCAACCGTGCTCCGTTTTCACGGTAACATAGTTTCACAGGCCAATATTACGATGCCGTGAGCAAGCTGGACGAGCCAACTGCCAGCGGGTGCTGCAGCGCCTATCCCGGCCCGAAGTGGCCGCGTCGACAAAAAAAATGGCATTATCGCCAACTTGAGCTATTCCATCCAAGGACAGGCCAGAACACGAATGTTTCTCGACCCTTACCATACGCAAGCGGGCGCGGGCTTCCGCATCTCCGCGCAGCAGGCCAGCGACTTCGCCAAGCGTGTCGCTGGAGACTTCAATCCCATTCACGATGCGGGAGCCCGGCGGTTCTGCGTTCCCGGCGACTTGTTGTTCGCCTTGGTGCTTAGCCGGTTCGGCCTCTCTCGGCATATGGACTTTCGCTTTCGCAGCATGGTGGGTGACGGGATCCTGCTGAGCCTGGAGGAGAACGAAGCGGGGCAGCTCGAGATCAGGGACGAAGAGGGCAAGCAATACCTCGAAGTCGGCCGCGAAGGTGAAACCAATCTCGATGCGGCAGCCATAGAAGCTTTCACGCGCTGCTACGTCGCCTTCTCGGGCAAGAATTTCCCTCACGTGCTGAAGCCGCTACTCGAGGCGCGGGGCGTGATGTTCAATCCCAAGCGTCCGCTGGTGATCTACGACAGCATGGGCTTTTCACTGGACCGGCTCGATCTGGCCGAGCCTTCGCTGGAGTTGGTCGACTCGAGCCTCGAGGTGGTCGGCAAACGCGGTGACGTCAGGCTCGAGTTTCGTATCATCGACCGAGGCGAGCCGGTCGGCAGTGGCTCGAAGAAGCTGGTCGTCAGCGGCCTGAGCGAATACGACCCCGACGCCATGGAGGCCATTGTCACCGAGTTCTATCGCCTGAAGGAGACTTATGAGAACGCCGGTCGAGCCTAGCGCGCCTGCGTGGCGGTCTGCCGTTCCCTGGGTACGTAGAGTGTCTTGCCGAACAGTGTGCCGCCCCCGGGAATGCCGTTGGCGACCCGGTTGAACGCGATGGGGCCGGTCATGCCCACCACGATCAGCAGCAGCGAATAGACGAACAGCGAGAAGGGAATGAACTCATGGGCGAAGTCCACCATGGCGAAGAACATGGGGTGCGCCAGGTAGATGCCGAACGAATAGCGGTTGACGAACTTCACCAGGGGCGTGGCCCGCACACTTCGCAGCCGCGTGACGGTAAATAGCGTGAACAGGATGAAGAGCGGCACGACCCAGGTCTCCTTGGAGGAGTGTTCCAGCCAGCCGAACCAGGTGAGCAGGGCGATCAAGCCGACATAGGCCAGCAGCAGCTCCGGTCGTGACAGACGTGCGAGCCAGGGAATCTCGTGCAGCCGCGGCGGGGCGAGCTGTGGATAATGGCGTACCACGAGCATGGCCAGGAAGAACAGGTATATCCAGCCGAGCGGGGCGATCCAGAGCAGGTAGCCCGGCGGTTCGAAGTCGAAGAAACGGGTCAGGCCCCAGTAGGCGATACTGATCAGGCTGCCGATCACCAGCCAGGGAGCGGGTGGCAACCAGCGCTCCAGGCCATAGCGGGAATAGAGCCAATAGAAGGCGTAGAACTGCATGGCGATGATCAGGAAATAGCCGTGCCAGCCGGCATAGATCAGATATTCGACCAGGGTGTCGAGGAGATCGGCCGGCACGCCCTCGCGGCGCAGATTCACGTACTTTGTCAGTGCATAGATCAGGCCGTAGACGATGTAGGGCACCATCACGTACTGCAGGCGCTTGACCAGGAAGCCGGAAGGCGGCCGGTCGCCATAGCGGGCCGAGAACAGAAAAATCGAGATGAAGATGAAGATGGGCGTGCCGAGCACGGTGGGGATGCGAGCCAGATCGATATAGACGTTGTCGGCGTACTGATTCAAGCGATCGAAAAAGTGAAAGCCGAACACGGCCAGGCAGCCATAAAAGCGCAGCCAGTAGATTTCTTCGATCCGCTTCATGAGAGCCTTGCCTTCCTTGGTGGCAGGAATATCGGTATGAGGAACATCGGTCATCGATATGGTGTCGGACCATGACGAGACGGAAAGATTCCCGCTGCACGCTAGTGTTACCGGCACAGGGAGCCAGTGCTATGACATTCAAGCGCACCGTAATCGCTCTGTTGGCGACGTTGTGGTTTGGACCGACGGCCCAGGCCGGCGAAGTGACCTATCACCGTTTCGCTTCGGAGATCCTGGGACGCGACTATCACTATTCCCTCTACTTGCCCGACGGCTATCACGAGACGAACCAGGCCTATCCCATTCTCTACTTGCTGCATGGCTCGTTCGGCAGCGAGCGGGATTGGGTCGAAAGCGGCGGCATCGAGCAGGTGGCCGACCGCATGATTCGGGATGGCATCATTCCACCGACGGTCATCGTCATGCCCGGCAGCGAAAGCTGGTGGATCGACGGTCACAACGAAGCGGCGCGCACGGCCTTGCTCGACGAGCTCATGCCGTACGTCGAGGAGACCTGGCGGGTCGTGCCTCAGCGTGAATGGCGCGCCATGGCCGGGCTCTCCGCGGGAGGCTATGGCACCCTCAACTTCGTGTTCGAACGCCCCGAGCTGTTTGCCGCCGCTGCCGCCCTTAGCCCGGCGAGCTACCATCCACTGCCGCCCCGGAACTCCTCGGCCTGGCGTCACCCCGCTTTCCTCGATGCCGCGGGTAACTTCGACGAGGCGCTGTGGCAGCGCCGCAACTATACCGCTTACCTGGATCGCTATCTGGAGCGAGAGGAGGTCGTACCGCTCTACCTGAGTGCGGGCAATCGCGATGTCTACAACGCGGAGCACCATGCGCGACTCGTGCGTCAGGCGTTGGCGCCACATCAACCGGACCTGGTGGAAATGGAAGTGTTCAGCGGTGGGCATACCTGGCGAGTCTGGCGGGCCAGCCTGCCCAACGCCCTGGCCTGGATGGGGCGCTTCCTGCAGGGGCCGGTGCCGCTCGAGGCCTTGGTCGAGGAGCAGACCGTCAATCCCTGATACGACCAAACGACGACACCGGCACATCCAAGGTGGGGTTGGCGGCACCGCATTTAGACCTTAGTCTCAAGGGCCGATCCTTTTTCAGGCCCCTGGCATGCACCCCCAACGAGAACGACTGCACAACGAACTGCACGCCCGCCCCTCGATCTATTTCTCCGAGCCGGCGCACCTCTATCATTACGCCTTCTTCGCCGATGCTCAGACACACGCCACCATGCTGGGGCAACTGACTGAGACGACCGGTGTCGCCTGCAATGCCGATGCGGCCCAGCAGATCCTTGCCTTTGACGGCGTGGTGCTGAAGTGGGAGCGTCATACCGAGTTTTCCACCCTGACCCTGATGGCGCCCAAAGCCGAAGGAAGCGAGGCCTGGGCCGCCCCGCCGGCTTGGTTGACGAAAGTCGTCGAGGCGCAGCGGACCGTTCTGATCAACGCCACCCTGGTGCTGGTGGAGAGCGTCGATACCTGGCGGGGCAGCGCCGAGGCGTACGGTTTCAACGACCCGGCCGGTTCGCAGGTGGGCGGTGGTGACGCCACGGTGTGGAGCGATTTTCACCTCGATGGTGCTGGCTTCAACCGTCTGTTGATGCTCAACCATGGCCTCAATGCCTTCCGCCTGGGGCGCATGGTGCGTCGTCTGCTGGAAATCGAAACCTACCGCATGATGGCCTCGCTCTCGCTGCCCCTGGCCAAGGAGCTGGCGCTCGAACTGGAGGATTACGAGGTCGAGCTGGGCGAGCTATCCGATCGAAACGCCGAGCAGGAAGAGGCCAATCCGCGGCCACTGCTGACGGCGCTGTCGCAGCTTTCTGCGCGACTGGAACGCAGCGGTGCCCGCTCGCGTCAACGCTTCAGTGCCACGGATGCCTATGCGCGCATCGTGTTTTCCCGTATCGAGGAGCTCAGGGAGGCGAGAGTCGATCACTGCCCGCGACTGGGCACCTTCATCCTGCGGCGCTTTCGCCCAACGGTGCACTATTGTGCCGCCATTCACGAGCGTCAGGAGAGTCTGGCCGAGAGCGCTGCCCGTTTGAACGACCTGTTGCGCACCCGCGCCCAGGTGGAGATCGAAGAGCAGAACATGAGCATCCTCAACAGCCTCGACGAGCGGGCGAGCAGCCAGCTCAAGATCCAGAAAGCGGTGGAGGGGCTCTCGATCATCGTCATCAGCTACTATGTGTTCAGCCTGTTCAAGCTGGGCCTGGAGAGCCTGGAGGCGCTGGGCGTCGCGGTCCCGCCCCACACCGCGGCGACCATCCTCGGGCCACTGGGCGTGTTGATCGTCGGCCTGCTGGCCTGGCGGATCTGGCGGGTGAAGCGGCACTGAGAGGAGGTCAACGGCCGGTGCTGTGCCTCACCCTGGCGCGGAGGACAACCAGCCCCAGCATCAATAGACCGACCAGGGCGGCCAGCAGCAGGGGAAAGGCGGTGATGCCGGCGCGTTCCAGCAGTGGGCCGGTCAGGGAGGGGAGCGCCATGCCACCGAGCCCGCAGGCCAGGAAAATCCAGCCGGTGGTACGTCCGCTGATGGGCATCAGCTGATTGCTCAAGCCGAACAGAGTGGGAAAGATGGCTGATGCCGCGAGGCCGAAGAGCAAGGCCACCAGCGGTAACGGTAGCCACAGGAAGTGCAGCGCCAGGGCACTGAACAGGCCCAGCCCAAGGCAGCCACGCAGTACCTTCCAGGGCGACAGCAGGCGAGCCAGCGGGATGGCCAGCAGACGTCCAGCCGACAGCGTCAGCCAGAACCAGGTCACCAGCAGGGCCGCATCCCCCGGCGCGTGACCACTGAGGACGCCATAGGCGGTGATCCAGCCGGCGAAAGTGACCTCCATACCGACATAGAGGCCGAACATCAGCAGGAAGATCGCTAGTCGCCAGCCATCCTGGGGTGGTGGGGCGGCGCGTTCGCCCACGGTAATATCGGGCGGGCGAGGGCTAGCCAGGCGCAAGAGCGGGATCATCAGAGCCGCAACATACAGGGCAACGAGCCAGAACGCCCAGGCAAAGGAGAACTGCAGGCGCAGCACCGCGACCAGAACCAGCGGTACCAGCATGTTGCCCAGCCCGAAGCAGAAATGCAGCGCGCTGATCCAGGGCGGCGAGGCGGTGCCGTGGGTCCACAGCAGCAGGGTGTTGGCACCGGCATTGACCGATACCTCGGCCAGGCCGAGCAGGAACATCACGGCGGTGAGTACTGCCAGCGCTTGGCTGAAAGGTACCGCCGCAAGCCCGATGGTCAGCAGCAGCAGCATCGCGGCCAGTACCCGGTGTCCGTCGAAGCGATCGATCAGCACGCCGGACAGCACGGAGCCCAACATGGTGCCAAGGGCACGAGCGGTGAACAGGATGGCGATCTGAGCCATGCCCGACCCCGTCATGTCGGCGAGGTGCGGCAGCGCCGGGCCGAGCAGCCCGACACACATGCCAATGGCGATGAAGGCGAAGAAATAAGTCAGGGTGACCCGGCTACCGTGATCGTTCAACAGCGACGGCATGCATTCTCCCAGGGGCTGAGGAAAGAGGCGAGCGGTGTGCACGCGCGCTTATACTCTCCGAGAATGGCGCTAGGGGAAATACCGTAGAAAACCAAGAACGCAACCAGAGAGGTTTTATGACCCGCATTGCGAAAACACCGGAGCCACCTTACTACGCGGTCATCTTCACCTCGCTGCGCACCGCGGGCGATAACGGCTATGGGCTGATGGCCGAGCGCATGGCCGAACTGGCGGCCCAGCAGCCGGGCTTTCTCGGGCTGGAATCGGCGCGCGAGGAGCTGGGCGTGACGGTCTCCTACTGGGAGAGCCTGGAGGCGATCCAGCGCTGGAAGCAGCACGTGGAACACCGCGAAGCGCAACGCCTCGGCCGCAACGACTGGTACGCCGCCTTCCAGGTACGCATCGCCAAGGTCGAGCGCGACTACGCTTTCGGCGAGCGCAACGGCGCCGAAGGCTGAGTCGTCCCGGCGGTGGAAGTGCCGGGACGAGCCTTACTCCTCCCCATCGATGCGTTCGAGCAGATCGGCCACTGCCCGCTCCAGTTGGCGGTCGCGCTCGGCCACCTCGTCCTGCGGTGTCTGTTCGACCGGCAGGTCCGGCATGGCGCCGTTGTGCTCCATGTCGGTGCCGTTCGGCAGGTACCAGCCGCGGAAGGGGCGTCGCACGGTGGCGCCGTCGATCAGCGTGTGGCTGAGAGTGGAGATCACCCCGCCGTACGTCTGCTGGCCGACCAGCGTACCGCGCTCGAGAGTGGTAAAGGCGTGTGCCAGGATCTCCGCATTGGAGTAGCTCTTCTCGTTGGCCAGCATGTTGACCGGTAGCGTATAGCGAGGCGCATCCAGGCGGTCCTGTGGATAGTGGCCGGTTTCGCCTCGGTCGGCGCCCGCCGGAATCGTGTAGGCATGCGCCCCGGCCATGATCGACGTCAGGATGCGATCCGTGGTATTGCCGCCGCCATTGTTGCGCACGTCGATGATCAAGCCGTCCTTGCCCTCCGCCGCGGCGTAGAGATCGCCCTGGAAACCCTCCAGCGAGGTCTGGTTCATGGCCTGGATGTGCAGATAGCCGAGACGCCCGTCGGAGAGCTCGTCGACGCGGCGCCGGCTCTCCTCGCGGAAGGCGTCGTACTTCAGCCGGGCGAGTTCGGCAAGGCCCACCGTCCGCAGCATGGTGCGATATTCGGTATAGCCGTCTTCGCCCGGTCGGTCGAAGGTGACGATCACTTCCCGGTCTACCTGGCCACTCAGCCGCTGCAGCAGGGTCTCGTGCTCCTCGAAGGGCAGCAGGCCGATCGCGGTGATGATGTCCCCGCGTGCAAGGGGCATGGGGCCGCGGCTCGCCGGCCCCTCCGGTAACACCTCGGTGACGCGGTAGCCGAGGCGGCCGTCCTGCTGCGAGACGATGCCCTCGTACTCGATACCCAGCCTGCCCGAAGGTTCACGCAGCGCCGAAACCGGCCCGGGGTTGGATACGCCCATGTGCGACGCCGCCAGTTCCCCCATCAGGCGGTTGGTGATATCGCTGAATTCGCTGGAGGTGCGAGCCCGGCGAATCAAGGAGGCGTAATCCGCCACCACGGCTGGCCAGTCCAGCCCCTTCAGGTCGGTACGGTAGAAGTTTTCGCCGATGACGCGGGCCGCCTCGTGGAACTTCTGCAGCGCCTGCTGGCGCAGATCGATGCGCAGCCGGTCGGAAATGTCCAAATAACGGGGAGAGCCGCCACCGGAGAGGTTGGCCACCCCCACCCGGCCATTGACGATGTAGACCACCTGCTCGCCGGTGAGGTTGAGCTGCTGAACGTTGGCCGTGGGGCCGATGCGGGTCCGGTTGCTGCCATCCCAATCCATCGCCACGAGCCCTGCGCTGCCGTCGTTGAAGACGTAGCGGTCGCCCCCTGGCGTCATCTCGTTGGCCGTCTGGTGGGTCGGGGTAGCGGTGATGCGCTCGATGCGTCGCCAGGCGTTCTCCAGGTCGAGCTCCACCGCGTCTCGAGCCGCTGCCTCGGTACCGCGGCCGTCATCCACCGGCAGCGGAGAGCGGCCCCGCGCTTCCTCACGGGCGTTGCGGTAGTAGGTGCTGAGTTCGCGCGGCGTGTAGGTCTCGATGTCGCGATCCAGGTAGACCCGGTAGAGATCGTAGTTCTCGCCGGATCGGTTGGAAATAAAGGTCAGCTTGCGACTGTCGGCCGACCAGCGCGGATTGAGGTCGTTGCGCGGATGCCGGGTGATATTGACCGGCGCTTCCGAACCATCCGCCGGCACCACGAAGATATTGGCGCTGAAGTCGAGGTCGTTCTGGGAGTAGGCGATGTAGCGGCTGTCGGGAGACCAACGCCACTGCATGAAGCTGTCCCAGCCCTCGATCAGGGTGCGCTCCTCGCCGCTCTCGAGATCGAGTATCACCAGGTCGCCGCGTCCGCGCCGGAAGGCCAGGGAGCGTCCATCCGGTGAAGGCGACACCTCGCGGTCGTTGGTGTCGTCGGCAACCACGGGGCTGACGTCGAACTGGATGGCATCGTGCCAGCGGGTCGGGTCGCGGTTGCTGGGAAGGTCCTCGGGCGGCTCCTCTTCCAGTTCCTCCTCGGGGATGCTCTCGACCTCCACCTGGGGCTCCTGGGGAGGCGGCGGCACGTCGGCGGGATCGCCAGGCCGCGGAATCAGGACAGGGTCGAGGATGAAGCCGGGATCCTGCGGCGCGAAGGGGTCCTCCGGCTCCTCGCCACGCACCGCCAGGTCGGGGTTGTAGTCATGGTCGGAGTCTTCCTCGGGCACCTCCTGGAGATCAGGGTCGAGATCGGCGTTGGGGTCGACATCAGCGTTTGCCGAGGCCAGCGAGACCGAGGAGTCGCCGTCCCAGTGGCGGGCGGAAACACGGCTGCGTGCACGCTGGCGCTCATGGCTGCGCCGTACCTCGTCCCGGGTCAGTGTCACGCGCGCCTCGTAGATCGACTCGCTGCCGTCGGCATCGTTGACGAAATAGAGCCGCAGGCCGTCGGGCGACCAGGCCAGGCTGTGATGACGGGCATGAGTACCTGGCGTGACCAGCCGGGTGGGACTCTGCTCGTCGACGTGACGCACGTAGACGCGGCCATAGGCGATATAGGCCATGGTCTGGCCATCCGGGCTCAAGGCCGCCTCGCTGACGTCGCGGTCGATACGCCGCAGGGAGTGGTTGTCGCGGCCATCGTCGGGGGCGCGCAGGGCGATGGGCTCGGGCTCGGCGTTCGGCTCCTCCAGCGCGAGCGTCATCAGGGTGTCCCAGATCTGCAGCACGGCGGTGCCGCCATCCTGGGAGACGTCGAAATGCTGCAGATCATGCTCATCGAACTGGGTGAGCCGCTCGATGGTACGTTCGGCGTCGAGCTCCATGCGATAGAGGTTGACGGTCTGGTCCTCGCGGTCGGACATGAACAGCAAGGTATCCTCGTCGACCCAGCGGGCCATGCCGTCGTCGCCATTGCGCTCGGTCAGCGGTTCGAAACGATCGGTGCCGAGCTCGTGCAGCCAGACATTCATGGCATCCGGGCCGCGGTAGTGGCGCCGGTTCCAGTCGTGATAGGCGCCGCCGCGGGTGAAGACGACGCGCTTGCCGTCGGGTGAGAGCTGCGGTTCGGAGCCGAAGGCATCGTGCAGCCGGGTATACTCGCCGCCTTCCGGCGAAAGCAGGTAAGGGCGTTGATCGCGGTAGACATCGGCCTCGAGCATGCCCGAGAAGGTGATGACCGGCTCACCGTCCTCGTTGCGGCCGAAGGAGGGATTGCGCAGGTGCTGGTCGCCATGGGTGAGCTGAGTGAGCTGGCTGCCGTCGCGGCGCATTCGCCACAGGTTGAGATAGCCGTCGCGCATCGAGGCGAACACGATCCACTCGCCGTCGGGGCTCCAACTGGAGTGCAGGTCGTCGAGATTGTGACGGGTCAGGCGTACCGCTTCACCGCCGCTGCTCGATGCGCGCCACAGGTCGCCGCGCCAGCTGAAGATGAGCTCCGAACCGTCCGGGCTGATGGAGGGGAAGCGCGGCAAGCCTACCTGACCCGACTGTGCCTTCGCGTCGGCCGGCACGCTGGCTAGCAGACCCGCAAGTGTCAGCAGTGCGAGCCTGCACACGGCATTGCCCGGCGCTCGAACGTGAAGGGCTAGTGCGTTCCTCATACCAATCCTCTAGCGATGCCATACTTCCCCACCATGCTCCCCCAACGTAGCAATAAACCCATCGCGCATCGAACCGGCCACGGCGTGTCTTGGCCGGTCGAAGCGGTGTCGTCTAGGCTGCTGACGGAGGCGGGCGTTTCGTCTATCCGCTCAAGGGAAGGAGGGAGAGATGAACCACGCACGCGATCCCTACCCTGATGCGCTGCGTGCCGTCGCCTTGCTGACCGTGATGCTCGGGCACTGGGTGGCCACGCTGCCGCGCTTCGAGGACGGCAGGCTGGTGGAGACCGGGCACATACTCGATGCCTGGGCACCGGCGGGTTTCTTTACCTGGATCTTCCAGGTCGTACCGCTGTTCCTCTTCGTCTCCGCCGCGGTCAGCTCCGAAGGAGTATGGGAGCGCTACCGCGCCGGCGATCCCCACGTTCACTGGTGGGCGGATCGTGCCCTGGGCCTGGCCCGTCCGACCGTGACCTACCTGGCCATCCTGTCTCTCGTCGTGGGCATTGCCTTCATCACCCGCGAAGGCGTGCTCGAGGTACTCAACCATTCACTGACCGTGCATCTCTGGTTCCTGTTGATCCTGCTTGGCGTACAGCTGTTGCTACCGCTTAGCGTGTGGGCCGACCGGCGCCTCGGCCTGTGGGCGGCGGCCATGTTGATCGTGGGCATCGTCGCAGTGGATCTGTTGCGTTCCCGTCCCGCTTCGGTCGACGAGTGGCTTCAACTGGGTTCACTGGTCACCGAGCGTCACGACTATTTCGCCTGGATCAATACGCTGTTCTTCTGGCTGCTGCCGCAACAGCTCGGCATCGCCTGGTGGAACGGCCGCTTCGCCGGGCGGCGGCTGGGGTTCGCGCTGTTGCTGATGGGCCTGGTCTGGCTGGTATCGGCAGTCGCTCTCGGTTACCCCGCCTCGATGGTCAACGGTAGTCCCGGTGGCCACACCAACGTGTTGCCGCCGACGCTGGCCCTGCTCGGGGTGCTGTGGTTCCAGGTCGGGCTGGTGGTGCTCTTCGAGACGCCGGTAAGGGGGTTCTTGAAACGCCAGCGACTGGGGCGTTGGATGGCGATGCTCGGTGCGTTCGGCCTGCAGCTCTACCTCTGGCACAAGCTGGCCGAACTACCGGCGGCCTGGCTGGGGCAATGGCTGGATTGGCCGATCAATGCCGACGTGCCGGGCGAGCCGAGCTTCTGGATCGGCCGCCTGGAGTGGCTCGGGTTGTGCGCCCTGATGGTGGTGCCGGTGATGCTCGCGGTGGTGGCCTTCGAGCGCTACCGCAAGCCGCATGTCGCCGCGACCACTCGCGCCTGGCGTATCGCCAGCGGCGGCGTGGCGCTGCTGGTCGGCCTGGGAGCCAGCCTGTTGCTCGGGGCGTACCCGGGGGCGCTCATCGGCCTGCCGCTGGTCGCCATCGCCTCCTGGCTGTTGCGCGCTCCGCAGCAGGCCTGATGTCCGCGTCATGTGTCCCTGGCTTCCTTTGTCGCAATGGGCTCGATGACCCAGGGCTCGTGGGCGACTTCGTCGCGACAACTGTCGTCGACGGGGCGGTGCGGGTCGTCGAGAAAGGCCTGGACCATGGTCGAGCGGCACTCGTTGACCGGGCTGTGCCCGAGGCCCTGGTAGACGACGTACTGCAGGTTGGGCAGGGTACGGCGCAGGTGTTCGCTCCAGCGTGGGGTGCAGCAAGGATCCATCTCGCCATGAATTGCCAGTGCCGGCGTCTCGCTGACGGGCGGGTCGTTGTGTTCCACCGGCACGTCGCCATCCTCGCCCCACCAGGCACATAGCCACGGCGGCTCGAAGCCGAGCACGGCGGGTTCGCGGGCCACGGCGGCGGTGGAGTCGGCCACGCTCGGGCGGTTCGTGCCCATGTCGCTGCACACATGGGCGAGGAAATAGCCGAGCGCATAGTTGGGCGCCTCGGGCTCGGGATCGTAGTCGTCGATGCGGAAGAAATCGTGCAGGCGCGAGTAGTCCCCCGCCTCTATGTCTGCCACGAGGCTCGGCAGCACGGCATAGTCGTCGGCCAGTGTCAGGTAGAGCGTGTCGAGGAAGGCGGCGCCATCGCATCGCCATGGCGGTGCCTTTCCTATGGTGCATCGGCGATCCTCAAGGCGCCTCAGCGCTGGGTGGAGCCATGTCGCGTATCGCTTCCGGCGCCGAGGGTTGAATCGGGTCGGGCCGCTCGCAAAGCACCTCGAGGACACCGCGCTGTGTGAAGGCCGAGACGTTGGACATGCGGCCGAGGTTCTCGCCATCCGCGGTCAACGTATGGGCATTGCGCAATTGCACATGACATTGGGGTGCCTGGAGGTGCACCACGGTGTCGTCGTGTCGAGGCGTACGCCGTAGCAGGCGGACCATGACGAAGGCGACGAGCAGACGCAGCCAGGAGCGCTGGCGTACTGCCACCACGTCCAGCAGGCCATCGTCGATGCGGGCCTCGGCGATGTCGTGCCCGCCGCCAAAATAAGCGCCCGAGGCGATGGCGATGGTAAGCCAGCGCCCCTCGACGACCTGGCCATTGCACTCGATGCGACCATGGATACCGCTCTGCAGGCCGATCCGCTGTGCCAGGGTGAGCAGATAGCTGAAGCGGCCCAGCCGTCGTTTCTGCGCCTGGGAGGCATCTTTGGCGGGAAGGGTGCCGAGCCCGATATGGGCGACATTGAGGAACAGGTGACCGTTTAGCCAGGCCACGTCGACCGTCACACTCTGACCCGAGCGCACCAGGCGACACAACGCGGCGGGATCTTCCGGCAGGTTCAAGTTGCGGGCAAAGTCGTTCGCCGTTCCCGAGGGCAGTACGCCGAGCACGGCATGGCGCTCGATGCAGACCGAGGCCACCCGGTTGACCGAGCCATCGCCGCCGGCCGCCAGGAGGCGGTCTCCCGGTGCCACTTCGCGTTCCCAATCGGTAGCGCTAAGTGCGCGAACCTGCACCTCATCGATGCCCGCCGCCTGTAGATGCTCGCGCCAGTAGCTCTCTCCCCGGCGGCCATCGCCAGCTGCGTCGTTGACGATCAGCCAATAGTTCATCGGTGTCTCCTTCACCTCGGTCCAGTCCTGTCCCTAAGGATAGCGAGCTGGTGTTTGCTGCGCCTTAGCCCAGGTGATGCCGGTTCACCTCGCTGCCGGTTCGGGAAATGCGAGGGGAAGAAAGAACACCCACTCTGAGCTCGCTAAAACAGAAAAAAATCCACTGGCTCAACGGTATGCAGCCCGGGGTAGGGCGTGATTCAATCTGCCCCATATCGACACGCCGGACAGGCTGCCCTACCTCATCCCTTTTTCCCGTTCCACCACGACGCCCCGTCGGCGCGAACAGCGCGCTGGCTTTTCGGCATGTCGTTGCCTGGAATCGCCGGGGTGATGAAGTCAAGGGGAGCCGCTTGACCAGGGCGTGGAAAGCGACCGCCATCAAGGCTCAGCGAGGAGGATCACCATGCCTACAGAGAACGTGCCGTCCATTCCGGCCACCATGAATGCCATGGTCCTGACCGGCCACGGCGATATCGACAAACTGGTGTATCGCGACGACGTCGCCACTCCCCGCCCGGGGCGGGGCGAGGTGCTGGTACAGGTCACCGCCACGGCCAAGAACAACACCGATCGCAAGGCTCGCGAGGGGCTCTATCCGACCAAGGACAAGGGTGACGTGACCTCGTTCGCCATGGGCGGCGAGCCCACGCTGACCTTCCCGCGGATACAGGGCGCCGACGTGGCCGGTCGGGTGGTGGCGGTGGGCGAGGGGGTTCCAGCCTCACGAATCGGTGAGCGCGGCCTGCTCGACTTCAACCTCTACGCGGACGAGCGCCGCGACATCAACCTGACGCCCGACTACTACGGCCACGGCGCCGACGGCGGTTACGCCGAGTATATCGCCGTGCCGTCGGACCAGTTCCACCACGTGGCGAACCCGGAGCTTGCCGATGCCGAACTGGCGGCGATGGGCATGTGCTCCTACCAGACCGGCTACCACATGATGACCTCGGCCAGGGTAGCGGCGGGCGAGCGGGTGCTGGTCAGCGGTGCCAGCGGCGGTGTGGGTGCCGCGCTGATCCAGATGTGCCGCATCGTCGGTGCGATTCCCTATGCGGTGAGCCAGCCCGACAAGGCGGACGCCCTGCTCGAGCTGGGTGCCGAGGCGGTGATCGATCGTGGCGACCTGACCACCTTCGTCGAGCGCGTGCTCGATGCCACCGGCGGTGCGCCCATCGATGCCGTGATGGACCTGGTCGGCGGCGAGATGACCGATCTGTTCATCGACACCATGATCGGCGACATGAAGGCCCGTTCCACCTACCCGCGGCTCTCCATCGCCGGTGCCAGCGGCGGCAACCTCAGCGAGATCATGTGGACGCGCATCTATCTTTACCAGGTGCAGATCTTCGGCGTCTCCCACGGTACTCGCGAGGAGGCCGAGCAATTGGTCGAGTGGATCCGCGGCGGCCAGCTCAAGCCGGTGCTGCATGCCGCCTTCAAGCTCTCCGAACTGCATGAGGCGGAGCGCTACTTCGTCAATCGCGGCAGCAATTACCTGGGCAAGATCGTCGTCGTGCCCGACGCTCAGTGGGCCGAACACGGCGCGCCCTTCGCGCTCGAAGGCAACGTTTTCAAGGACAAGGCATGAGCCACGAACTCACCCTGCAACTGCTCGACACCCATGCCGGCGGTGACGTCAGCCGCATCGTGATCGGCGGTATCGACCCCCTGCCCGGCGCCACCGTGCGTCAGCAGATGGAGTACCTGGAGAACGACGCCGACGGCCTGCGCAAGCTGCTGCTGAACGAGCCCTACGGCATCCCCGAGATGTCGGTGGACCTGATCGTGCCCGCCACCGACCCCCAGGCGCAGATGGGCTACATCATCATGGAAGTGATGGGGTATCCGGTCTATTCCGGCTCCAATACCATCTGCACCGCTACCGCGCTGCTCGAGACCGGGTTGGTCCCCAAGCGTGAGGGCATCCAGCATTTCACGCTGGAATCCCCGGCCGGGCTGGTCCAGATCGAAGCGCGAGTGGAGAACGGCGTGGTCGAGGCCATCACCTGTGGCGGCCTGCCGAGCTACATCGACACCCACCGCGCGCGCATCCACGTGCCAGAGGTGGGCGATGTGACCTACAGCATCGCCTACAGCGGCGGCTTCTATGCCCTGGTGGATGCCGAGGAGCTCGGCTTCTCGCTCAAGCGCGAGGAGGAGCGGGCGCTGGCCGAGTGCGCGCACCGTATCGTCGAGGCTATCCAGGCCCACAGCGGTTTCTCCCACTACACCCTGGGCGACGTCGGGCCGCTACCGTTCCTGCACTTCATGGGGCCGGTGGAGCAGATCGCCGACGACTTCTACCGCTCGCGTTCGGCGACCTACGTCCACCCGGGCGTGATCTGCCGCAGCACCACCGGCACCGGCACTTCGGCGCGGCTGGCACTGATGCATTATGAAGGCACCATCAAGCCAGGCGACAAGTTGGAAACCGTCTCGCTACGCGAGACGGGGTTCATCGGCCAGTTCATCGAAGCACGCGAGGCCGGCGGCAAGCACCAGGTGGTGGAGAACACCATCACCGGCAAGAGCTATGTGCTGGCGCGCTCGGAGATCGTGGTCAACTGCGAGGATCCCATGGTCGACTGTGGCGGGGTGCACCATATCCTCAGCTCTAGGCATCCATAAATCGGCTAAACGGCTCAATCGTAGCGGTTCCGCCACTGCTTGACGGCGATCTGTTCCTTGATCAGTTCGAGCATGTCGACGAGCACCTGTTCGGTCACCCGGTCGGTGTGCTCGTCGACCTGCAGCCAGGTATCGAAGCCGCTGTCGGCCAGGCGCTCCACCAGTGCGGTGAACTCCGGCGAGCGCAGCCCCTCCATGGCCTCGTGAACCAGGCGGCAGGCCAGGTCGGCAAGGCTCGATTGCATGCTGCGCGCGACGGCATCACCCATCGGCAGCCGTCGCAGGCGTCTTATCTCCTGGCTCTCGGCCACGGTACGACCGACCAGCGCGCTGACGTAGCGCATCGTCTCCTCTCGGTTGCGTGCATAGGCGTTGCCGGTCATCTCCTCCAACCGACGCGAAAGCTCGTGGATCAACTGCTGCTTGCGCGGCATCACCACCCGGTCGATGATCCGCGTCGACAGTGAGTCGCCGGAACGGACCTGTTCCTGCATGTTGCCCAGCAGGCGCAGCGCCACGCGATCGGAAAGCTCCTCGAAGAAGACGTCGTAGTATTTGGCATAGAACGCGTAGAGCTGCCAGCGGCGAACGTCGATCAGCCCCAGGCGCTGCAGTCGGAAGAGCAGCGAGAAGATACGCAGCACGCGCAGGAGTCGGAAGCCGCTCAGCGGGATGCAGCCCAGCACGTCGTACCAGTGCACGAAGGGGTAGAAGAACCAGCGGTGATAGCGGCGTTCGGCGATCGCTGCGGACCAGCCCAGGAGTACGTCGAGCACGAAGATCGCGACGAAGACGAGGTCGATCTCGATAAAGTTGGCGTGCACGTGACGATCATAGGCGCCGTGCAGGCCCGGGGCGACGGTGGCGAAGAGATCGTTCAGTGGCGGCAGCAGGAACAGGCTGTCGAACAGCAGCAGCGCCAGGTTGGCCACGACCAGCACCATGATCAGCAGGTCCCAGGTCAGATGCAGGCGCTCCAGCGTCGGGCTCAGCGGACGTGAGACTCTCCTCGACGGCATGACGGCTCCTTGGCTTGAAGTACGCAACGTTGCGTTAAGCCTAGCAGTCGCTTGCTAAATCTTGGGCTTGCCGCGCAACGCCTTGGTCTGCCCCTTCTTCGTCTTGCTATCCATGCGTCTGCGCTTCGAGGCGCGGGTCGGCTTGGTGGGCTTGCGTGCCTTGCGCGTCTTCACCGCCTCCTGGATCAGCGCCTTGAGCCGCTCCAGGGCATCCTCGCGGTTCTGCTCGAAGGTGCGGTAGCTCTGCGCCTTGAGCACCACCACGCCCTCCTTGGTGATGCGCTGATCGGACAGCGCCAGCAGCCGCTCCTTGTAAAAGGGCGGCAGGCTGGAGTTCGCGATATCGAAGCGCAGGTGCACCGCGGAAGCCACCTTGTTGACGTTCTGGCCACCGGCTCCCTGAGCGCGGATCTGGCTGAGCTCGATCTCGTGGTCGGGCAGTTCCACGCTATTGGAAATGTGCAGCATCGCTCTCCTGTCCGTTCACCAACATGAAAGCCAAGGCTAACACAGGGCCGGCAGTAGAGGCTTGGTGGTACCCATGCCTAGGCCTCATCGCCGTAGGCCCGCTGTACCTCGCCGTGCAGCCACGCCTGGAAGGCTTCCATGGCGGCGCTGGGCGTGCGCGACTTGAGCCGGGTGAGCCAGTAACTACCCAGCGCGGCATGGATGTCGAAAGGCTGGACGACCTGGCCGCTGCTCAACTGTCGTCCGAACATCCGCGGCGGGGCGAGGGCCACGCCAACGCCCTGCACCGCAGCTTCCATCATGGCCAGTGACGAGTCGAAGGTCACGCCATGAGCCCTTGCCGGTGGCCGCGACACACCCGCCGCCGCGAACCAATGCGTCCATTCGTTCTCGCGATAGGAGCGCAGCAGGGTGTGGCGGGCCAGGTCTGCCGGCGTGCGCAGGGATTCGGCCAGGTGAGGGGTGCACAGGGCAGAAAGCGGGGCATCGAACAGCCGCTGAGCCTCGAGCCCGTGCCATGCGCCATCGCCGAAGCGAATGGCATAGTCCAGCCCTTCGATGGGCATGTCGACCCGGTTGTTGTGGGTTGACAGGCGAACCTCGATCAGCGGGTGGCTGCGCTGGAAGCTTGCCAGCCGCGGGAGCAGCCAGCCTACCGCGAAGGTGCCCACTGCACCCACACTGAGAATGTCGCGCACCCTGCCGCCCTCGAGCCGCTCCAGCATGTTCGCCATGCGGTCGAAGGCATCGCGCGTCACCGGCAGCAGCGCCTCGCCCTCGGCGGTGATCATCAGCCCGCGGGGCAGGCGCTTGAACAGCGCCGTGCCCAGGCGTTCCTCCAGCAGCTTGACCTGGTGGCTCACCGCCGCCTGGGTCACGTTCAGCTCGTCGGCGGCGCGGGTGAAGCTCAGGTGGCGGGCCGAGGCCTCGAAGGCGCGCAGGGCGTTGAGCGGTAGGTAGGGTCTCGTCATTAGCCCAAGCTCAGTTTGTGGCTCATGCAAGATATCATGGTTTGTAAGCCTCGGTATCGTCCCGCTAATCTCACCTCCGACGCGTCGCTCATCACTTCATCACGACACCCCCACGACCAACGGATGGAACCATGACCCTAAAATCCTTGAGGCTGAAAATCCTGACACAGAGAACCTTGGCCGGTGCCTTGCTGCTGGCCCTGGTTCCCCTGAGCGCCGTCGCCGATAGCTGGCAGGAGCGGGCCGACTGGGGCGAGATCTTCCGCGCCAACGAGGCCAGCGGCACATTGCTGATCGTCGACAAGCGCGAGGGCACCTCCACGACCCTGGTACACGATGGCGAGCGTGCCCGGCAGCGCTTCGTGCCTGCCTCCACTTTCAAGATTCCCCATAGCCTGTTCGTCCTCGATGCCGACGTGGTGAAAGACGAGTTTGAGGTCTTTCCCTGGGATGGCGTCGAGCGTGACTTCCCGCAGTGGAATGCCGACCACGACTTGCGCTCGGGCATGCGCAACTCGGTGGTGTGGCTCTACCAGCAGTTTGCCAGGGAACTTGGCGAAGAGAGAGAGCAGCGCTATCTGGAAGCGATCGACTACGGCAACGCCGACATCGGCGACGACGTCGAGAACTTCTGGCTCGAGGAAGACATGCTGGAAATCTCGGCAGAGGAGCAGATCGAGTTCCTCGAGCGGCTTTACCGCAACGAGCTGCCGTTCGACGAGGCTGATCAGCGCCTGGTCAAGGATCTGATCATCGTCGGCGCCGGCAGCGACTGGATCCAGCGTGGCAAGACCGGCTGGAGCGGCAAGCTTGGCTGGTGGGTGGGCTGGGTCGAGCGCCCGAGCGGCCCGGTGTTCTTCGCCCTCAACATGGAAACGCCCAACCGTCTGGCCGACCTGCCCAAGCGCCAAGGCATCGTCAACGAGGCGCTGCGTACCATCGAGGCGTTGCCGCCGGAAGCGTGACGTTTCGCGGCTCTCGGCCGGGCGTTTTCGCGCCGGCCGGGAGGCGCGTCATTCGGGGCGCAACCGATCGAAGCCTAGCCGGTGCGCCGCTCCAGCGCATCGAAATAGTCTTGAATCCGCTTCGCATTGGCGCCCGCATCGCCGCGCCCCAGGCGCGAAGCCGAGCGCACATCGACCCGTATGCCGTCGGACTCCTGCGTCAGCCGAATCACCACGTCGTCCTTGAAGCCGAACCAGCGTGTCGTCGCGGTGGCCTCGATGGTATCGACGGCATCGATGGAGATGTCGGCGATCTCCCAGCCCATGTCCAGCACGGCGGCTTCGGCGGCGGCACGAACCGTCGCCAGGGGCAGGGGGAAATGGCGGGGTTGGATATCGGGGTAGGCTCTGCGTTGGCGGCGGGCGAATGACTCGCCGGGGTAGTCGACGGCGTTGGGCGCGGCCTCGCGAGCGGGAGCCAGGGCGACGAATTCCGGAGGATTTTCCAGGTCCGTGGTGATGTCGTGGATTGGCGGCGCCGATTGGGCGCGCTGCCAATACATCCAGGGTATCGCCAATAGCGCCACGGTGGCTGCGGTCGTGAACAGCGTCATCCAGACGACGCCCTTGCGACGACACAGAAGCGCCACCAGCAGTGCCAGCAGGGCGACCGCGATGGCGCCAAGGCCCAGCAGGCCGCCCAAACGCAGCATATTGAAGGCCCCACCCAGCGTCAGCAGGTCCAGCCGGTAGGCGGGTCCGGCACCGGCCAGCAGTAACGCGGCCAACACCAGCAACAGCACACTGAACCCGGCGATGCGTGTCGGCCACCGTCCGCCGCGCTGACGGTGCTGACGATACAGAGCGGACATGGCTTACCCCGTTAGTATTAGAACGATACCCCTAGCATATCCATGTAGTCACCGGCCTGCCGCATCCGGGATGCATTTTGCAACATCTCACCGAGGCTCGCGGCTGCTATCGTTTCCTCAAGGCTCACCAAGGAGGACGAAGCATGACCATGCAGGTCGAGTACATGGCATCGGCGCCAAGCCTCGAAGAGGTGTGCTCCCTCGACGGTGTCACCGTGCTCGAGTTCGGCACCCCCTGGTGCGGCTACTGCCAGATTGCCCAGCCTGGACTCGAGCGGGCCCTCGCGCGTCGTCACGACGTACATCATCTCAAGATCGAGGACGGCCCAGGTCGACGCCTGGGGCGGGCGTTTCGCATAAAGCTGTGGCCGACGCTGGTTTTTCTTCACGATGGCGAAGAGGTGGCTCGGCTGGTGCGCCCTGCCAGCGGCGAAGCCATCGAGCAGACACTCGAAGCTGCGGTGGCTTGAGAGCACCTATTGCAAGCACGGCTGTGACTTGACGAAGCCCGCTGCCGGGGCCAGCTTGAAGGCACAGGACATCAGCACAACGGTGCAGCCAAGGAGGCGAGAACATGAGCCGTTATCAGCAACGCCGGGCAGACGAACTCGAGGCCGATATTCGTCACTCCCGTGCCCAACTCGACAACACCCTGCATGAACTCGAAAGCAGGCTGTCACCGACACAGCTCAAGCAGAACGTATTGCAGTATATACCCAGGCGAGATGGGGCAGCGGCCAGCTTTATCAACGGCCTGGGCCGTTCGATTCGCGAGCATCCCATGCCGGTCCTGATGACTGGTATCGGCTTGGGTTGGCTGGTCGTTTCTCAACTGCGCTCCACCTCGCGTGGGCACACTCACGAGAGGGACATTCGCCCGGGGCCGCGTGGCACGACGATTCCGACGCGTCAGGAGGCGCCACAGCACATGGTGGCTACCCACCTGGGCACCCAGCAAGGGCGAGCATCCATCTCGACGCACCGGCCGGAGGTGGTCGGCGAAGCGACTCATCTGGGTACCGGGCAGGGGTGGCAGGGCTATGTGCATCCCTAGGCGCGGGCCCGGGCTCGCGCGCTCCCGGCGAAAACTGTAGCCGCAAGGGCCTTGTCGGCTTTCGTCTGACCGTGACGTTAACCTCAGTTGCCCTTCATTGACGTTTCGCTTCGTTGCGTTTCTGGTCGGTTGTGATCGCTGCTGCCTAAGCTCATGAAATCGGACCCCCAAGGAGGAAAGTGCCATGAATCGGACATTACTGGCTATCGCCATCGGTGCAATTTCCGCCGGGCTCGTCGGCGGCGCCCTGGCCCAGGACAACGAGGCCGAACTCAACGAGGAAACCGCGGTAGGCGAGCAGTCCGCCGAGACTCAGCAAGCCCAGGAGGAGAGTGAGCGGCCAGATGAAGAGCGTGACGCCGCGGCCGACGAGGGCGAGCCGACCGAGGCTTCGACAGACGAGGAGGCGCTGCCCGACGAAGGCACCGATGCCGAGGATTACCAGGAAGTGCGTGACGAAGGCAGCGCCGACGACGACCAGACCGAGGCCATAGGTGAGGGCGATGAATCCGCGATGGAGACCCAAGAAGCCGACGACGCGGAAATGCAAACCGACCCGGGCGAGCAGGCGACGTCAACCGAACCTGATACCGAGCAGGCATCGGAGCAGGAGCAGGCATCGGATGAGGAACAGGCAACGGAAAGCGATCAAGCCGCCGAGGGTGGCAGTGAGGAAAGCTTCGAGGAGATGGAGCCGACCGGTGCCTCGCTCGACTCGTCGATCGCCTCTATGCAGGTCAGCGAGATCGAAGGCATGACCATCGTCAATGCCGAAGGCGAGACGCTCGGCCAGGTCGAAAACGTACTGCGTCACGACGATGCCAAGGATCTGCATGCCGTCGTCTCGGTGGGTGGCTTCTGGATCTTCGGTGGCTCCGATGTCGCCCTGCCGCTGGCCGACATGCAGCTCGAAGACGAGCGATTGGTGCTGCAGGACGTCATCGGTCAGGACGAACTCGATGATCTGGCCACCGGTTACGACAAGGATCGCTACAGTGAGGTAGACGGTGATATGACCCTGTCCGAAGCGATGGGAAACTAGTCCTTCTACGCACGTCAAAAAAGGCAAGGCCAGCTGGCCTTGCCTTTTTTGAGCGGGCAGGAAACGCAGCGGTTACTTTTGGTTTCCTTTTCTATCCTAATTTTTCTTTTGGACGCCAGAGTAAGCGCTATTTTCAAAAGGTGGACACTGAGTCAACTCTAGGAGGGAGTGTGATGAAAAGGACATTGTTGGCAATCATGATCGGCGCCATTTCCACCGGCCTTGCAGGAGGCGCTCTCGCTCAGGACAACGCAGAAGAGGACAACGGCCTCAATGGCGATGCTGCCGTGGGTGAAGAGCAGGCCCCCATGGAAGCCGAAGGCAATCAGGACGATGCCGAGCTTATGGACGATTCGCAGGACATGGAAACCATGGACGATTCGCAAGACATGGAAACCGACGAGGCGGCTCCTGCGACTGACGCTGGCTCAGATGGCATGGCGATGGGCAACCAATTGGACGACTCGCTGCGCGACATGCAAGTCAGCGAGATCGAGGGGAAGACCGTCGTCAATCTGGAAGATGAAGAGATCGGTGACGTACAGAACGTGGTCAAGGAGAACGACACTGGCGATCTCTACGCCGTCGTCACCGTGGGTGGCCTCTGGGGCATGGGTGGCAGTGACATCATCCTGCCGTTGGCAGAGATGCAGCTGCAGGATGACAAGCTGGTGATCCAGCAAGCCTACGGCGAAGACGAACTCAAGGAGTCCTCCGAAGAGTACGATGAGGAGCGCTACACCGAACTTGACGAGGATGAGATGACCCTGGGCGATGCCTGGGGGCAGTAACTCGCACTGGTATTTCAAAGCCGGCGATGCCGGTAACCACTAAAGGCAAGGCCGTCAGGCCTTGCCTTTATCATGAGTTCCCCGAATGACGGCAGCGCTGCCCATTGTCGCGACCGGCGCTGCCGGGCCATGTCGCACGACATCTGGCAAACTACGTTGAAACGTATCCTCGTCGAGAAAGGAAGCACATGAGCGAGACGCACAAGCCTTGGGCCGAGCCCATGCCGGAAACGCAGTTCACCCTGATGCAGCGCATCCTCGACGCACCCAGCCCCGTGGGGTTGGAAGGTGCGATGACCTACGGCGTACTCAAGCCCCACTTCGAGAGCTTCGCCCCCGAGGGCTGGCACATGCACCAGTACAAGGGCCACGCCGGCGTAGTGTGGGATACCCACCCGGGCCGCGACGACCTGTTCAAGGTGATGATCATCGGTCACGCCGATAAGATCCGCATGCAGGTACGCAGCATCGGTGACGACGGCAAGATCTGGATCAACACCGATGCCTTCCTGCCCAACGTGCTGGTCGGCCATGAGGTCAAGCTGTTCAGCGAGGACCCCGAAACTCCTGGGCGCTATCGCATCATCCAGGGCGGCACCGTGGAGGCGCTGGGTGCCATTCACTTTTCCGACGCGGCCCAACGCGAAGGCAGCAAGGGCATCAAGAAGGAGCAGATCTATCTCGACCTGCAGATCCATGGCGAGAACAAGAAACAGCAGGTGCTCAACCTCGGTGTGCGTCCCGGCGACTCGATCATCTTCGACCGCCCCATCCGCCACGGCTTCAGCCCCGACACCTTCTACGGCGCCTACCTGGACAACGGCCTGGGCTGCTTCGTCACTGCCGAGGTGGCGCGGTTGATTGCCGAGGCCGGCGGCACCGAGAAGGTACGCGTATTGTTCGCCATCGCGAGTTATGAAGAGATCGGCCGCTTCGGCAGCCGGGTGCTGGCCGGCGAGCTCAAGCCGGACATGGTGATCGGCGTAGACGTGAACCACGATTACGTGGCCGCTCCAGGTATCGGTGAGCGGCGCATGCAGCCGCTGGAGATGGGCAAGGGCTTCACCATGTCGGTGGGCGCGATCGCCAGCGCGCAACTCAATCGCATCATCGAAACCACCGCCCGTGAGCACGGCATCCCCATGCAGCGCGACATCGTCGGTGCCGATACCGGTACCGACGGCATGGCCGGCGTGCTGGCTGCCATCGACTGCGCCGCGACCTCCATCGGTTTTCCCATTCGCAACATGCATACCATTTCCGAGACCGGCAACACTCAGGACGTGCTGGCCGCCGTCCACGTGCTCAAATACACTCTCCAGGCGCTGGACGCACTGCCGGACCCGCATCGCGAGTTCCTCGACAGCCACCCTCGGCTCGACCAGGCTGAACGCCTGATGCACCAGGGCTCGGCCAAGCCAGAGCCGGGCCATGACGCTAACCGCCAGGAAGCAGGCCACCAGCAGCGACACCCTTCCTGAGCGAAGGCAGGAACGCCTTGCCGCGGGGCGGGCCCAAGCGGGAATTGAAAAAGGAGAACAGAATGGGTGCAGTGACGAGAGCCTCAGGGTTGGCTTGGGCGGCTAGGCGTGTCGGCACGCTGGGGTTAATGGCGGCGGCCTGTCTGATGATGGCAAGCCCACTGCTATGGGCGCACTCCCACCTAACCGCCACGTACCCTGAGGCCGGCGCGATGCTGGAGCAGGCATCGGAGCGGCTGGAGCTTCAGTTCGATTCGCCGATCCGTCTGACCCAGTACGAGGTTACGGGGCCGCAGGGTGTGGTGAAACTGAGCGAAGACCCGCTCGGCTCGCTGGCCGAGCGGCATGGCGCCGTGCCCGCTGAAACCCTGGTGCCGGGAGAGTATGAAGTCGTGTGGCGCGGCATCGCCGAGGACGGTCATACCATGTCGGGTGGTCATCGCTTCACGATCCAAGAGTAGGCGAAGAGCGGAATGACATTGACCGACCTGGATGCATGGACGATCGGTCGTGTTGTCGTCCTGGCGGGATTCTACGTCTCGGCCCTGCTGGCAGTGGGGGGCATGCTGTTTCGCTTCGCCTTTACCACCCTGCCGCCACGCGAGATCGACGTTCTCGACCGCTGTACCTGCATCTCCGCCTGGTGTGGCGTCGGCATGCTCCTGCTGCTGTGGCTGCTGCAAGCCGCTTACCTGGGGGGCGGTAACTGGAGCTCGGCCTTCAATCCGGTATTGCTCGGCATCGTTGGCGAAAGTGCCCAAGGTGAGCGGCTACGCTTGGCAATCCTGGGGCTGTTGTTGCTGCCGGTGGCGCTGTGGCACGGTATACCGCTGGCAGTGCGCTACGTCGTCAGTGTGCTCGGCATCGGCCTGGTGCTGGTGGGGTTCGCCCAGGTCGGCCACACTCGCGGCTCACCGTGGCAGAGTGCGTTGCTGATGCTGCACCTGAGCCTGGCGGCCTTCTGGGCCGCGGCGCTACTGCCGCTCTACCGCCTGGCGAGAAGCGGCTCACCTGACGAGTCGGCCCGGCTGCTGCTGCGCTTCGGGCGCTTCGGCCTGTTGCTGGTGCCGCTGCTGCTTATCGCCGGGGGTAGCCTGGCCCAGTGGCTTCTCGGTGGTAGGCCAAACGCTCTGCTTGATACGTCCTACGGCCAGGCTTTAGCGGTAAAACTGACCTTGGTGCTGCTGCTGCTCCTGCTGGGGGCGGCCAACCGCTGGTGGCTCGTTCCCGCCGTGGCGCGAGGTGAACCGAAGGCCCCTGGCCGGCTGAGTCGCAGTATTGTCCTCGAAGCCATCTTGATGCTGCTGATCGTGCTGGTCGCCGCCCTGTTGCTGACCACTGCCTCGCCGGCGCGGTAGGCTAATCCTTCACGAGCCGAGTGTACCGACCACCCATGACGTACGAAGCCGGTTTGCCTACCCAGGCCCGCCACCTGCTCGAAGCTGCCCCGGCTGCCTCGCTGCCGATGACCTACCAGCAGCTTGCCGAAGCGCTTGGGCTCACGCCGCCGCGTACCATCCAGCGTGTGGCCCAGGCGCTCGAAACGCTGATGCACGAGGATGCCGAGCAGGAGCGACCCTTCATCGCCGCATTGGTGGTAAGCCGGCGAGGCAACCTGCCGGCGCCAGGTTTCTTCGAACTGGCCGTGGCACTGGGCCGTTTTCCCGTCGACCCGGCCCGGCATGCCGAGGCGTACCGCGAGGAGTTCCAGCAGGCGCTGGCAGCCCGAAAATAAACGGCTAACCTCGTGTTTTCCCGCGCAGTGGCTCGAGCAGCTCGCCAAGGCCGTTGTGGTCGATCTCGTGCATCAGGTGCAGCAACTCGCCAATCTCGCCGGGCGGAAAGCCCTCCCGAGCGAACCAGTTGAGGTAAGGGCCCGGCAGGTCGGCGACCAGCCAGCCTTCGTACTTGCCGAACGGCATCCTGCGGTTGACCAGCTTTACCAGGTCGTCGGGCTTCACTCGCTCTCTCCTTCGTCGGGCTCCGGGCCGTATCCCACCAGCAAATCCGGACAGGGGCAAGTCGTAGAGGAGTGTCCCGTCGGATTTGCACCTGTCTCGGCTTCTACTGCTAAGCTTCCTTTGACCGGATGGCCGGATGCGCCATGTCAAACAGCGGGAAAAGGATATCGCAGTGAGTGTGACGGAACGGAAGCCGCAACAGAAACTCCAGCAAGCAGCGCCCGTGAAGTCGCTGCAGGTCATGACGATCAACGTGCACAAGGGCTTCAACGTGTTCAATCGTCGTCATATCCTGCCGGAACTGCGCGATGCCGTTTCCACACTCTCGGCCGATATGGTGTTCCTGCAGGAGGTGCACGGCGAACACAAGAAACATTCCCTTCGCTACCATGACTGGCCGGGCGTGCCGCAGTACGAGTATCTCGCCGATACCATGTGGCCCGACTTCGCCTACGGGCGCAACGCCGTCTACCCCGACGGCGACCATGGCAACGCCCTGCTGTCCCGCTACCCGATTCTTCATTACGAAAACAGGGATGTCTCCATTCACGGCACCGAAAGTCGTGGGCTCCTTCACTGCCAACTGGCTGTACCCGGGCAGCCCACGGTGCATGCGGTCTGCGTCCATCTTGGGCTGCGCCAGAAACACCGCCTGCTGCAGCTGAGACTGTTATGCAAGCTGCTGGACTCGATACCCGAAGATAAGACGGTCATCGTCGCGGGAGATTTCAACGACTGGCAATTGAAAGCCGATGTGGTGCTGGCCGAGTGCGGGCTGCGCGAGGCGTTCGTGGACTGCAAGGGAGGGCCAGCAAAAACGTTTCCGGCGCGCTGGCCTCTGCTGTGTCTGGACCGTATATATGTCCGCCACGCCTCGTGCCGAAACCCGAGAGCCCTCGATCGCAAGCCGTGGTCGCATCTCTCCGATCATGTTCCGCTCGTTGCAGAGATAGGCCTGTGAGATTCCAGTGGAAGGAAGGCAATCAAGCCGAACTGTTGATCAATGGAAGTCAGTACTTTCCCCATGTGTTCGAGGCAATCCGTTCGGCACGCCGGGAAATCCTGATCGAGACGTTCATCATCTTCGATGACGAGGTCGGCCAGGCGCTCAAGGACGCCCTGCTCGAAGCCGCGGCCCGCCAAGTGCGCATAGAAGTCACGGTGGACGGCTACGGCACGGCGGACCTGAGCAGCGAATATATTGAAGAGCTGGCCGACGCCGGCGTTCACATGCATGTCTACGACCCGAAACCTCGCCTCTTCGGCGTGCGCACCAACCTGTTCCGCCGCCTGCACCGCAAGATCGTGGTGGTGGATGGCGAGGTAGCCTATATCAGCGGGATCAATTTCGGCTGGGACCACCTGCCCGACAAGTACCTAATGGGCAAGCAGGACTATGGCGTATGCGTGCGCGGGCCGGTCGTCGAGGACATTCGTCGCGCCGCCAGGGCGCTGCTGATGGAGCACCAGGCCGTGCAGGGGTTGCCGACAACCCTGGTCGGCACTCCGCCGGTGGGGCAGGCCGTCATGCGCCTGGCCATTCGTGACAATCATCTGCATCGCACCGATATCGAAGACCACTATCTGCAGGCGATTCGAACCGCGAAGTCGCGGCTGCTGATCGCCAACGCCTACTTCTTTCCCAGCTATCGCATATGGCGTGAGCTACGCAATGCATCCCGCCGGGGCGTCGAGGTGACCCTGATCCTGCAGGGGCGCCCCGACATGCCCTGGGCGCGGATGTTCTCCAGCTCGCTGTACAGCTATCTGCTCAAGGACGGCATCCGCATCTACGAATACAAGGAGCACCCCCTGCACGGCAAGATCGCGATTGCCGACGAAGAGTGGGCAACGGTGGGGTCGAGCAACCTTGACCCGCTCAGCCTGTCGCTCAACCTGGAGGCCAACCTGTTCATACGCGATGCCAGCCTCAACCGGGAGATATACGATCATCTGATAGGGCTCATCGAGAGCAGCTGCCATAGGATCACTCCCGAAGCGGCAAATAAAGGGCGCTGGTGGCGGGCACCGCTGATGTTCGTGAGCTACCACTTCCTGCGTCACTCCCCGATCAGCGTGGGCTGGCGGCCGGGTCATGCGCCCAGGCTCGAGACGCTGACGTCGAAGGAAAGGGTCAGCAAGGACGAGCCGCAATGAAGCGGCAAGGTTACCTATGAAGAAGGCTACCAGGACGGACAATTCACGCCCCCGCAGGCGCTGGCTGAAATGGTTGAAGCGCATCGCCACCCTGGCATTCTTCGTGCTGGTCGCGGTGCTGCTGTTCTCGCTGGCCCGCAACGTCGACTGGCACGAAGTCATCGAGACCCTGCGAGGTTACAGCCCGCTGATGCTGGTCGCCGGGGTGGGCATTACTGCGGTCAGCTATCTCGTCTTCAGTAGCTACGACCTGCTGGGAAAGAAGTACACCGGCCATGGGCTGTCGACCGGGCGCGTCCTGCTGGTTGCCTTCGTGTGCTATGCCTTCAATCTCAACCTGGGCGCCTGGGTGGGCGGCCTGGCCATGCGCTACCGGCTCTATACCCGCCTGGGCCTCGGCGTGGGTATCGTCACGCGCATTCTCAGCATCAGCCTGATCGCCAACTGGTTGGGCTACATGATTCTCGCTGGCGCCATCTTCTCATTTCGCCTGCTCGAGCTGCCCCAGAACTGGGAGATAGGCGCCACCGGCCTGCAGTTCATCGGCTTCGGGCTGCTCGCCGTCGCTTTCGCTTACCTGACCGCCTGTCGCTTCTCCAAACGGCGCGTATGGCACATTCGTGGCCATGAGATCGTTCTTCCGCCGCTCAGGCTGGCGTTGATGCAGGCGGCCCTGGGCGCGGCGAACTGGTCGTTGATGGCAGCGCTCATCTACCTGCTGCTGCCGCAAGGGCTGTTCTTTCCCAGCATCCTCGGCATCCTGCTGATCAGCTCCATTGCCGGGGTCATCACCCATATTCCCGGTGGCCTCGGCGTGCTCGAAGCGGTATTCCTCGCCTTGCTTCAGCACCACGTTGCCCCGAGCCAGATACTCGCCGCGCTGATCGGCTACCGTGCCCTCTATTTCCTGCTGCCGCTGACGGTGGCCTTCCTGGTCTACCTGCTGCTGGAACGGCGGGGCAGGAAGCGGAAAAGAGCGCAAGCCAGGCAGGAAGGGTGAGCGAGCCAGCGTACCGAAACCAGGATTAGCCGAACGTGCCGAGGTTGCTAGCTGGGTTGGAATTGGTTGCGCTCTGTTCGCCTCCAGATGAATGGCTTACCCTTGGTTTTCCTGTGTTGCAAGAGAGAAGCAATGGCTGGTTCTGCATCGCGTCGCCTGCCCTACCACGTCGCGGATATCATCAAGGGTTGGATCGTGGAGCGTCAGTTGGTGCCGGGCGATCGCCTGCCCAGCGAGGCCGAGCTGATGGAGACCCTGGGCGTATCCAAGGGCACCATTCGCGAGAGCACGCGGGTGTTGGAAGCCCAGGGTCTGGTGGTGACGCGTACCGGCCCGGGGGGCGGCGTTTTCATCTGTCGAATGAGCGAGGCCAAGGCGACCTCGCTGCTTAGTCATTACTTCTATTTTCAGGACATCTCGATTCGGGATATCTACCAGATCCGCCTGGCGCTGGAGCCCGAACTCGCCGCTTCGCTGGCCGGCAAGGTCAGTGCCGAAGATCTGGCTCGCCTGCGCGAAAGCCTGCACACCTACGCCACGCCGGCCCCCGACATGGAGACCGAGCGCCAGCAGCACATCGACTCGCTGCGTTTCCACGAAATGCTGGCCGAGCTGGCGGGGGGCAATCCGCTGCTGTCGTTCATCATCCGCTTCACCGTGCAGGTGCTCTCCGACCTGACCGTCTATCGCCGGCTCTACGAGCCAGGGGACCACCAGATCGGTCCCACCGGCTGCCAGTATCACGCGCGGCTGCTGGATGCCATCGAGGCGGACGATGCCGACCTGGCCCGCGATCTCATGCGCGAACATATGCTCTCGGCCCAGGCGGTAATGAACGACAACGAAGCCCAGGTGCGGCGTGGCTTCCTGACCGACTGATGCCGTGCCCTGCTTGATCAGCTCCTGCTGCGCGCTTTCGATCCCAGATTGGTGAGGAAACGCATCAGCACACGGGTCGCGCGGTCGGCGTCCTCGATGCTTATGGCTTCGTCCGGGTGATGGCTCAGGCCGTCCTTGCAGCGCACGAAGAGCATGCCGATATCGGTCAGGTCATGCATGGCCAGTCCGTCGTGGCCGGCACCGCTGAACATGCGTTCGGCGGGCTCACCGCACTCCTCGCAGGCGCCCTCCAGGGTTTCGATCAGCCATTCGGCGCATGCCACTGCTTCGGCCTGGTAGGTGGGCTCGCTCGACAGCTCGAGCCCTCGCGCCTGGGCAAGCCGCTGGCAGGAATCCAGGATTTCCCTGCGGCCCTGCTCGCGTACCGTGGTGTCGGGGGAGCGCAGCTCCAGCGTGAAGTTCACCTCGGCGGGAATCACGTTAACGGCATTGGGCCTGACTTCCAGCTTGCCCACCACCCCAACGAAGTCCGGGGTGGCGTTCAGTATCCTGTCCGCTGCCACCACCATCTCGGCCGCACCCACCAGGGCGTCGCGACGGCCCGGCATGGGCGTGGTGCCGGCGTGGCCGGCCTTGCCGCGCACGCAGATGCGATGACGCTCGATCCCGGTCAGTGCGGTGACGACACCCACTGCCTGATCGCGCTGCTCCAGCACTGGCCCCTGCTCGATATGCACCTCGACGAAGCCGAATACCGCCTCGGGCTTGCGTGCCAGTTGGGGAATCGCTTCCGGATTGCCACCGAAGGCCTTGAGCGCTTCACCGAGCGTCACGCCGTCGGCGTCACGTGCCTCGAGGCTTACTGGATCGAAGGTGCCGGCCAGGGCGCGGCTGCCGATCAGGGTTGACTGGAAACGCGTGCCTTCCTCGTCGCCGAAGGCCACCACCTCGACCCCGTAGGGTAACTCGATGCCGACTTCCTTCAGCGCCTGAAGGGCTTGCAGCGGCAGGGCAATTCCCAGCATGCCATCGTACTTGCCCCCCTCGGCGACCGTGTCCTGGTGGGAGCCCAGTATCAGCGTCTTTTCGCCCGCCATGGCGCGTGCATTGCGCCCTACCAGGTTGCCGGACGCATCGAGTTCCGGAGTCAGCCCGGCCTGGCGCATCCAGTCGGCGATAAGCTCCAGTACCTTGCGATGCTCATCGGAACAGAACAGGCGCGTGACGCCCGGGCCGGGCCGGGAGTGGCGCGCGGCCTCGTCCAGGCGCGCCATCAAGTCTCGGCCCAGGGCCGTCTGCGTCTTGGAGTCGGTCATGCTTCTCTCCTGAATCAATGCGTGGGCAGCGAGGCAAGGAAGGCGGAGAACGCCGGGGCGCGTACGCGACGAACCAGCGCTCGTAGCGCACCGGCGGGATCATCGTCCCAGTCCACACGTAGGTCGATGGGGGCCGCATCGAAGGACTCGATACGCAGGGCGGCCGAGCGGGTGCCACGGGCGTCGCCGCCGACCTGCAAAGCCGTGTCCAGCGATTCGATCAACGTCTCCAGCAGGTGTGCCTCGTAGCCGTCGCGATAACGGGGCGTGACACCCTGCGCCAGTACCTCGTCGGGGTTGGCGCAGGTCAGCGCCAGAAAGGTTTGCAGCAGTTTCGCCACGACCCGCTCATCGGCCAGCATGTTGCCGGCGGCCGCCACCGTAGGGCGAAGCTCGGCGCTAACCACGGCGACGTTGTCATTGCCGGAGTGCACTGCGGCCTGGCCGTCGGCATCCATCACCAGGCACTGGCGGCGTGATGCACCGCTGTCCCGCCGGATCACCTCCTGCAGGGCCTGCTGGGCCGTGCACTGCTGGCCCAGCGCCTTGCGAATACCCTCGGGGTACCAAGGATTCGTGATCAGTCCTTGGGTGGCGCAAGCGCCCAGGCCACGCCAGGCATGATGCACGTAGCCGCCCACCGCCACGCCGCCGGTGGCCGTCAGCGCGGCGACCGTGCCGGTCGCCGGCTGCACGTGGATGAGTGACAGGGTCATGAGTTGCTCAGTAGCCGACGTAGTGGCCGATGACCAGACCGACCCACGCCAGGATATAAACCAGCGCCATGAAGGGCAGAATGGCCTTCAGCCACTTCACGTAGGAGACTCGCCCCAGGGCCAGCATGGCCAGGGTGCCGCCGGAAGTGGGCACGATCAGGTTGGTCAGGCCGTCGCCCACCTGGAAGGCGGTGATCATCAATTGGCGGCTCATGCCCACCAGGTCGGCCACCGGTATCAGGATGGGCATGGTGACCAGGGCCTGCCCGGAGCCGGAAGGCACGAAGAGGTTGATCGCGCCTTGTACCACGCTGGCCATGATCGCCGACATGGCGCCGGGAATCCCCTGGATCAGGCCGCTCAGCCCATGCACGATGGTGTCGATGATCTGGGCCTGGTTGAGGATCACCTGGATGGAGGCGGCCAGGCCGATGACCAGCGCGCCGGCCGTGACCTTGGCAGCGCCTTCCATCATTTGCGCGACGATCTCGTTGGCGCCTAGCCCGTTGACGATACCGATCACGATGGCCATCAGCAGGAACATGCCGGCGATCTCGTTGATGTACCAGCCTTGGGTGAAAACACCCACCAGCATGGCCGCCAGGCCCAGGATGAACACACCAAGGGTCATCTTGTTTTGCTTGGTCAACTGGTATTCATCCAGTGACTTGGTCATGGCCTTGGCGTTGTCCGGCTCCTCGAAATCCATCTTGACCACCCACTTGCAGATGTAGAACGACAGCAAGGCCAGCGAAGAGACCACCAGCAGCGTACGCAGCCAGGCGCCTGAAAAGGTCGGCAGCTCGGCGATGCCCTGGGCCACACCCACGGTATAGGGATTGATCGGCGAGAGTGCGAAGCCGATACCGATGCCGCCGACGGCCATTGTGGTGCCGACCAGGCTGGAGCAGCCGATAGCACTGGCGATCAGCACCGCGATGGGCACCAAGGCGATATTGTTCTCGAATCCCACGGCCACGCCGAAGAATCCGTAGATGAAGGTGCCGGCGGTAATGATGATATTGCGTCGTTCGACGCCGACCCGGTTCACCGCCACGCCGATTGCGTTCTCCAGGGCGCCGGTGCGCTGCAGGATATGAAACAACCCGCCGGCTATGAACACGATGAACAGGTAGAGCGACGCCTCGTTGAGGCCGCGCGGGACCGCCACGAAGATATCGAAGGGCGAGATGGCGCCCACATCGGGAAGGTATTCGAAGGAGTCCGGCACCACGACGGTGCGTCCATCCTCCTCGACCCGCTCGTACTCACCCGCCGGCACCACGAAGGTGAGGGCATAGGTGGCCAGCAGAATCATGAAAATGAGAACCATGGGGTCGGGTACCGTCTGGTACCACTTCTTCTTGCGCTGTGTCAGCGCCTGCTCGGTTGTCTGCATGTCGTTGTCCTTGTTCGCCGGGCGCCGGCGAGGGGAGTACCGACGCATACCATGAAATTTATCATGATAAATTGGCGGGTCAAGGAACGAGGCGAGCTCAAGAAATGCGTGCCCGAGGCTCTGGCCTGAAAAAAAGTAGCGGACCGATACACTGGCGTTTCATCATCACAAGCGCTAAATTGCAACTTATACGTTGCCTATTTATCAGTAATGCAACACATGTGATGCTTATGAGTCTTCTCGATCAATACCGTCAAAGGCGGCTGGCGCTCCAGCTCACGCAACAGGATATGGCCGATCGAACCGGCATGGTCCGTCAGCAGTACCAGCGTCTCGAGCAAGGAGGGAACCCTCGCCTGAACACCCTCGAGCTTGCTGCGGACGGGCTCAATGCCAGGTTGACGCTGATCCCGCTTGAAAAATGGCACGCCGTCCAGTCGTTGTTGAAGGGAGAGGTCAGCGAGACCGCTGGCCTCGATGCCGACCCTTGGCAGGGCCTGCTCGGAGACGACGAAGGTGATGAGAGCGAGCGCAATGAAGAATGAGGCGGTCGAAATGCTGTGCCTCGAGCTGCACGGTAGCCGGGTGGGATACTTGGCCGGCTACCGAAGTGGGCGCAACGTCATGGTTTTCGATGACGCCTGGCGACTCGATGTCGAGCGTCCCACGCTCTCGCTGACCTTGCACCCCAACTTTCCTCGCGCAGGCGAACTGATGCAGTCGCCCTGGATCCGTCAGCAGCGACTGCACCCCTGGTTCTCCAATCTACTGCCGGAAGGGGCGCTACGCGACTGGCTGGCCCAACGACTCAAGGTCCATCCGGACAACGAGTTTCCCTTGCTAGCGAGCCTGGGGCATGACCTTCCCGGTGCCCTGCAGGTGGCACCTGTGGCGCCCGACGAAATGCCGGACTGGGTGCTCAGCCACCGCCGCAGCGTCATGCCGGTGCGTCGGGTGGCCGAGGTGGGCGGCGGTTTCTCGCTTGCCGGAGTGCAGATGAAGTTCTCAATGCGCGAACGTGACGGGCGTTTTCACTTCGGCCATGCTGACGAACTCGGCGACTGGATCGTCAAGACACCTTCGACACGCCATCCTCACGTTCCCGAGAACGAGGCCACAGCGATGTGGCTGGCCGAGAGCGTCGGCGTCGAGATACCCGAGGTTCGTCTGATCCCATTGGATGCTCTCGAAGGCCTGCCAGCGATCAATCTGCCGCAAGAGCAGTTCGCTTACGCCATTCGGCGATTCGATCGGAAAGGCGAACGGCGAATTCACGCCGAGGACATGGCACAGGTGCTGTTTCGCTATCCCCATGAGAAATACGACGGACCCAACTACGAGCGCCTGGGGCGCTTGTTGCGGGAATATACCGATGACGGCCTGGCCAATGTTCAGGCCTTCGCTCGCCGCCTGCTGGTAGATGTGCTACTTGCCAATGGAGACGCTCACCTCAAGAACTGGAGCCTCATCTATCCCGATCAGCGTACGCCGCGTCTGGCACCTGCCTACGATATCGTCACCACTTTGGCCTACCTCGAAGGTGACCACCAGTTAGCGCTCAAGTTGAATGGAAAAAAGGAGTGGTATCGGCTGGGTAAGGAGGACTTTCGCCGTTGGGCCGAAAAGGCTGGTATCGCCTGGCCTGCCATTCGTGCGGTACTCGACGATACCATCGAGCGTGCCCGTACCCAGTGGCCACGCCAACTAGAGGAGATGCCCATGGCCAAAGCGCACAAGGCGATTCTCAGACAGCATTGGCGTAGCCTGGCGCCAGAATGGCGAATCACGGCTCTGCGGTAAGCAGGTTGCAATTGACACTTCCCCCGCATCCGCGCGAGGCTAGGGGCTGCGCCGCAAGGCGTCCCCGTCCGCGGAAAGGGCTGCGCCCAACGTTTCATATCACTGACTCCATACGACTCCCGGCCTGCCCGGCGGACACAGGCGCATGGAGGGAATCGTATGTCCACGCTCCCCCGGCGTGACGCCACGTCTCACGGTCGCTTCAATCTCGAACAGCAGCGCAAGCGCGCCAAGGAACTGCTCAAGGCCGCCCGTGCCGACGAACCGGCCGCTCTGGCGCGGATGCTTCAGCACATCCCGCCGCGCGAGACGCCGCTGAAACTCGCAGACGCGCAGTTCGTCATCGCCCGCGAATGTGGTTTCCCGAGTTGGGCGAAGCTCAAGTCGCATATCGAATCGATCGATGCCTCGCGGCGGCGGCTGAACGAGCGCGGCGTCCGAGACATGGCTACGCTGCACATTCGCTGCGGCTCGGATATCGAGCACAGCCTGCGCACCGCCGGCTTCGAGGGCGACTTCCTCGAATTCTCCGATCCGTTCTGCATCGGTCCGTTGCAGGATCTTCCCCTCGAGGAGTTGATGCGGCTGCGTGCCGGCTTCTTGGCGGAGGTTTCCGGCATGGCCGAGCGTGATGCACTGGCCCGGCTGCGCAAGAGCTACGAAGCATTGGACCAACTCGGACGCTATGAACGGCTGGTGCTGTGGTTCGAGCACGACAGTTACGACCAACTGATTCTCGCCTATCTGCTTTACCGGCTGCATGCGAGCCCGCCCCAGGCGCGAATCGAGCTGGTGGCGGTAGAGTCTGTGCCCGGGGTGGAGCGTTTTATCGGCATCGGCCAGTTGGCGCCGGATTTACTGGCCTGGCTCTGGCAACAGCGCCGCCCCGTCGAGGCGCCACTGCACGAACTGGGCGTCCGGGTCTGGCAGGCACTCACTGCCGACGGCCCCGAGCCGCTACGAGCGCTCGTTGCCACCGGCACGCCGGCCCTGCCGATGATGGGCCGCGCGCTGGCCCGGCACATGCAGGAATCGCCAGCTTCAGATACCGGCCTCGGTCTGACGGAACGGCTTTCGCTCGAAATCGTACGCGACCATGGCCCGCTAACGGTGGGTAAGGCCTTCTCCTATCTGATGCGTGAATACGAGCCGCTGCCTTACCTGGGCGACCTGATGTTCTGGTGGCTTCTCCAGCCATTGATCGCCGAACCAGAGCCGCTTCTAGCCATCAGCGATATCCACCGGGAGTGGCCTCACCGCCAGCTCGCCCTTACGAAGCGGGGAAGGGCCGTACTTGGCACAGTTACCTGCTAGGCTGTTGGAAGCTAAGAACGCAGCTAATGATTAGAAATTTAATAGCCACATCTCGTTATGACGGTGTGACTCGGAAAGGACAGTTGGGCCGGCGGGTACAATAGCTTTAAATGTCTATGAGCAGTGATAAATGAGCCTGGAAATTACTCTGATTGTCTTACTGGCTGCGATGTTCAATGCAAGCTGGAATGCAATCGTTAAAGTGGGTGGCGATCGAGTCGCCGTGATGGCGGTAATCACGCTATTCGGAAGCCTTATTTCAACGTTAGCTTTGCCTTTCGTGCCGCTACCTGATGCCGCTAGTTGGCCTCTTCTAGCCTTGGCTATCTTGATCCACACTGCGTATCACTTCTGTCTACCTATGGCCTACCACTATGGTGACTTTGGTCAGGTCTATCCTATCGCTCGCGGGTCGGCGCCTTTGCTCGTTACCCTAGGCGCAGCAGTGTTTGCCGGCGAGGTGCTGAGTTTTCTTCCGCTGCTTGGGGTGCTTTTCCTGTCGGTTGGGGTTATGGCACTAGCATTCGATACAACAACCGGCGTTACCAGAAATCCTCGGGCCATTCTGCTGGCACTCGGTACCGGCGCCTTTATCGCTTCATACACGCTAGTGGGCGGTATGGGGGCGCGGCAAGCTGGCTCGGCGCTAGGCTTTGCAGTGTGCTTGACGATCGGCAACGGTTTGCTGACGTTCCTCATCGCCCTTACCTGGAAGTTCAAGTCGATAAAAAATATTGCGGGAACCAATCTAGTCCCTGCGGCTATCGGTGGAGGAATGCAAGTCGGCGCGTACTGGATTGTCATTTGGGCAATGGCTTATGCCCCGCTCGGTATGGTTTCGTCCCTGCGTGAAACCAGCGTGCTGTTCGCAGCACTAATTTCCACCTTCATCTTGAAGGAGGGCTTCGGCGTGTGGCGATTCATCTCTTCTGGTCTGATCGCATGCGGGATCGCGCTGACACGTTACAAGCCATAGTGGGCATACGGCGGCCATGCGGCCGCCATTCTCACGTTATGCTCATTCCGCATTCGGCGGTATGGCCGCCGGATCCATCCAGAATGACTCCCACACATGGCCGTCGGGGTCGGCCAATGCGCAGCTGTACATGAAGCCATGGTCCTGACGCGGGTTGATGTCAGCGGTGCCGCCATTGGCGCCGGCCGCCTCGTTCATGGCATCTACCGATGCGCGGTTCTCGCAGGAGAGTGCCAGCATCACTTCGCTGGAATCGGCCGGCGGAATCGGGCGGTCGGTGAAGGTGCGCCACTTGTCATGGGTGAGCAGCATTACGTGGATCGTTTCGCTCAACACCATGCACGCCGCCGTCTCGTCGGTGAAATGGGGGTTATTGGTAAATCCGAGCGCCTCGTAGAACGCCATCGATTTTTCTAGATCGGCAACAGGGAGGTTCACGAAGATCATGCGCGACATAAGAAAGCTCCATCGGGTGGTGTAACAGGATTAGTCGATTGTGCTGGCTCCTGCTAGTCGATTGGGCCACGGCGATTTCGACAAGGCCAGGCATGTCGAAAACAAGAGCGCCAAAACGATAATGACCAAACACACAACGGAAGGAGCCCAGCATGCGCTACGCCTGCTTCATCTACTACGACCCCAAGGTGCTTTTTGGCGGCAGCCCCGAAGCCAACGCAGTGCTCGAAAAGTGCGCGAGCTACGACGAGGTGCTGAAGGCGAGCGGCCACTTCGTCATGGGCGAAGCCCTGGAACTGCCGGAAACCGGGCAGGTCGTGCGGAAGCGAGAAGGGGAGATGCTGGCAACAGACGGCCCCTTCATGGAAACCAAGGAAGTGCTGGGCGGCATCATCCTTATCGAAGCACCGGATCTCGACGAAGCTGCTCGTGTGGCGGGCGGACATCCCCTGGCCAGCATTGGAGCCATCGAAGTGCGCCCCGTAGTGGACTTCAGCCAGCCGCGACCGGTGATGTAATACCTTCTCGGCGCTTGCTATTTCTTCCGGCGAAGAGCGCCGGGAATGTGAGGAGTCGCAGGCATCACGCCGTGTACGGCAACCGCGCGTCTCGGCGCAGGCGCAGCATGGTGATCACGTTGGTCAGGAAGATCAGGCTCTCGGCAATCGTGCCACCGATCGACCCCGCCAGCACGTTGCTGGCGACCCAGCACAGCGCCGCCGCGGCCAGGGCGATGCGCATGGGAATGCCACTCAGCATGAACATGCCGTAGGTGCCGAGCAGGCCCGCGGCCAGGGCCGGGATGTCGCGCGGGCCGCTCCAGGTCAGCAGAGCGACCACCAGAGTGGCGAGCAGCATGCCGAGCATGATCGCTCGATGGCGCGGGAAGCGGCGCACCAGGGCAATGCGCAGTACGATCAGTGCCGAGATGCCCGCGGCCACCCAGCTCTCGAACAGGGCGAACTGCGCGGCGAAGGCGACGTTGGCGAACAGCAGCAGCACGAACAGCCGGTCGTCGCGCTTGCTGGCGAAGGCCACCAGGCACAGGGCCAGCGCCACCAGGCTGACGCCCTGGCCCAGCAGCCATCTCAGGCCGATCTCTTCCATGCGTCATTCCGTTATCGAGCTAATAGAAACTCGAGCTTAGCATGGCAATCTCGACCGGGCGTCCTTGGCTCACATCTGGGAGAGCAGGTAGTTCGGCTTGCCCAGCATCTTGATCAGCCGTAGCTGCTGCTCGAGCCAGTAGGCGTGGTCCTCTTCGGTGTCGGCCAGCAGCCCCAGCAGCACGTTGCGGGTCTGGAAGTCGCGTTCCCGCTCGCACAGGGCAATCGCTTCCTTCAGGGCATCGCCCACTTCGTATTCGAGCTGGAGGTCATTGCCGAGCATTTCCTCCACGTCCTGGCCGACCCGCACCGGAGTACGGGTATGCATGTCCGGCTTGCCTTCTAGGAACAGGATCCGCTCGATCAACTGCTTGGCATGGCCCTTCTCGTCGTCGAATTCGTGGGCGATGCGCTCATAAAGCTTGGTGAGCCCCCAGTCGGCGTACATCTCGGAGTGGATGAAGTACTGGTCCATGGCGGCGAGTTCCGCCGCCAGCAGGCCGTTCAAGGCGTCGATGATGGTCTGTTTGCCTTTCATGCGGTTCCCTGTATTAGCGCTAACGGGTGGATTGACCCATCCTAGGGTGAATCATTGGTTAGGTCAATTTTCCTTTAAATTCATATGCTTGATATTGAATCCGCGTGCGATTCGCATTTGGTTTCCAAAGCGGTCACGACAGCCAAGCGTGGCCAGGATTCACCTTCTCAGGACAGGCGATGCAATGCGCTGGCGAATGAAAGATACTAAGCAGAGTAACGATCGACAGGCATTACGCGAGGCGACATGAATCCCACCATCGAACTGCTGAAATCCCACCGCTCGATTCGCAAATTCACCGACCGCAAGATCCCTCACGAACTGCTGCTCGAACTGGTTCGTGCCGGCCAGGCCGCCGCGACCTCCAGCCATGTGCAGGCCTACAGCGTCATTCATGTAAGGAACCCGGCCAACCGCGAGATGATCGCCGAACTGGCAGGCGGCCAGTCGTATGTCGCCACCGCCTCCGATTTCCTGGTGTTCTGCGCCGACATGAAGCGCCCCACCGAGGCCTCCGAGCGTACCGGCGCCAACGTCGTGCGCGGCATGACCGAGCAACTGTTGGTGGCAAGCGTGGATACCGCATTGATGGCCCAGAACGTCGCCATCGCCGCGGAATCCGAGGGGCTCGGCATCTGCTACATCGGCGGCATTCGCAACAACCCCCAGGCCATCAGTGACCTGCTGCGCCTGCCGGAGCACGTCTACCCGGTGTTCGGCATGTGCCTTGGCTATCCGGCCGCCGACCCGGACGTCAAGCCGCGCCTGCCGGTGGAAGCTATCCTCAAGGAGGACTACTACACCGATGACAGCGAACAGGTAGCGGCCTTCGACGAGGCCATGCAGGCCTACTACAGCGAGCGCAAGGGCGGCAACAAGGACAGTAACTGGTCACGCAACCTCACCCCACTGTTCGACAGCAAGCTGCGCGCCCATATGCGCGACTTCCTGGTTGAGCGCGGCTTCGAGATGAAGTGATTATTTGCTTCCCTTGGCATACCCGTCGACCGACTGAAGCGACGAGATGCCCCCAGACGTTAAAAAGGCATCGCGTAGGCGAGGACAACGTGCCGCCAGCCTGCTCTTGGTTGGAGCGTAGGTGAAGCTTACGCAGCAATGGATTGATATCGGTATGGAACGACGCGAACCATGAAAGAGAGAATCGAATGGCTGAGATCGTATTGTTTCATCACGCCCTAGGGCTGACTCCTGGCTTCATCGAATTTGCCGACAGGTTGCGGCGGTCCGGGCACGAAGTGCATATACCCGATCTTTTCGGTGGGCGTACCTTCGACAATATCGAGTGCGGTATGGGGTTCGTTGAAGAGCTTGGGTTTGGTGAAGTGATCGAGCGTGGGGAGAGAGCGGTAGATGGGCTGTCTAATGACCTCGTCTACGCCGGAATTTCCCTCGGCGTGCTTCCGGCTCAGAAGCTCGCCCAGACTCGAGTCGGTGCGCGTGGTGCCCTTTTATTCGATTCCTGTGTGCCGGTCTCGGAGTTCGGGCTCGCTTGGCCGAAAAACGTGCCCGTGCAGATCCATGCCATGGATGCCGATCCGTTTTTTGTTGGCGAGGGGGACATAGACGCAGCCCGTTCGCTCGTCGAAGCCGTCAAGGAGGCAGAGTTGTTCCTCTATTCCGGCAATCAACATATCTTTACTGACAGCTCTCTGGGTTCGTACGATGCCGAGGCAACGGCTCTCATGCTCCAACGACTATTGAAGTTTCTGGCTGCACGTTAACGGAATGATTGCGGACCAGACGGTTCGAGCTTTACCCATCAACCGGAGCATCGGAGACATCATGGAAACCCTGTTGTGTTCACGCTCGGAAGTGACGGAGGCCGCCCTGGCCGCCATCGCACACATGCCCACCGCCAGTCTGCCGGTGTTGATGGACGATGCATTCGCCCAGCGCTTGACCGATGCCGACCTCATGCGGGTCGCCGTGCTGCTGGCGCAGAAGAGCCATGACGAGGGTGGCTGCCCCATCGGCGCGGTAATCGTCGATAACGCCACGCGTCGCATCCTCGGCAAGGGGCACAACACCCTGGTGCAGGAGAACCACCCCTACAACCATGGGGAGACCTCCGCCATTCGCGATGCCGGTCGCCGCGACTTCAGCCGGGCCACGCTCTTCACCACCCTGAGCCCCTGCGAGATCTGCGCAACGCTGCTTCACATGCGAGGCTTCGCCCGGGTAGTGGTGGGTGACGTTACCAATGCCTCCGGGACGGAGCCTATGCTGCGCGACAAGGGCGTACAGGTGGACATCCTGGAAGACTCGCGCGGTATCGAGCTCTATGCCCGCTTCCGTGCCGAGCGGCCCGAGCTGGACCTCGAAGACTGGAAGGGTGTGAGAGCCACGCGTGAGCGATAAGGCTTCCATTACCACCGAGCTGCCGATCGGCGTCATCAGCGATACCCATGGGCTGCTGCGCCCCGAGGCGCTGACGCTGCTGGAAGGCTGCGAGCTAATCCTGCACCTGGGCGACGTGGGCAGCCGGGACGAGGACGCCGCCATTCTCGAGCGGCTGGCGGAGCTGGCACCGGTGGCGGCGGTGCGCGGCAATATCGACACCGCTCCCTGGGCCGAGGCGCTGCCGCTGACGCTAAATCTCAGCGTCAACGGCTGGCGCCTGCACCTGGTGCATATCCTGCAGGAATTCGACCCGGCCACCCCCTGCGACGCCGTACTCCATGGCCACTCCCACAAGCCGCGCCACGAATGGCAGGGCGGCCGACTGCTGTTCAACCCCGGTGCGGCCGGCAAGCGCCGCTTCCGTTTGCCCATCACCCTGGGCAAGCTCTGGGCCGACGAGCGCGGCCTACGCGGTGCCATCCTGCATTTGCCGCTCCGTTGAGCCAGGCATTGGCCAAGCCATCCTTCGTTACTAATCTGAATGTTGGCCACTCTATCCCGAACCTGCGCGCATGGTGCTCCGGTGGCTGCTCCAGCCGTTGACCGAAGCATGCAAATCGGCAGGCGTACGCCCCGAACCGGGGCGTGACGGAAACGACCGGGATCGAGATCACATCGTGGCTTCGTTCATATAGCCGGGCAGGAAGGTTGCCAGGCCGGGGAAAGCGATCAGCAACAGCGCCATGAGCGCCATGATCAGGAACATCGGCGCCGCTGCCTTGGCGATGAAACCGAGGCTGTGGTTGGTCAGGCCCTTCATGACGAAGAGGTTGAAACCGACCGGAGGCGTTATCTGGGCCATTTCCACCATGACCAGAACGAAGATACCGAACCAGAGCAGATCGATACCGGCTGCGTTGAGCATGGGCGTGACGACGGCCATGGTCAGCACCACCGCCGAGATGCCATCCAGAAAGCAGCCCAGCACGATGTAGACGAACATCAGGGCCATCAGCAGCATGAAGGGCGTGAGATCCAGGGTGCCCACCCACTCGGCCAGGCCGCGCGGAAGCCCGGTGAAGCCCATGGCCAGCGTCAGGAACGAGGCGCCTGCCAGTATCAGGGCAATCATGCAGGAAGTCTTCGCTGCCCCCATCAAGCTCTCTACCAGCGAGGAAAAGGTCAGGCTGCGCTGTATGGCGGCGAGCAGCAGGGCACCGACGACCCCGAGAGCGGCGGCTTCGGTCGCGGTAGCGAGGCCGGAGTACATCGAGCCAATCACGGTAAGGATCAACAGTGCGACAGGAATCAGCAGGCGCGATTCATAGAGGCGGTGCTTCATCGTCATGGCCGGTTCTTTGTCGATGTTGGGCTTCTTCAGAAGCCCCCAGGCCACCACATACCCCATGAACAGCGCAGCCAGTATGAGGCCGGGGAGTATCCCCGCGATAAAGAGCTTAGGGATGGACTGATTGGTGATCACGCCATAGACGATCATAGTCAGCGAGGGGGGAATCATCAGGCCAAGGGTGGAGGCGCCGGCCAGGGTTCCCACGCTCATGAAGTCGGAATAACCGCGCTTTTTGAGCTCAGGCATGGACATCTTGCCCACGGTGGTCAACGTGGCGGCGGAAGAACCTGAGACCGCGGCGAACAGGGTGCAGCCGATGACGTTGGTATGCATCAGCCGCCCAGGCAGCCAACTGAGCCAAGGGCTCAATCCCCGGAAGAGGCTTTCGGAAAGCCGCGTACGGTATAGGATTTCTCCCATCCAGATGAACAGAGGAAGGGCCGTGAGCGTCCAGCTCGTCGAAGACGTCCAAAGCGTGCTGTACATCGAGGCCCCGATCGGGCGGCCCGTGAAGAACGCGATGCACACGATGGCCACCCCGACCAGGGACAGGGCCACCCAGACGCCGGAGCCCAGCAGCAGGAAAAGGATGAGCAGAAGCGCAATGGCCAGTTCGGTGATGTCCATCAGAGACTCCTCACGGGATGGGTTCCGTGGTGGTTGGCGCCTGCGGAACGAAACAGCGCGGCCAGGGTGCGCACGAAGTGATCGAGTATCGAGATCGTGAAGGCCGTCGAGCCAAGCGCAAGCAGCGACTGGGGGATCCAGAGCGGCATTGCATCCTGCCCTGATGAGACGTCGCCAAACCGATATGACCAATAGGCCGCATCGAAGGCGTGCCACGTGATGAAGCCTGCGATGCCGCCCGCGACCAGCAGGCACCACAGCTCGCCGATGGGGCGAAAGCGCCCGAGCCGTTCCACCAGGAGACCGACGCGGATATGCCCACCTTCGTGAAAGGTGTAGGCCGCGGCAAGGAACGTGCTCGCGCCCATCAGGTAGCCGGCATAGTTGGTGGCGCCAGGCAGGGTCATGCCGCTCCAGCGCAGCACCACCTGGACGACGATCACGACCAGCATGATGAAAATGCATAGCGCGGCGAGATACCCGAAGACGCGATAGAGCGTTTCCAGCCACCTGGCTGCACGGAAAGTGGAGGAATTCATGGGGGCGACCTCTAGTTCAACCAGCTAAGCGGAGTCCCCATTCCGCGGAATGGGGACATGAACCGTACCGTCATTGCATGGCACGATATTCCTCTACCAGTTGCTGGCCTTGCGGGCCGGCCTTCTCCAGCCACTCCTCCTGCATCGCTTCACCGATGCGGTTGAATTCCGCTTGCAGCTCCTCGTTGGGCTGGTTGATCGCAACGCCCTTGTCGCTCAGGCGGTTCTTGAGTTCATCGGTGAGCTCCCTGGCCTGCTCCTCGCCGCGCTGCTCGGCTTCTGCGGCAATCGCCAGGACTTCCTGCCTCGTCTCCTCGTCGAGAGCTTCCCAACGGTCCTTGTTGACAAAGACGTGGCTGAGGACGAGCCAGGCCTTGGCATCGTAGAAATGGGGAAGATAGTCCCACAGCTGGTGGTTGTAGACGGGGTCGCCGGAGGAGATCAGCGATTGCACCATGCCGGTGGCGGCCGCCTGTGAAAGCTCGGCCTCCTCGATCAGGGTCGGCGTCATGCCCATCAGTTCGGCAAAGCGCGCCGTCGCCGTATTATAGGCCCGGAACTTGAGCCCCTCCGCATCCTCGGGCGACTCGATCTCGCGGTCGAAGAAGATGCCCTGTGGGGGCCAGGGGATATGGTAGAGCAGTTGAAGGTTCTGCTCCGCCATCATCTCGTCCAGTGCCGGCTTGGTCACCTCCCAGAGCTGGGCGGACTCTTCGAAGGAATCCGCCAGGAAAGGCACGGAATCGATACCGTAAAGGACGTTCTCGTTCTGGTGGGCGGACAGGACATGAACGCCTATCTGTGCCTGGTCGCGCTGAACGGCACGCTTGATCTGATCGCCGGGGAACAGCGACCCGCTCGGGTGAACGCGTATGTCCAGTTCGCCATCGGTGGCCTCGCGCACCTGATCGGCGAACCAGCTGACGTTCTCGGTGATGTAGTTGTCCGAGGGTTGCGGGGAAGGAAGGTCCCAGACGTCGGCGTGGGCCAGGCCGTTGATTGCCAGGGTCAACGAGGTAATGGCGGCGGTCTTGCGCAGTACGTGAACCATGCTGTTGGTCTCCTCTTTTCTAGTTGTAGGAAGGGTGGTCGGGTCTTTTCTCTTGTCGTTATTGTCCATCTTTTACCTCTGGTTCACGGTCAATGAAGCCGTTGGCTATCCCAGGCTTCGTGTAGGGTCTTGGGCAGGCTGTGCTTGACGATGCGGTGACTGGGAGTTCGCTCGAACTCATCCACGATGGCGAGATAGCGTGGGCACTGGTAGGAGGCCAGGCGCTCCTTCAGCCACAGGTAAAGCTCACGAGGCTCGATGTCGCGACCGGCCTTCGGCTTCAGGAAGAGCTTGATCTCCTGCTCACCGATGTCGGCGGCGACACCGATCATCGCGCACTCCTCGACGTCGGGGTGCTGCTGGGTGACCGACTCCACCTCCCAGGCCGAGACGTTCTCGCCCCGACAGCGCACGCTATCGGTAATGCGCCCGAGGAAGTAGAGAAAGCCGTCCGCATCGAGCCAGCCGCGGTCGCCGGTATGCAACACGCCGTTTGCCAGCGTCTTCTCCGTGGCCTCGGCGTTGCGGAAGTAGCCATCGAACAGCACGCCGGGCTGCGTTTCACGGACCACTACCTGGCCCGGCTCGCCTGTCGGTACCGGGCGGCCCCGGTCATCGTGAATGGCGACGTCCAGCCAGGGAACGACGCGGCCCACCGACCCCGGCCTGCCTTCGGCATTGAAGGTGGTCAGGCTCGAGGCTTCCGTCATCCCGTAGCACTCGCGGATCTCGAAGCCGAAGCGATCCTGCAGGGTCGACCAGATATCGCTTGGACAGCCCCCTCCCCAGGCGATACGCACGTTGTGCGCAGTCTCCCGCTCGCTGGGTGGCTGCTTCAGCAGGATCTGCAGCACGCCACCCAGGTAATGGATATGAGTCGCACCGCTGGCCTCGACCTGCTCCCAGAAGCGACTGGCGCTGAAGCGCTCGGTCAGGCTGAGTCGCACATCGAAGAACAGAGGCAGCAACAGCATCTGGGCGCCGCCGATGTGGTAGAAGGGCTCCCACTGGAAGAAAACGTCGCCCGGCTTGATCGAACAGAGCAGCTCGACGCTCTTCAGGGCGTACGCCATCATCGCGTGCGTGACGCGTACCCCCTTTGGCTTGCCCGTCGTACCGGAGGTGTACATCAAGGCGTACAGCTCCGACATGGCCGGCGCCGGTGCGTCCAGTCTTCCCTTGCCTTGCAGATGCTCGGCGATCGTGTCTTCCGCGCCTCCCAGCAGCAGCGTCCTGCCCGTGAATGCCGCCCCGCTATCGGCGACGACCGGCCACAGGTCGGCATCGGTGAACAGGACCGCGGGATCGCAATGTTCGAGGATGTACTTCAATCCATTGCCGCGCTGGCGAGCATTGACCGGCACCCAGACGATACCGGCCTTGGCCAGGGCGAACAGGATGGCGATGGCCTCGGGGCCGTTGTGCATCATGACCGCGGCACGCTCGCCGGGGCGAATGCCCAACTCCCGGCGAAGGTAGGCGGCGAGTGCCTCGGCCTGGCGGTCGAGCTCGCCGAACGTCAGGGGGCGTTGATCGAAGTGCCCGAACAAGCGCTCCGGCTCGCGCGTTGCGATATCGCGCAGCGCGAGAATGAAGCTGGGATCGTTGAGGTTGAATATCATAGGTGTCAGATTCCGATTCAACCGTTTCGGCGCTTGAGGAAGAGCTCCATCATGCGTGCCGGCTCGCCCGAGGCGTAGGCCTCGCCCTGGATGCGAACCCCCGCCTCAAGGCAGTCGCGGAAGCCGGGCTCGGTGATCTCCTTGAAGCGCTGACGATCCAGGCGCATCGCAACGGGCGGCTTGTCGGCGAGCTCTTCCCCCAGCGCCAGCGCTTCCGGCAGCACCTGGTCGGCAGCGACCAGGCGGTTGATCAAGCCGAGGGCATGCGACTCGTCGGCATTCATCAGGCGGCCGCTCAGGGTCAGGTCGATGGTACGAGCGAGCCCCAGGTGTTCGCGCATGATCCAGGGGCCAGTGGTGCTGGCGATACCCGAGTTGATTTCGGGCTGCCCCATGCGAACGTCGGCATGGGCGATGCGGAAATCGCACAGCAGGGCAACCTGGAAGGCCGAACCGGCCGCCACTCCGTTGAGCGCGGCAATGATGGGCTTGGGACTGCTGCGCAGCTTGCCGTAGAGGGTCTCCCACTCTCCCACCCAGCTCTTGGCCCGTTCAGCGTCGAAGGACCGGGTCTCGTTGAGATCCTGGCCGGCACTGAAGGCCCGCTCGCCCGCTCCGGTCAGCACGATGGCGCCGAGGGAATCGTCATTGCAGAACGTGTCGAGAGCGGCGATGAGCTGCTGACGCATCTCGCTGTGCCAGGCATTGAGGACTTCGGGGCGGTTCAGGGTGATGACACCGACACGGCCTTGCTTGTTGGTGAGGATGTGTTCGGACATGATTGCCTCTCGGTTGTTTGTATCTTTGTGATTGCAATGCGATCACTAATGATCTACATTCAATCAATGTAGTTGAATGGCGAGCGTTGTAAAACCCAAAATCGACCCAAGAAACGACTTTTCTTGCGAAAAGATCCGTCTGAAAAGGGGTAAGTGTTTGAGCGAAAAAGAAAAAGTGGACCGCTTGCTGGTCAAGAGCGTAGTGAAGGCGTTTCGGATCCTCGAGGTCTTCGATGCCGAGCACCCGGCGATGAGCGTCAAGCAGCTGGCGGAACGCTGCGACATGGACCGGAGTGCGGCGCAGCGTTTCGTGCACACCCTGACGCAGCTAGGCTACCTGCAGCGCAACGAGGAGACGCAACTGATCGAGCCCAGCGTGCGCACGCTGGATATCGCCGCGCACTACCTCCATGCGCACCCACTGGTCGACAAGGTACGTCCCTACCTGCTGAACCTGAGCAAGGAAACGGAAGGTTCGGTCAGCCTGACGATTCTGGACGGGCAAGACGTGGTGTATCTCTCCCGCTTGCTGAGCCGCAACATGCTGGATACCGACATCACCATCGGCTCGCGCCTTCCGGCATTCTGCACGGCGCCTGGGCTGGCGATGCTGTCGCAGTTGGAAGAACAGGAGGCGCGGGCGGTCCTGGAGCGGACGCAGCGAAAGGCCTACACGCCGAATACCGTGCATGAGGTGCCTGCGATCATGGAGCGCTTGGCCCGATTCCGGCGCCAGGGGTATGCCCTTTCGGTGGAGGAGTATTTTCTCTCCGACATCTCGATTGCGGTACCGGTACTGGATAGGCACAACCGACCGCGGGCGGCCGTGAGCATTTCGATGTCCCGGGTGCGGAGTATGCCCGAGGAACTGGAGCAGAACCTCTCGGATCTCCTGATCGCCACGGCGCGCCAGTTGTCGAGGTTGTAGCTACTTTCAGAGTTACTATGCTGGGAATTATCCCCCTTGGCCCCTTTCCGCAATAATGTCCAAGCCTTCCCATGGCACCGAGCTTAAGCTATCCCTGTATGGCGTTCAGGGAGGCGCGACATGGCGAAGCAATCCAGCCGGTTCGATTACTACAAGAGCCGACAGATACCCGAGCTTACGGTACTCCAGGCGTCTCTGAGCGACTTCTGCTACGACCGCCACGCCCATGAGGAGTATGCCTTCGGGGTGACTCTCTCCGGGCGGCAGGACTTCTTCAGCGGCGGGCAGTTTCACCGCAGCCCGCCCGGCAACGTCATCCAGTTCAATCCCGAGCAGGTGCACGACGGCCATCCGGGCGACGACAGCAGGCTGGGCTACGTGATGGTCTACGTGCCTCCCGCCCAGCTCGAGGCTTCGTTCGCCGACGCGGCAGGATGCGAGCGTGCCGCCCGGTTCCAAGGCAGCGAGACCCTGCTGGCCGACCCTGAGCTGCGCCGCGCCATTCTCGATCTTGCGCAGTTGATGATTCACCAGCAGGGCACGCGCATCGACCAGGAGCACGCCCTGCATCGCATGGCGACTCGCCTGGTGCAGCGTGCCGGCAAGTTCCAGCCCGGCGGCAGGGTGAGCCGGCCCGATGCGCTGTTGCTGCGCGCCAAGGAGTACGTGCTCGCCCACCTGGAGTCGGATCTCTCGCTGGACGAGATCAGCCAGGCCGCCCATCTCTCGAAGTACCACTTCCTGCGCCTGTTCCGGCAGCAGTTCGGCATTACGCCGCACCAGTACGTGCTGAGCTGCCGGGTCAATGCCGCGCGCACCGCCCTGGAGGCCGGCGTGGCGCCCTCCGAGGTGGCCTTCCGCTACGGTTTTACCGACCTCAGCCATTTCAACCGCCGCTTCAAGCGCATCTACGGCAAGACGCCGTATCAGTACCAGCGCAGCGTCACCTAGCGGCGCTTAACCTCGGCCGCTCGGCCACCCAACGTACTTCCTATCGGAGAGACTCCCATGGAGATCGTCGCCTATGCCCTGGGCGTCATGTACACGCCTGGGCCTGTGAACCTGCTCGGCCTGAACGCTGGCCTTAACGGCCAGGCCAGGACATCGCTTGGCTTCTTCGTCGGTGTGGGGCTGGCCATGCTCACGCTATTTTTGCTGTTCGGCTGGGCCGGCGCGGCCTGGGTGCGCGGCGACATGCTTGCCGTGGTGGGAGCGGTGGGCTGCGCCTACATTCTCTACTTGGCGGTCAAGATCGCCCGCTCGAGCATCGACCTGGGCGAGGTGCGTGCAGCGCCGCGCGTGCTGCAGTTCCGCGACGGCCTGATCATGCAGCTGTGCAACCCCAAGGGCATGATCGCGACCCTGCCGATCGCCACCATCCAGTTCCCCGCCGCCGGCATCGACGGCGCGAGCCTGCTGGTCTGGTCGCTGGGGCTGGCCGTGCTGGCTTTCGGCGCCCCCGGTAGCTATGCGCTGATGGGCGCCATGGTTGGTCAGCGAATCGAGAGCCCGTGGTTGCTCAAGGGTTTCAGCCTCGCCATGGCCGTTCTGCTGGTATGGGTCGCGATCACCATCGGCTACGAGCACGTGTGGCTGCCGCTGGCGTCGCGTGAGTATTGAGGTACGCCTTTGATAGCGGCTTCTTTGGCTTCCGTTGATCCAGCGCATGAAGGTTGGTCAGCCTTGAATGATAGGCTTTGCCGCAAAACACGATATCGATAGCACATACGCAAGGATGCTCAAATCGAAATGGATTATTCAAAGCTTTGTACCTCCTTTGTCATCGATTGAATAACCTCGAATGCCAAAGCTCCACTCTCCAAACACTTAGGAGAGACGAAAGTGCGTGGGTGTTGTTGTCGTGAATAAAAAGAATTTGGCGAAAGCCAAATGGCGTGGCCCTGTGGGCCAGTCAGTAAAAAAGCGGCTTGAAGCTGCTAGCAAACGCAAAAGAAAGGGAACTGAAATGAAACTACTCAAAACCACAGCTGCCATGGCGGTGCTGGCTTTGATGACAGGGTGTGCCTCGGTCAACATGGCTCCGCAGCAGGAGTCATCTCAAGCCAAGCAGTTCGAAGCCCCGGCAGAGGGCATGGCAGGCGTGTATGTCTTTCGCAAGGAATCCCCTATTGGGGCTGCGCTGAAGAAAGACATCTGGATCGACGGCGAGTGTATCGGTGAAAGCGCTCGAGGAGTTTTCTTCTACCATCAGGTAGAGGGAGATCAGGAGCATGAGGTTGCCACTGAGTCCGAATTTTCCCCCAATACGCTGAGCCTCGTAACGGAATCAGGAAACAACTACTTTATTGAGCAATATATCAAGATGGGGGCCTTCGTCGGTGGTGCCAACCTCCGGCTCGTCGACGAAGAGCAGGGTATGGAAGAGGTGAGCAAGCTGAGCATGGCAAGTCCAGGAAACTGTAGTCGGTAAGCCGAGCCGGCGCCGTCTTTCGACGGCGCCTTGGTGATTCTGGCGCGGATGTATCCGGCAAGACGCGCTGGCCACGCCAACGCCAACTCTTTCAACAAGCCTGGATCGGGGCCGGCCTTTTCGACTGTCCGATCCCGAATCAATCGACATCGGCCGAAAAGGCCACGTCGCGCTGTGCTTCGAGCGCCTGAAGCCGCTCTTCCAGCGCCTGCTTGACGCCCGTATACGCCGTGCTGCCAAGTGCCAGCCGCAAGGGTGGTGTCGGCGCGTCGGCGGCGGTGATCATGGCGTCAATCGTCCTGGCGGCATCGCCCTTTATCTCGAAGCTGCCATCCGCCAGGGCGCGCCTGACATCGCCTGCCGGCGTTGCGTCATAGACCTCCATCTGAGCCCCGCGCACGAGCCCGGCGGCAAAATCGGTCGCGGTGGGGCCCGGTTCGACAATGATGAAATCGATCCCGAACGGCGCCACGTCCTGCGCCGTCGATTCGACGAAGCCCTCGATGCCCCACTTGGTGGCGTGATAGAGCGAAAAGTTGGGATAGGCTTTCTGGCCGCCTTCTGAGGAGACCTGCACGATGCGTCCGCCGCCTTGGGCGCGCAGGTGGGGCAGTGCCGCGCGAATCAACTGGATCGAACCGGTGAGGTTGGTGGCGATCTGGTGATCGATCTGCTCATCGCTGAGCTCTTCGGCGGCACCGAAGAGCCCATAGCCAGCGTTCGATACCACCACATCGATCCTTCCCATACGCTCGAAGGCCTGGCGGGTGACCTCGTGGATCCCTGGCACGTCGGTGAGATCGAGTGTCAGCACCCGCAAGCGCTCGCCATGGGCCTGCTGCAGGTCGTCGAGCACGCCTTCCCGGCGCAGCGTGGCAACCACGCGATCGCCACGCGCCAGCAGGCGCTCCGTCATCAGTCGGCCTAAGCCTGAGGATGCTCCGGTAATCAGCCATGTCTTGCTCATCATTCTGCTCCTTCCTTCGGTTGGGTTGACGAACCCATGGTGGCGCTCCCGATTGGAATGAAGAAGTAGGCTACTGTTGTATGTACTCGTGAGAGGATTTCACCAATGAGCAAGCCGAGCACGACCAAGCCAAGTCTGGCCGACCTGGAAGCCTTTGCGGTGGTAGCCGCCGAGCGCAGCTTTCGGCGCGCAGCCGATGTGATAGGTATCTCGCGCTCGGCGTTGAGCCACCGGATGCGGCATCTGGAAGAGCAGCTCGGCGTGCGGCTGCTGCACCGCACCACCCGCAGCGTTTCCCTTACCGATGCCGGCGGCCGGTTTCTGGCGCGTATCACACCGACCTTGAGTGAACTGAACGCCACGCTGGATACCCTTGCCGACGACCGCGGCGAACCCAGCGGCCAGTTGCGCATCAATGCGAGCAGGGCGGCAGCTCGACTGTTGCTTGCCCATGTCGTGCCGGCTTATCTGCGCCGCTATCCGGCGGTGGAGCTCGATCTCGTCAGCGAAGGGCGTCTCGTCGATATCGTCGAGCAGGGGTTCGATGCCGGGGTACGGCTGGGTGAGGCGGTGCCCCAGGACATGATTGCGGTGAAGCTGGGAGGGGATATGCGATTCCTGGCGGTGGCCTCGCCGGATTACCTGCACCGCTTCGGCACACCCGACGTTCCCGACGACCTGCACAAGCACCGCTGCATACGCCAGCGTTTGCCCAGCGGCAAGCGCTACCGCTGGGAGTTCGAGCGGCGAGGGCAGGAAATCGCCATCGACGTGCCCGGTACGCTGACGCTCGACGACAATGAACTCATGGTCGAAGCGGCAGCCGACGGCCTCGGCATCGCCTACGTTCCCGAACTCGTGGCCCGTGATCGGCTGGTATCGGGCCAGCTCGTTGCGTTGCTCGAAGCGTGGAGCCCGCCATATCCCGGCTTGATGCTCTATTACCCCGGGCATCGCCACGTACCCACAGCACTACGTGCCTTCATCGACCTGCTGAAGGTGTCGGATGTTCAGGCGGGTATGCGTATGGCTCAGGCTGGCGATGGTATCTAGTCAGCGCCTTTCCCTGCGGCTCGGCTTAAGCTATCCCTGTATGGCGTCCAGGAGGCGCGACATGGCGAAGCACTTTGGCACCAAGTACGGCTTGTCCTCCAGGCGCGTTTGCACTGGCTCCATCAGGAGGCGCCATGGCCCCACAGAACGTATATCGCCGGATCACGCGCGGAATGCCGCTCCTTCTTCTGGCAGGCACGATGGCAATGGCAGCGACGATTGTTGCCGATACAGAAAAATCGACTCTGGCCTTGGCCCAGTTCGATTTCCAGGACACCTCCGGCGAAGTCCAGGATCAAAGCGCCGAGCATGCAGCGCGACTGAGATCGCTCAATGAAACGTTGCATGACGGTTTAGCCGGAAACCCGGAGATCACGCTTGTCGGCCTGGAATGCGAGGGGGAACGCTGTACGCACCGAACGCCTGGCCTGGCCGTTCTGACAAGGCAGGCCAAGACCGCCGGTGCCCGATATCTCCTTGTCGGCGAGGTTCACAAAGTGAGCACGCTGATCGGAAGGGTCAGGCTGGCGGTGCTGGATCTGAACGACAACAACAAGTTTGCCTGCGAGCAACTGTTGTCCTATCGAGGTGATTCCGACGAAGCATGGCAACGCATGGCACAGTACACCTTGCGCCACATTGAGGAGAGCTGCATTCCTCCGGGTTGAAGCCGCCATCGAACGCGACTAGCTACTCCTCTCGCCCCGTGTCGTCACGATCGCAGTCGTAGCGCTTCATGTAAGGAAACGGTGGCAGCCAGGACTCGCGGCGGACGGTCCAGCTTTCGTAGGTGGGCATCAGTTGGTCGGGGGCATCCAGGGCGCCCAGATGTACTTCGATTTCGTCTCCGCTGCGTGCAAAAACGGACGAACCGCAGTTGGGACAGAAAAATCGCCCTGCGTAGTCGCGCGTTTCACCTTCGATCGTCACCGCCTCCTCAGGGAACATAGCGGCCGCGAAGAACAGCGCGCCATGATGCTTGCGGCAGTCGAGGCAATGACACAGGCCGACCCGGTAGGGGCGCCCCGTCGCCACGATGCGAACGTTGCCGCAAAGGCAACCACCCGTGAACCGGTCCATGCGGTGTCTCCTCCGATGTGGCCATCCGGCCTCTACCAATCAAGCTAAAAGTAGCAGAGGAGACGGCCACGGCTCTCCTGCCGTTTCTCATCTATGCAACCGGGCTGCGTACTGCTAGTCGGCCAGGGGCCGGTCCGCCAGCACGATGGGATGGCCGCGGGAGCAGCGTTCTATGCGGGCCTCGATGCCGTAGGTACGGGCCAGCAGCTCAGGGGTCAGTACCTGTTGTGCCGTGCCCATCTCAGCCCGCCCACCGGGAGAGAGCACCAGCACCCGGTCGCAGAAGCGCAGCGCCAGGTTGAGGTCGTGGCTGGCCACCAAGGCGATGGCGCCGTTCTCGTGGGTGGCCGAGCGCACCGCCTCGAGCACGTTGAGCTGCCAACGCAGGTCCAGCGCGCTGGTGGGCTCGTCCAGCAGCATCAGCGGCGGCTTGCGTACCAGCACCTGGGCCAGCCCTACCATCTGGCGCTGGCCACCCGACATTTCGGACAGCTGGCGCAGGGCCAGATGACGAATGCCCAAAGTGTCGAAGACGTCTTCGATGGCCTGTTCGGTTGTGGCCCGCGGTTCACTGGCACGTACGGCGCGGCAGGCGCTGAACACGGTCTCGTAGGCTACCAATGGTACCGCCTGGGGTAACGGCTGGGGCAAATAACCCAAGTGCTGCACGCGCTGGGCCGGGGAGAGTGCCCTCAGCTGTTGGCCGTTCAACTGCACATGTCCGCTTGTCGGCATGAGGCCGGCGATGCCCTTCAGCAGAGTGGATTTGCCCACCGCGTTGGGGCCTACCACCGCCACCAGCTCGCCCGGCTCGATGCTCGGCAGGGTCAGGTCGCGAAACACCGGATGGCGCCGATAGCCTGCCGTCAGCCGTTCCAATTCGAGGCTCATAGCGCGGCCCTCCGGCTGCGGGCGACGATAAGGCCGATGAACAGGGGAATACCCACCAGGGCGGTAACAATACCCACCGGCAAGACCACGCCCGGCACCAGCAGCTTGCTGGCGATCGAGGAAAGCGAAAGCAGCACGGCACCCGCCAGGGCGCTTCCCGGCAGCAGGAAGCGATGGTCTTCGCCCAGCATCAGGCGGGCGATGTGCGGCGCCACCAGGCCGATGAAGCCGATCTCGCCGACGAAGGCCAGGGCGGCGGCGGTCAACAGGCTGACACGCAGCAGTACCAGCAGGCGCATCCGCTCCACCGGCACGCCCAGGCTGCGGGCCTGCTCTTCGCCGCTGCGCAGAAGGGTCATGGCCCAGGCATTGCGCAGCGAGAAGGGCAGGCAGACCGCCAGCACGCCGACCACGATGGCGACTTTATCCAGCGACGCGCGAGCCAGGCTGCCCATGGTCCAGAACACGATCTGCTGTACCGACTCGGCGTCGGCGACGAACTGGATCAGCCCCACCACGGCATTGATGCCGAACAGCAAGGCGATACCGAACAGCACCACGGCATGAACCGAGGCACCCAGGGTGCGCGACAGCAGCAGGATCAGCAGCGAGGCGGCGGCGGCGAACACGAAGGCCGAGAGCGGCAGCAGCAGATGCACCGCCAGGCCGAACAGCGAGACGTTGAACGCGATCACCAGCGACGCCCCCAGGGTGGCAGCGGCGCCCACGCCCAGGGTGAAGGGGCTGGCCAACGGGTTGTTGAGCACCGTCTGCATCTCGGCCCCGGCCAATCCCAGGCAGGCGCCTACCACCACCGCCATCAGCGCATAGGGCAGGCGAATGTCGAAGATGATCACGCGAGTGCCGGTTTCCAGGGCGCCGGGGGCGAGCAGGCCATGAACGACTTCTCCCAACCCCAGCATGGCGGGGCCGGAAGCGATGTCTACCAGCAGGGCGGTGGCCGCCGCCAGCGTCAGGCCGGCCAGGCACAGTATTCGGCGCCACACGAAGCGCTGGTACTGGCTGGCCAGCCGGGCGTCAACTTCCATCACTTGGTTCACGGCGCTTCCTCCGCGAGGCCAACCCAGTAGGTGCCGTCCAGCGCCACGGGCTGGAAGCGACTGTAAAAGGTGGCCAGGGTCTGCTCTGGCTCGAGGTGTGCCAGTCGCTCGGGGTGCAACCAGCGGGTCAGGGCCTGCACGGCCACCACATTGAGCGGCGTGTTATAGAAGTGGTGCCATATGGCGAAGGCGTGCTCAGGGTTTTCGATGGCGGGGAGCGAGGCAAGGCCGGGGCGCTGCACAGCCCGGGCCAGGGAGCGGCGGGCGTTCTGTTCGCTGACACCGGCGCCCAGCACCACGAAGGGCTGCTCGTCAGCGGAGGTCGCATTCTCGGCCGAGCCGATGGCAGTGGCCAGGTAGCGGTCCGGCGGGTCGCTGATCAGGGTCTCCAGGTTGATCGTGCCGCTGACACCGGGCAACCGCTCGGCGGCCACGTTGCGCCCGCCGGCAGCCTCGATGAAGTGCCCCATCATGCCGTTGGCCATGGTCTCGCAGCAGCCGTCGTGCAGGCCCACTCGGCTGTGCAGGAAGACGTTCGGCCACTCGTCCTCGGGAATCGCAGCCACCGCCTCGCGCACCTTGGCCAGCTCTTCTTCATAGAAGCGGTTGAAGCGCTTGGCTTGTGCCTGGCGTCCCAGCACCTCGCCGAGCAGGGTCATGCTGCGCGGCGTGTTGCGCAGCGGATCCTGGCGAAAGTCGATGAACACCACCGCCACACCGGCCCGCTCCAGGCGCGCGATCAGCTCGCGGTTGTGCGCGCCGGGCCCATGGCCCTCCAGGCTAAAGATGGCCAGGTCGGCGCCCATGGCCAGCACGCTCTCCAGGCTGAAGCTGTCGGCGGAGGCGTGCCCCACGCGGGGCAAGTCGGCCAGCTCGGGGAAACGCGCCAGGTACTGGGCGTAGCCGGCGGGGTCGGTCTGCTCGAAATCGGGCAGCAGGCCGACTAGCCGTTCGATCACTCGTTCGCCCTCAAGGATCGCCAACGCCGGGATGTAACGGCTCTCGCCCAGCACGATGGCCTTGGCCTGCTCGGGCACGCTAACGCTGCGTCCCGCCAGGTCGGTCACCGTGCGCTCCGCCTGGGCCTGAGAGGCGCCGAACAGCACCGCCAATGCGAGCAACAACAGATTGGGTCGCTTGAGCATCAGAACCTCAGCGCCAGGCCGAGGCGGATATCGCGGCCCGGCTCCGGCAGGCCCACTACGCCCGCATAGCCCGGCAGGTGCTGGTAGTCCGCATTGCTGGCGTGGTCCAGGTACTGCTTGTCGCCTATGTTGTGGACCGTGAGCGTTACGCGCAGGTCCTCGTTCGCGGTGGGCAGCCAGTCCATGAAGAGGTCATGCACGCCGTAGCCCGGCTTGTCGATGGTGCCCACGGGGGTCACCAGGCCGTCGAGCCCCTGTACGAAGCGGCCGCGCCAGCCGAATTCCAGATTCGGGCTCCACTGGTAGGCCAGATCGGCCACCCAGGTATCGCCCATGCTGTTGCCCAGCAGGTTATGCGCATAGACGGTGAGCGGCTCGCCATCCACCTTGGCCTCGTTGCTGTGGTAGCTCAGCCCGGCTTGCAGAACGCCCCAGCGATAGGTGGCGCCGAGGCGATACCCGTCCGATTCCAGGTCGCCGATGTTCTGGTAGAGAGCCGGGCCGAACAGCGGGTCGGCGATGGCATCCTCGATGGTGGAACGATAGGCCTCTCCGAACAGGGTGAAATTGCCGAGGGCATAGTCGAAGCCCACCTCGGTATTCCTGGCCTTTTCACCCTTCAGATCCGGGTCGTTCAGGGCGCGGTCGATCTTGAAGGCGTCGTGGGGCATCGGCCCGCGGAAGGCCTCTGCGTAGCCCGCCCTGAGGGTCAGCCCGTCGACTGCCTCCCAGGCCAGGTTGACGTTGGGGCTGACGTCGCTCTCGCTGTAGTGCTGGTCGCTATTGTCGGTGAGCCGGTATTCGTCGTAGCGCACCCCGGCGCTCAGCAGCAGGGTGTCGGTGATCCAGAAGTCATCCTGCAGGTAAACGCCGGTGACCCTGCCGGACTCCTCCTCTGCCCTGGGATCGTCTTCGGCGCCGGCATTCACCGAGTCGCGCCGGTAGTCGACACCGTAGGTCAGGGCATGGTCGCCGAGCCGGCTGGTGTTGCGCAGGTCACCGCCCACGCTGCGCGTGAAGCCGTAGTAGCGGCCCCAGCGGTCGGCAACGTTCTGTTCGATCTCCGACTCGGTGTGATACAGGGTAAAGGCCGCATCCAGCCAGGCGTTCTCTTCCGGGGCGATGGCGTAGTTCAGCGTGGTGGTATCGCGGCGGCCATCCAGCTCGTAGAGCGGGTTGAAATCGCTGATGCCCCATTGCGGCCGCTGGGGGCGCTCGCCCTGGTCGGTGCGCACCTCATGGCTCAGCCTCAGGGTCTGGCCGCCAGGCAGTTGGCCGACGATCTTGGCGAAACCCGACTGCTGCTCGGCATCGGTGCCGGGAATCTCGTTGCCATCGCCATCCTCGAAGCGGCCGTGGTCGCTGTGATTGAGGGAGACCATGCCGCTCCAGCGCTCGCTCAGACGGCCAAAGACGGTGGTGCTGCCCTGGTAGCCCTCGGTATTCGAGGCGCCGCCGATCTTGAACAGGGCGCCCAATCGCTCGTCGTCGCGCAGCAGGTCGCCGGGATCCTTGGTGACGAAGCGAATGGCGCCGCCCAGGGCACCCGCGCCAGCCGTGGCCCGGCCGGCGCCGGCGTCCACTTCCACTTGCTTGAGTAGCTCGGGCTCCACGGCCAGGCGGCCGGTGTGGTGGAACAGGGCGCCGGCCTGGGTCGCGCCGTCGATGGTGACGTTGAGTAGCGTGTCTTCGACGCCGCGTACGTAGACTTTCTGCGCGATACCCACCGTGCCGCCTACGGCAACCTCAGGCTCGCCGGCAAAGAGTTCGCCCAGGTCGCCGGCCTGGTAGCGTTCGATGGTCTCGTCATCGATGCTCATGTCGCTCACTGTCTCGCGCTCGCCGATGACCTGGATCGGTTCGAGCCGCTGAGCGTCGTCTTGCGCCAGCACAGTGGGGCTCGCACCCAGCAGGGCAATAGCCGAGTAGAGGGCGCGACGGCGAAAGCGGGGCGGGTGTGGCTGGGTAACTGCCTTGGCAGGAAGGGAAATGTTCATATGCGCTCCAATGTCATCATTGCGGATGAGAATCATTGTCTTTTGAAGCGCATTCTTACTCTCCGTCACTCCGATGTGAAACGCTTTTACAATTGTTACTTTTGCCAAGGCCTCTTGGATCGTGCCACTTACGACAAAGCCGCTTACTCCAAGTGACTCAGGTGACAGTTATCTGCGCCGGTGCATTGGCGTGGCCTCGGGATGCCGGTAGCCACAGGCGCATTCGCAGCCCGCCTTCATGGCGATTCTCGGCCTCGATCCAGCCGCCGGCCGCCTCCACCTGACGGCGCGCCAGGGCCAGGCCCAGGCCGTGCCCGCCGGGGCGGGAACCGCGCGCCTGGGCCGTGCGAAAGAACGGCGTGAAGATACGTTCCAGATGCTCGGTCGGCACCCCCGGGCCTTCATCCTCGATGGTGAGCAGGTAACCGTCCGGCATGGCTTTCAGATCGATCCAGACGTTGCCGCCAGCCGGGGTGTGGGTGCAGGCGTTACGAATGACGTTCTCGAAGGCCTGTGCCAGGGCACGATGGCTGCTACCACTGACTTCCGCCCGGGCGGGCAGCCCGGCGTGCAGCGTGTGACCGGGGTATTCGTAGCGGGCGTCCTCCAGGATGCTGTCGAGCAGGTCGGTGAGGTCCAGGCTGTCCCGGTCGAGGTTGGGCTTCTCGTTCTCCAGCCAGGCCAGGGTCAGGGTATCCTCCACCAACTCGCGCATCAGGCGGCATTCGCGGCGCAGCCGAGGCAGCAAGTGCTGGGTGTCGATGCCTTCCTCCACGCAGCTAATGGCCATGTCGATGCGTGTGAGCGGGGTGCGCAGTTCGTGAGACAGGTCAGCGATCAGACGGCGCTGGGTGAGGATGAGATCGCCAGTGCGCTCGGCCATGCAGTCGAACGTCTCGGCCAGGGCGGCAAGCTCGTCGTTGCGATTGCCCAGCAAGGCGCGAACCCGCACGCCCAGGTTGCCGTTGCTGAACTGGCGAGTAGCCAGCTCGAGTTGGCGCAGCGGGCGCATCAGGTGGCGATAGATCACCAGGCTCAGCACGATCAACACCACCAACGGCAGGGCGACCTTGAGGAACAGCTTGGCCTGGGGCAGGTAGGTGCCGGGGCGCATGCGTTGGGGCAGCAATACCAGAAAGTGGGTCCGCTCGTCGGCGAAGGGAGTCTCCATGATGGGGTTTTCGGTGAAATAGAGGTGGATCTTCCACTCCTCGCTGCGGCCGATGCGAAAGCCTTCGCGAAAGCGCGGGGTGAGCACGCTGCCGGCCAGCGGCTGAATGTCAGAGCGGACCACGGCGGCCCAGGTGTCCTCGCGTGCCTGCAGCTCGGCCAGCCAGTCGGCCAGGGCTTGCTCGTCGCCGGCGTTATGCAGGCGTTCGGCGGTGCGCCCCCACTCCTTGAGGGTCTGCTGGTGGCGTTCGGCGATGAAGCTCATCTGCTGCTCGGTTTCATCACCCAGGAAGGTAATCACCCACATCAGTACAAGGGTGCCCAGCGCCAAGGTGGCGCACAATTTCCACAACAGCCGCCGGTTCACAGGAAGCAGTATCCCTTGCCGTGGACCGTCTGCAGGCAATCCGCCGTCAAGCCCGCTTCCGCCAGCTTGCGCCGCACCCGGCTCAGGTGCATGTCGAGGCTACGATCGAAGCGACTGTACTCCCGCTCCAGCACCACCTGGTAGAGGTAAGGTTTGCTCAACGCCTCGCCCTGGTGAAGCATCAATATCCACAGCAAGCGAAACTGAATCGGGGTGAGAGTGATGGGTCGGCCCGAGTAGTGCACGGACAGGGTACTGCGCTTCAGTGTCAGCGAGCCCACGCTAAGCGTTTCCGGGTTGGCGCCCGGATCGGTGCTGCCCAGCGTGCGCCGCAACAGCGCCTCGATGCGCAGCAGCAACTCGGCGAAGGCGAAGGGCTTGGGCACATAATCGTCGGCACCGCGGCTGAAACCGCGGATGCGCTCCTCCTCGGCGCCACAGGCGGTAAGCATGATCACCGGCGTCTGGCGCAGCCTGCGCAAGCGGTTGAGTACTTCGAAGCCATCAAGCTGTGGCAGCAGCACGTCGAGCAGGATCAGATCGAAACGCTGGCTGAGTGCCGACAGCAGCCCGTCTTCCCCCGCATAGCACTGCTGCGTCTCATAACCCTTTCCTTCCAAAAGCCGTGAGATTTGGCCGTTCAGCGTCCTGTCGTCCTCGACGACCAGCACGCGAGGCCGGCACGGGGTGATCGGGGCCATGGCTTATCCATTCTTATATGAGATTTATTATCATATGCGCATGAGATGCAATGGACAAGCGTGACTATAGGCTGCTGCCACCGGTTCGTCGACAACATCCGAGCCATCGAAGCCTGGGCTATGCTTCAGTTCGTCTAACCAATTCAATAGGTTTGAGGTAGACCATGGCCAAACGCTTCAAGGTGGGAGACCGCGTCAGTTGGAACTCCGAGGCGGGGCAGGTAAGCGGCAAGATCATCAAGGTCCACACCCAGGACACGTAGTACAAGGGGCACAAGCGCCACGCCAGCGAGGACGAGCCGCAATACGAGATCAAGAGCGACAAGACCGATCACATCGCCATGCACAAGGACTCGGCGCTCACCAAGCTAGATGACTAGGCCAGGCTATCCAGGAGCGCGCTCATCGGCGGTGGCTCTCTCCTTCAGCAACCATGACCCCAACCCGGCGACGGCGAGCCCCAGGGTGGCAAAGAGCGTGAAGGTGGCGACATGACCTTCAGCTCCCACAAGCCAGCCCGCCAGCGGAGAGCCGGCGACCTGGCCGACCGAGGTGGCGAGCAGTGGCAGCACCGGGCCGAAGGCGGGAGCATTGGACATGATCTGGGTGCTTCTGACCAGGTAGAAACCGGTCAGAATCATGTACCCGGCGCCGAACAGGGCCGCCGATGACAGGGCGAGGGCGAAGTTGCCGGGATCGATGGCCAGAAGCGCCAGGCTTGCAGACATCACCGTAAGCCCGGCGGCATGGGTCATGGCCGGCCCGAAGCGCGAGATGAGATCCCCGGCACCGGCCCCCGTCAGCCCCCCGATGCCCACCGCCAGCCACATCCAGGCGGTCTGGCTAGACACCAGCCCCCCGGCGTTGATCACCGCATCGGGGGCAAACACCCAGTAGGCTGCACTCACACACCCCATCCCGGCAGCCAGGCCACTTAGCCGGGCAAGCCCGAGCCATTGTGCTCGGCTCACCGGCGCGGAGAACAACCGGGGCCGCGAGAGTGAGATGCGTTCCTCACGCGGCAGGTAGCAGAGGGCTGCCAGGGCGGCCAGTGCCGCCAGGGCGGCGAACCCGGTATAGGCGCTGCGCCAGGCCTCCGCCCAGACCAGGACTGCGGGCATGGCGAGCGCGATGCCGAGGCTGGTGCCCGCATTGATGGTGGCGTTGACCCGCCCGCGCAGATCGGGCGGGACGACCCGATATACCGCCTCCGCCATCGCCGGCGAGGACAGCCCGGTACTGATCCCGCAGATCAACACGCCGATGGCCAGCAACAGCGAGGAAGGCGCCTGGGCAATGGTGATCAGCCCGATTCCGGCCAGGCCGGCGGCTGCGACGCCTGCGCGGCGTACCCCGAGGCGGCGCGTCACCCAGGGCGCGGCGAGGATGGCAAAGACGAAACTCAGGAAAGGCAGGGCGCCAATGACACCCGCCATGGTCGAAGTGATCGTCAGCTCTTCGCGCATCGAGGGCAGAAAGAGCCCGAGCACGAAGCGGGCCAACCCGTAGGTGATGGCAATGACCCCGCTGCCCAGGGCCGCCATGGCGAGCGAGGAGAGCGGCCTCATGGGGTCTCGCTCCGAGCCGCGGCGAGTAGAGCGTCGACCAGCGCCCGAGTGTCGGCCAGGCCGGTCTGCATACCCAGCACCACCACCGCCGTATTGCTACCTTCCAGCACCATGAAGAGGCGTCGCGCCAGGCCGGCATGATGGCCCAGGCCATCGCGTGCCACGGCGGCTTCGAGGCGTGCCAGCAAGTCTTGCTTGGCGGCCGTCGCCAGGGCATGGATCTCGGCGCTGTGCTCGGCGAATTCGCCCATCGCCTTGGCCATGATGCAGCCATGCTGACTGTAGGCTTTGAGCCAGCGGCCGTGCGCATCGACCAGCGCCCGTGTCGCCTGGCCCGGCGGGGCTGAGGCCGTTGCCGCATCGAGGCTGGCGACGAAGCGTTCATGGCGGGCCTGCAGCACGGCCGCGACCAGGGCCTCCTTGGATTCGAAGTGATTGTAGAGCGTCATCCGCACCACCCCGGCGGCGGCCACGATGCGGTCGATGCCGGTGGCGTGGAACCCCTGCTCATAGAAGAGTTGCTCGGCCGTGGCCAGCAACTGGTCGCGCTTGGAGGCGGGCATTCGATGACGCTCCTGTACACGCAAATCTATATAGACCGATCTATCTAAATAGAGGTCTATCTAAGATCAGCAGCACCGGTAGTGTCAAACGATAAGTAAAAGGGCCGCTTTCCTGGGGAAAGCGGCCCTGTACGATTCGGCTTATTGATCAAGCAGTCGGCATGGCATGTCCGACGCTTGATATCGGTTCTTAGGCGGCTCCCGACTCCCGGAAGTTATGCCAGGCATGGTGGTAGAGCACGCCGGCATAGCCGTTGCGCTGAATGAGCTTGAGAATCTTGGCGGGATTTTCCTCATCCAGGGCCTTGTGCAGTTTCGCCCGCTGCTCCTCATCCAGGGCCTCGTACCAGTGATAGGGCTTGCCCTGGGCATTGCTATCCTCGGCCTTGCGCATCAGGTCAATTTCGATGCGCCCGCCATGTCGATACAGGATGTCGTAGCCCTCCTGCAGTTGGGTCGACGGTACGTCGCACGGCTTTTCGAGACCTTCCAGCACGTTGTAGTAGTAATAGCTCAGCGGTTGCATGTGGCTCCTCCAGCGGTATGCCGTTGCTTGTCTACCAACCTGCTCTCCTTTCTCCATCCTGCCTGAGACAGGGCGGCGAGCTCAACGGAAAAATGCACGCCATCCGCGCACCCGCTCTCCCTCTCCGGGCGGCCTCGCCACGCGTCAACCTGCTGCCGAAGCGGTGTGGCGAATAAGTCTCACATCTGCAGTGTCGACATGACGAGATCAGCCTAGCCACCGGGGCGACCTTGGGAAATATGCTGCTGATGAGGGGATGGCAAAGACAGTGCAGCGACATGTTGTGAGTCATGCTCTTGAGGGCCGTGTTGGCGCTAAACTGAAGGCAGCAAGGGGCGAAGGGATGGGGCGGGTTATGAACTACGAGCAAGTGGTGAAGCACCTCTGGCGCCACGGCGATAGGCAAGCGACCGATCATGCCGCCCGGCTGAAGGCGCTCATTCGCTATGCCACCCTGGCTCCTTCCGGGCACAACACCCAATGCTGGCGCTTCCGCATCGCCGACGATGCCATCGCCATCCTGCCGGACCTCTCGCGGCGCACACCCGTCGTCGATCCGGACGACCACCACCTCTACGTTTCGCTGGGATGTGCCGCCGAAAACCTGAGCCTGGCGGCGCGGGCGTTCGGTATGTCAGGCGAGATCATCTTCCATCCCGAAGGAGACGGAGAGGTGCGCGTCACGCTGACACCCTGTCAGCCAGAGGTCACGCCGCTGTTCGAGGCCATTCCGGCACGCCAGTGCGCGCGCACCGATTACGACGGCTCGCCCGCGACCGATCAGGAACTGTACCTGCTACAGGCCGCGGGAACCGGAGATGGGGTCTCGATCAGCCTGCTGACCGAACGTGAAGCGATGGAGAAAGTGCTGGAGTACGTGCTTCAGGCCAACAGCCGGCAGATCGCGAACGCGGCGTTCCGCCAGGAGCTCGAAGCCTGGCTTCGCTTCGGCGACCGCGAGGCGCTCGAGGCCGGTGACGGGCTTTTCGCGCGCTCCATGGGAAGCCCCGCCACCCCGCGCTGGCTGGGCCGTTGGCTATTCCGTGCCCTGTTTCGGCAAGGCGCCGAAAATGCCAAGGTGGCTCGTCAGGTGCGCAGTTCGGCCGGCATTGCCGTGTTCATCTCGAGAGCCGACGACAGGGCGCACTGGGTGGAAGTCGGCCGCTGCTACCAGCGCTTCGCCCTGCAGGCGACGGCACTCGGCATCTGCAATGCCTTCATCAACCAGCCCATCGAAGAGTCGAGCGTGCGCCCAGCATTCGCCGAGGCATTAGGCGTAGTGGGTGGGCGCCCCGACCTGGTGGTGCGGTTCGGGCGGGGCAAGGCGATGCCGCGTTCGTTGCGGCGACCGATCGAAGCGGTCCTCATGCCGACAGGCGCGGCATAAGCGGCGACCAAAGTGCCGACTCAGCCACTGCCAGGCGCTCATGCTCCGGTAGGGCAGCCAAATAGTTGAAGGGCCGTCTTCTCGCGAAGACGGCCCTTCAAGCGTGCGCTTACTTATAAAGCAACTATTACTGATGCGATGCGCTGGCCGATTTTTTGCCCTTGTCGGCCTGCTGCTGGCTTTTCTGTTGAGTATCGTCAGCCTTTTCCTTACCTTTTTGCAAGCTGTTCTCTACTTGTTCCTTTCCCTTCTGCATGCCTGCTGCCGTCAGTTGCTGAGTCTCCTGTAAATACTCCTGGCTCAAGGCGCGAATCTTTTCAGCGTCTTCCTTCATCTTCTCACTCAGCTCTCGAACGGCCTGCTGTTGCTGCTCGATCACCTGCCGAAAACTGTCGGAATCTTTGACTTCAAGCCAAGAGCGTGATTGCGCCAAACTAGTGTCCGCGAAGGCGCGAACGGCGTCGAACTGAGCCGCGAAGAGCTTTTCAAAGTAATCGGTGGTCAGTGCGCCGTAGGCACGTACCGGCTCGACGATGGCCTCGTCGAATTGCTGGTTGCCACGTGCGCTACTCTGGTTGCTATCCGACTTGGATTTTTCAGTACTCATCTAATATTTCCTTCTCTGTAACAAGCAAGCAAAATCGTTCAGGTGAATACTTGATTCAGAAGTTCTTTCTCAACAAGCTGCTGTTAACTTCACCTGTCACGACATAGCCAAAGCATAAATGCTGAAAGAGGTTATGTCCGTGCGGTAGCACACCGAACTCACCTTGTTTGCCATTAAGTCTAAAGAAAGCGATGATAAATAGTTTTGTTTTGTAAGGGCTTTGTTAGCTCGGGCTTCCACTCTTCCGGATCTGACTCGAAAATGATTCATGGAGGATGAACACGGTGCTCACTCCTCGTGACCAGGCGGCAAATGGTATTCGGTTGACGACACTACCCCAGAGGGAAGGTTTCCCATTCGCTGGGCTATGCTACCAGCACGAACCCTTTACCCCTGATGAGAGGTGAGCAATGGCCAAGCGATTCAAGGTGGGCGACCACGTACGCTGGAATTCCGAGGCAGGGCACGTCAGCGGAAAGATCGTCCGCGTTCATACCCAGGACACGGAGTACAAGGGACACAAGCGTCATGCCAGCGAAGACGAGCCGCAGTACGAGATCAAGAGCGACAAGACGGACCACATCGCCATGCACAAGGACTCGGCGCTGACCAAGGCTGACGACTAGCGGCCTACGCCGACGGCAGCTAGCGCCGCACCTATCCTCGTTCCTGCCACTCTCACCGGAGCCCTGCCATGTCTGATTCACTGCATCTGGCCTGCCCCCACTGCCTGGCCATCAACCGTGTGGCCACGGCGCGGCTGGCCGACGCCTCCCGCTGCGGCAAGTGCAAGCAGCCGCTGTTCACCGGTGCGCCCCTGGAGCTCACTAGCGCCAACTATTCGGCCCTGGTCGAGCGCAGCGAGCTGCCGGTAGTGGTGGACTTCTGGGCCGGCTGGTGCGGCCCCTGCAAGATGATGGCGCCGATCTTTGCCCAGACCGCCGCCGTGCTGGAGCCGCGCATCCGTTTCGCCAAGCTCGACTCCGAGGCGGAACCGGCCCTGGCCGGGCGCTTCGGCATTCGCAGCATTCCCATGCTAATCGTCTTCAAGGAAGGTCACGAGATCGCCCGCCAGGCCGGGCTAATGCAGGGGTCGCAACTGAAGCGCTGGCTCGAGCCACATCTCGTCTAAGCCTTTCATTTGTGCCGCAAAGGTCAGCGCGTCAACATCCCCTTGGCCAGCGCCACACCGAGGCGGTCGACGGCGGAAGCCAGCTTCTCATCGATGACGTGGAGATATTCCGTCCAGTCGTCGACATGGTGCAGCTCTGTCTTGCCGTCCGAAATGCCGCGCAGCACGATCAGCGGTACGTCGAAGCGCATGCAGGCGCGCAGACAGGCATAGCTCTCCATATCCACCATGTCGGCGGCGATGGCGGCATAGGCCTCGCCCGAGATGATGTTGGCACCGGTGGAGAGCGTAGCCTCACGAATGCCGGGAATGCGCAGCGGTAGGGGGACCGTCGCCGGCAGGTCGAGAAAGGGCGTGGTGCCCTTTTCGAAGCCCAACGGCGAGGCGTCCATGTCGCGGTAGGCGATGGAAGTCGCCTGATAGATCTTGGTCTGTTCGAGCGCCCGGCTGCCGGCCGAGCCCAGCGACACCACCAGGTCCGGCAGGCGCTCGCACTGGGCGAGGGCGGCAAGGGCGGCGGTTAGCTCGACCGCCGCTTCCACGGGGCCAACGCCGATGATCAAAGGATCGAAACGCTTCCTGAGATGCGTGCCGTATTCGGCCTCGGCCGCCATCGCGAACAGGACGTTGTGGCCGCCCAGTGGCGTCAGCGGCGGGGTGCGCTGCGCCGCGCTCATGCTTCGATCCTCATCCGTGCCTCAGGCATCGCTCGTGTTGCCGACCGTCTGGATGACCTCGAACCCTTCGAAGTTCGGCGGGCCCAGGTACAGCCCCTCGCGCTTGCTCTGGCCGGCGTTCGCGTGCGCCTTGCGGAACGCCTCGGAGTGCGTCCAGGCTTCGAAATCCTCGCGCGAACGCCAGATGGTGTGCGAGGCGTAGAGCACGTGATCCTCCTTCTCGGGGCCGCGCAGCATATGGAACTCGACGAAGCCGGGCAGGCCCTGCAGGTGGGTCTCCCGCTCCAGCCAGATCTGCTCGAACTCTTCCACTCGCTCGGGGTTGACCCGAAAACGGTTCATGGCGATGAACACGATATTGCTCCTTGTGGTTCAGGCGGCCAATGGTCACCGGAAGACGATGACACCTTCCCCGATGAGGGGCAAGATCACCGCCATTCGCTGGGCTATGATCGACAAGTAGCGATATCGAAGCATTTCCTTGGTGTGGCGATGCAGCCAAGATCATTACCTGGCCTGCCGACGACGGTGGTGGGGCTATCTCAGTTTCCGCACCTCGGCTTCGCTGGGCAACAACTCATCGCCGTTGCCGGCCTGGGGTGCCATGAAAGGGATAGGCTCGCCTGTTTTCTTGTCGACCAATCGAGAGTGTCGCTCACCCCGCGCAAACAGATTTCGCTCCCCCCACTGGCGTAAAGCCACTACGACGGGAAACAGGCTTTCACCCCGTTCCGTCAGCACGTACTCCTTGTAGGCGGTGCCATCCGACGCGGGTCGGGTTTCCAGGATGCCCGCTTCGACCAACTGACGAAGGCGGTTGGACAATATGTTGCGTGCAACACCCAGGCTGCGCTGGAAGTCGCCGAAGCGGTTCGTGCCATCAAAAGCATCCCGCACGATAAGCAGTGACCACCGATCACCGATCACATCGACGGAGCGTCCCACCGGGCAGGGTCCGTCATTCGCAGACTTGCGACGAGCCATGGAGCCCCCTTCGATTTTATGAGCAATGTAGTTGCATTTTAAAACTCGCTGATTCAGCATTCAATCGGTTTCAATTTAAAACTAGATTGATGAGTGATGCTCATGAAGGCTTCGACTGCATCGCTGTGCCCTGACAGTGCGCCCGTGCCGCATGCGGACATGCCGCGCGCCTTGGTACTGCTGTTTTCCGCTACCAGTGGCTTGAGCGTTGCCAATGTCTATTACGCGCAGCCACTGCTGGATGCGCTGGCCCTGGAGTTCCGTATCAGCCACGCGGCCGTCGGCGGGGTGATCACGGCGACGCAGGTCGGATGTGCCCTGGCCTTGCTCCTGCTCGTGCCGCTGGGAGATCTTGTGGATCGCCGCCGCCTCATGGCCGTGCAGTTGCTGGCTCTGGTGGTCGCGCTGAGCGCTGTAGGATTGGCGCAATCCACCGCGGTGCTGCTGGTTGGCATGCTCGCCGTCGGCCTGCTGGGAACGGCGATGACGCAGGGGCTGATTGCCTATGCGGCCAGCGCCGCCGCGCCCCACGAGCAGGGCCGTGTGGTCGGCGCGGCACAAGGCGGCGTGTTCATCGGCCTGTTGTTGGCCCGCGTGTTCGCGGGCGGCGTCAGCGACCTGGCCGGCTGGCGTAGCGTGTACTTCTTTGCCGCCGCGTTGATGCTGGCACTCGCGGTACCGCTCTGGCGGAGGCTGCCAGCGCTTGCTGCCGCACCTGGCAACATGCGCTATTCACGTCTGATTTTCTCGCTGCTTGAACTGCTACGTGAAGAACGGGCGCTGCAAATTCGTGGCGTGCTCGCGCTGCTGATGTTCGCGGCCTTCAATATCTTCTGGAGTGCACTGGTGCTGCCGTTGAGCGTGCCGCCCTACGAGTTCTCGAATACCGTCATCGGCGCCTTTGGGTTGGTCGGCGTGGTGGGTGCGCTGGCCGCTGCGCATGCTGGGCGGTGGGAAGACCGGGGTTTCGGCCAACGCAGCAGCGCCGCTGCGCTGGTGGTACTGCTGCTGGCCTGGTGGCCCTTGTCCCTGATGGAGTGGTCGCTGTGGGCACTGGTGATCGGAATCGTGCTGCTGGACCTCGGCGGGCAGGCGCTGCACGTGACCAACCAGAGCATGATCCTCCGAACCCGGCCGGAGGCGCACAGCCGATTGATCGGCCTCTACATGCTGTTCTATGCGGTCGGCAGTGGGCTGGGTGCGATCGGCACGACAGCTACCTACGCCCATGCCGGCTGGCAAGGCGTCTGTGCATTGGGTGCGGCGGTCAGTCTATTGGCACTGGTGTTCTGGGCGGCTACCCGGCGGTACATGCCGGACCCCATGCCTCAGTCCTGAAGCGAGGAACAGAAGGCAATGGAGGCAAGGGCAGGATCGCCGAGGTCACCCACGACCATCCCGAGGACATCCGCGGCGCCCAGGCGGTGGCTGGAAGCCTTCGAAGCCCGGTTTCCGGTACCCTGATGCCTGGTATGGCTGAGGTGACACTCTTAACCCCTGCCGGTCGACTCGAGGATCGCCTGGCGCAGCGCCTCGGGCGGCTGGGCGCCCGACAGGCCGGTGGTGCCGTTGATGATGAAGGTGGGCACACCGCTCACTCCCAGGCGCCGCGCCTCTTCAAGGCCGACTCTGACCTCTGCCCGGCCCTGGTCGCTGGCGAGAAAGGCGGGGATGTCGATGTCCGCTAGCCCGCCGTCTCGGGCGGCGTTGGCCAGTACCGCGCTGTCACCGATGTCCTCGCCCTCGACGAAGTAGCGCCGGAAGAGCGCGTCGACCACCGCCGACTGAACGCCATGTTCCCCGGCGAGCCAGATCAGCCGGTGGGCGTCGAAGGTGTTGGGCGTTCGTGTCATGCGTTCGTGGTGAATCTCGATGCCGGCCTGGGCGGCAGCGGCCTCTACCTGGGCATCGAGAGACTGGGAGCGCTCCCAGGAGCCGAACTTGGCGGTGCGGTAGTCACGCCGCGACAGGCCCTCGGCGGGCATGTCGGGGTTGAGCTCGAAGGGGTGCCAGGCCACCGATACGCTGATTCCCTCGGGCAGTTCGGCCAAGGCGAGGTCGAGGTGGCGTTTGCCGATGAAGCACCATGGACAGATGGCATCGGAGATCACGGTGATGTCGACGTGGGGCATGGTTGCTGAGCCATTGGGTAGGATTCCCTCGAACCCTACCATCTCCAGGTTATGCTTGACGCTGGTTTCAGCCATCGGATGCCGAAAGGGGTATCGTAACCGAAAGCCACCGGGGAGAGACGCCGATGCACCAGGGAAGCTGCCTGTGCGGGAAAGTGAAATACGAATACCGCGGCGAGATCGATGAAGTCTCGATGTGCCACTGCCAGCAGTGCCGGAAGGCCCAGGGCTCCGCTTTCGCCGCCGTGGCGCCCATCCGCTCGGCCGACTTTCGCATCACCCAGGGCGCGGAATACCTCAAGGAGTACCGCGCCACGCCGAACAAGGCGCGGGTGTTCTGCGCCGAGTGCGGCAGCCCGCTCTACAGCGCCCGCGACGATCTGCCCGACGCCAAGCGGCTGCGACTGGGCACCCTGGATACGCTGATATCGCCCGGCAAGCGCTACCATGCCTGGGTCTCGTCCAAGGCCGAGTGGTTCGAACTGGCCGATGAGTTGCCCAGGTTTCCCCAGTTTGCCCATTGAATCAGCAAAGCGAAGCACTGCTAAAATGCTCCGCCCATTGCTCCTACGCCAGGAAGCACGACAACAGAGTAAGGATGCTAAGTGATAGAGCCCAAGCAAAAGAACAGAATCGTCGCCCTGCTGCTTGCCATGTTCCTAGGCTTCTTCGGGATCGATAGATTCTATTTGGGGAAGTGGGTAACGGGAATTCTCAAAGGCGTGACCCTCGGGGGCTTCCTCCTCTGGTGGTTCATCGATGGCGCGCTCTTGCTGTTTGATGCTTTTTTCCATTCGCTGGGGAAGCAGAAAGGGTTCGTGAAAGACGGATCGGGAAATGAGCTGAAGTACGGGCTGTCGATGTACCGGTTACAGAACGGCCGGTTCGAGCAAGACTGGTTCAAATGAGGGACAGGGTAGAGGCAGCTATATAGTAGCTGCCTTCGGCTGCCAGCCGCATTGCACGTTGCCCAGCGCCATCGGCTCAGTAGCTGCAAAGCGCGACTTGAGGAATTGGCGACAGGGTGGAGCGCAGGAGAATATGCATGGCGTACCTGGGAGTAGTCGTTGTCCTGCTGGTAGCAGCTGTACTGGCCATGCAGGCCTGGCGCCTGACTGACAACAGCGCCATGGAAAAGGCCTGGACCTGGCTGCAATCCCAGGCACCTGCCAGCGTAGAAGCGTTCGACCCCGCCATGGTGGAAGGCTTGCCCGACGCCGCCCGGCGCTACTTCCTCTACACCATCGCCCCGGGCACGCCGCTTCATCTCGTCAGCGAAATCCATATGAGTGGCGAGATCGGCCTCGGCACCAAGGAGGCTCCCGGCTATCGCCCCATGCGGGCACGGCAGATACTCGCTCCACCGCATGGTTTCATCTGGCGGCTCGAGCGGGCCGGCGCCGGCCTCATGCAGATGAGCGGCTCGGACGGCATGGCGAACGGCCGCTCCTGGACGCGCTTCTGGCTCAACGCCACGCTACCCGTCGCCAGAGCCGGGGGCGACGAAAACCACCTGCGCGCCTCGTTCGGGCGAGCGGTGGCGGAAGCCGCCTTCTGGGCCCCGGCAGCGCTGCTGCCCCAGCACGGCGCATGCTGGGAAGAGACCGGCGAGCCCAACCTGGCACGCGCGATCATCACCCACGGCACCCTGGAACAAGCCATCGAGATCGCCGTGGCCGAAAACGGCCAACCGCGCTGGGTACAGTTCCAACGCTGGAGCAATGCCAACCCCGAGAAGGCGTGGCGGCTCCAGCCCTTCGGCGGCTACCTGGGCGACTTCCAAAACTTCGAAGGCTTCACCCTGCCCACCCAGGTCGAGGCGGGCAACCACTTCGGCACCGAGGCGTACTTACCGTTCTTTCGGGTGAGGGTGGAGGAGGTGAGGTTTCCTGTGCCGAAAAGCTGACCCTTTCGTAGGGCTGCGTTGATTCCTGTCATTAGGAAAACGATTTTTCAGTGGTAGGCTGAAACGTAACGGCATAAACCGTAGACAGCAGACGGCGCTTGCTGCTGGCAGACATCGTTCGCTTAGAATATTGCATGTGATTATCATAACTAACTGTTTTGTAATAGAATGTGCGGCAATGCCAGTGATCCCAGAAGCTTGTGGCGGAACAACTGAGAGTGGAAAGATGAGGTAGTGAAATGCCGTTACCGGGTGGTCCAAGCGATAAATATGGCAACCGCTTTGAGGGGAAGTGGACGGCCTACTGCATCGCCCAGGTGATGGCTGAGGAGGCCGACTTTATCCGACTTGAGCCACTCGGCGCGGAGGGGGATGGCACCGAGTTTTCGCTGCATAAGGGGGAAGTAATCGAGTATCACCAGGTTAAACGTCAGCATGCTCGGCCTGGTGACTGGAGCATCAGGGAGCTGGGGGAGAAAAATGTCCTTCGTCATGCTTTTCTCAAGACCCGTGATCCGAACTGTCGCTATCACTTCGTTTCCACAACTAGTGCAGGGATACTGGCAACACTTATTGATGATGCGCGCCGCGCCGAATCGCTCGCCGAATTCCGGGAGCACTTCTTCAAGGGACATAAGGTCAAGGCGTGGGCTGATATCCGCGGTGAATGGTACGACTTGATCCAGGAGGAAGCCGACAGGGACTCCACGGCTTCGGCAGAGGATCTCGAATCAGTCCATGAACGCATTGCGTATGAGCACCTGAAGCGCATCTGCATCCGTACCTTGGATGAGGAAACCCTCACCGAGATGGTGGAAACGAAGCTGCGCACACTGGTCCGGTCCGATCCAGCTACGGTCCGCCACACGCTGTGCGACATGGTTCTCGAGAATATCCACGCCACTCTCTACGCCGATGGCTTCTGGTCCTACGTCGAAGGGCTCGGCCACAAACGCGTCGACTATGCCTCCGACGCGTCGGTCCTTGCAGCCTTGGACGAGCTGAACGCTCGGTATACATCCATGATCAAGGGCATCGGTAGCGGCATCACACTCCCTCGCGAAGAAGTCGCCAAAGTCATGGACATCATGAAAGGCGACGGACGGAAGACCTCCGCTCTCGTCTCTGGTGAGGCTGGAATCGGCAAAACATGCGTGCTCGGGCAGGCCATACATCAGCTCAGGTTGGAGGGCACCCCGCACCTCTACTTCCGGGTGGATCGTCTGGAGCCGACAGACCTGCCGAGCAATGTGTCGTCACAGCTCGGCTTGCCCTCAACGCCGGCTGAGGTCCTGGCGGGCGTCGCCCGAGGGCGTCGGTGCGTTCTAATCGTCGATCAGCTGGATGCCGTGAGCTTGGTGTCCGGCCGGAACCCGGAGTTCTTCCACTGTGTCCACGAGATCATCTGCCAGGCTGCTGCGTTCCCCAACATGAGCCTTCTGCTCGCGTGCCGTCGTTTTGACATCGAGAAAGATAGCCGACTGCGTGAGCTGATCTCTGAGGATGGGCTGGCTCAAGAAGTCAGCGTGAAGTCTTTTACCCCCGAAGGCGTAATGGGGGTATTTGAGCAGCTCGGGTGCAGGTCATCCGATTACAGCGACCGACAAATCGAGTTGCTACGGCTTCCGCTACACTTGGCGCTGTTCGCAGAGGTCATACAGGCATTCAAGGATGCGCCCTTTGCCTTCGCCACCTCTGTCGAGCTCTTCTCCGCATATTGGGAGTTGAAGCGCGAGGCCGTGTCTTCTCGTGCTGGCCCCGGTGAGAACCACTGGACGTCTGTCCTTGACAGCCTCTGTGACAAGATGACGGAACGTCAGACACTTTTCGCGCCGGAAGCCGCAGTGCTGGACGACTACCATCGCACTGTGCGTGCCATGGAATCCGAGAATGTCCTCGTTCTCGATCGTGGCCGGGTGGGATTCTTCCACGAGGGCTTCTTTGACTACGTTTTTGCGCGCCGCTTTGCGACCAGAGGTGGCGATCTCATCCAGTACCTGAAGGAAGGCGAGCAAGGGCTCTTCAAGCGCGCACCACTGCGCCAGATTCTTCTCCATACTCACGCAATGGACCACGTCGGCTTCGTCCGCGAGTTGCGGCGCGTCATTCTGGACCCATCGATCCGTTTCCATCTTCGCCGGTGCGCGCTAGAAGTGGCCTCGAAAATCGAGTGCGCCACGCCCGAACTGTGGCAGCTTTTCCAGGACGTCTTTGCGTCCGGCAACCCCTCGCTGATCCGTGAAGTATGGCGAGCACTGTGGGTAGCGTCCCCCTGGTTCCCATTTCTCCAGGAGAAGGGGCTAATCGCTTCGTGGCTAGCGTCAGACGACTCCGACGAGCGCGGCCGGGCACTCACGATGGTCCGAAATCACATCCAGACATTCCCGGGTGAGTGTGTCGACCTGCTTTCTCACTACGTGGGGGTATCCGACAAATGGAACGCGGACATCCTCCATATCATCTGGCATCGCGTACTCTCAACGGACCGGAGGATATTCGATCTCTTCATGCGCATGCACGCGGTCGGTGCTATCGCGGACGAGCGATGCCAGGATTTCTGGATGTGTATGCACGACCTTCCCAAGAATCGGCCCGACTGGGCAGCGGAAGCGTTGAGTCAATATCTGCGACTAGCCCTCGTCAATACTTGTGTGGAAGACATCAAGAGAGACTTTTTCCCGAGCGGCAACTCGGGCGAGCGTCTTATCTTGGAGATCGCGGAAAAAGCCCCAGCAATATTTCTGACGCAAGTTCTGCCGGTGTTCCTCGAGGTTGTCCAAAACGCCGCACTTGACCGAGACGGTAAGCTCACGATGGACCGTGTCTGGTATTTCCGTGGCTATCGTGAGGAGTGCTCCAGTATTGAGGACAGTCTCCTTAAGGGGATCGTGGATTCACTTAGGACACTTGCGAAGAGCTCCGTTGCCGACTATGCCCGATACATTGATCAGCTCCGTCCCTACGGAGACTACGACAGCGTGAATTTCGTGATCGTGCGAGCACTATCCAATGCACCGCCTGAGTTTTCTGATAGCACAGTGGAGTATCTGCTTGCCAACCCCCAGCGCTTTGAATGTGGTTGGTCATGGGGTGGGGAAGGAGATTTTACATACTGGGCAGCTCGCGAACTCGTGGAGCATGTCGCAACTCACTGTTCGGATGACGCCTTTGCACTCCTCGAGTCAGTGATGACGGATTATTTCCCGCATGGAGAAAAAACCATATATGGCTTCAGGAGCAGGGGATATTGGCAGTTAGTCATGCTCCCTGCTTTGCCTGTGGGCCGAAGGGGACACAGAACGGAAGTGCGCCTCGGCGAGTGGCACCGGAAGTTCCCGAAAATGAAGATCGAGCCACCGATAGCAAGCAAGGTCGGCTGGGTTGGCTCGCCAATTAAGGCGGAAGCCGTTCCTTGGATGAAGGACGCCGACTGGCTGAAGGCATTGCAGGCATATGACACCGATGAAGGCTCTCGCCGGCGACCACATAGCTTCTTGGAAGGTGGCGCACACCAGCTCTCCGGCGTGCTGGAATCAGAGATAAAGCGAGACCCGATTCGTTTCGCGAGACTCTCGGAACGGTTCCCAGACAACACACACGGCTACTATTACCATGCGCTTTTGCGGGGTCTAAAGGAATCCGACGCGGACCAGGATACTGTCCTCACCGTTGTGCGGCGAGTGTTCGCTTTGCCCGAGAAGCCAGGCCATCGGTACCTTTGTGATGCCATCGCCAAGTTCAGTGCCGATGATTTGCCTGAAGACATCTTGGCCATAGTGGGGTGGTGTGCAACGGAATCCGACGACCCCAAGAGCGAAGACCTGACAGTGCGGAGTTCCGGAAGCGAAGAAGAAAACCGTCCCCACGATATTCTTACTACGGCCATTAACAGCATCCGCGGCGCCGCTGCCGAAATGGTCGGCGCTTTGTTGCTCGACAAGGCCGCTCGCGTACCGTTCTTCATACCGTATTTAGAGAAGATGGTCCACGATCCCACCGTGATCGTCCGTACCACGGTGGCACACTCGCTTCTCGGCCTCTACAAACATGACGAGGCTCGCGCTGTCGATCTGTTCCTCGCTTTGGTCGATACGGACAATGACTATTTGCTTGCCACCCACCATGTGGACAGATTCCTGCACTACGCAAACGTCCGACATTTCCAACGTCTACGGCTTGTGCTCAGGCGCATGCTCAACTCTCCTCTTTCGGCCGTTCGAGAAGCGGGTGCGCGCCATGTCTGCCTGGCCCAGTTCAGCAATCCGGAAGCCGCCGACATGGTGGCCGGGTGTGTAACTGGGGACGAAGCGCAGCGCAAGGGGGCCGTCAAAGTCGCGGAAGCCAATTTGTTCAATCCCGTGTGTGCAGCGTTCACGCACAGGGAGTTACCCGTCTTCTTCAATGATCCGGTCAGGGAGATTAGGGACACCGCCGCGAGGTGTTTCCGCAAAGCAGAGGGCCGTGACCTAGAGAAGGCGAAGCCCATCATTAGGACCTTCTTGGATAGCAATGCGTTCAGAGACAATGTCGATGACCTCATGTGGCCTCTGGAGCATTCAACTGCGGACATCGCGGAAGAGATCCTACTCACATGCGAAGCGGTAATTGCCAACATGGAATCCCTTGGCGACGACCCGGTGCATCGGCTCTATCGCCATGCAAACAGTGTCGCTGAGCTCGTGCTGAGAGCATATCGTCAGACCAACGAAGCAGCCGTCCGTACTCGCTGTCTCAATATTATTGATCTCCTCCTGGCCCAAGAGGTCTATGGTATATCCAAAGAATTGGAGGAATTCGAGCGCTGAGAAAGTCGTTAAACAAGGAGAAAGTGTTTCGGGGGGCTGCTTACGTGCCATGATCTACTGCTCAAGGGGGAGATGGTGTTCTGTAGAAAGGGGCTATGCGTTGCACCCATTAAAATCAACCCAATTGCGATGTGCCCTCGTTCTTGCTTTCGTTCCACGTTTACGCATGCAAGATGAAAAAGGGCTGACATGAGCCATTAAGGATGAAGAAAGTAAAGAAAATGATCAACGAGTTAAAGGAAGAAAGTTCAGGAAAAATCCCAGTTTTTATCGGGATGCTCGACCGGGCATGGGAAGGAAGGTGGACCATGCAGCTCATTCAAGCTGTCCTGTTTCTAGATCTTTCCATGTGTGTCAGTGGTGGCAATGGGTTGACTAGCCTATCCTCTGGAACCCCTGCCCTTTTGAGTCACGTCGGTTTTCTCCTTATTACCTTGGCAGCTTTCGCAGTTTTTTCCGCCTATCTAGTGCGTGCTGCAGGTAGTCTTTTTCGTATTATCATTCTTTTTGTTCCGGGTTTGTATTGGCTTGCATGCTTATTTGATGACCCTCACGCGCACGAAAAGGCACATGGATATGTTTGGGCTAGCCAGCTCAGAGATCATGCTATAAAAACCAATGCTACATATTGGATCGATAAGTGTGATGAGCTTGATGCAAGGAGATTCAAGATCAGACTGGACCAGCGTGAGCTAGGTAATGTTATTCTAGGAGTCCTTATGCTCGGCATTGCTAGCTGGCATCCGCAATTACTAGGTGTTGAGGGTGGCACAGCCTTGTCTGTCATGTCGTCATACCTTCCGGCAGGATATTCCATGTTTATCGGATCACTAACATCCCTCGTCTTGATCTGCATGATATTAGGTGCTTGGTTCTATCCTGACAGGCCGCCGGTGATTGAGCATCCTGTTCTGTACCACGAATTACACTCACTTGAGCAGCCAACCTATCTCAAACGATTTGATTAACCAACCTGCTTCATCTCAGCGAAATGATTTCCCTAGAGCTATACAACCTATTGTGTGGCTCTAGAGGGGTGCGCTTCAAACGCTCGGGTTGCTTCAGAGTCTGTTAAGTGCAGTAAGCTGACATCTGTCTGAGGGAAAGCTGGCGGTTCTTCAGCGACCTCCCCAACCCGCTCACTCTCACCACCTCATGGTAATGCCGCTGAGACCAGTTTCCTAGTGAGGATGGGGTTGGGACGTTGGCAGCGGCAGCACCACTTGATGCTGCGGCTGCCGTCGCTTGAGCCCCTACTCGGTGTCCGAGCTGCTCTCCTCTGTCTCTACCTGCCCGCGCCGCTGCAACCAGCGCATCACCAGCCAGCACAGCGCGGCCCAGGCCGCTCCGGCGGTCCAGCCGGCAAGTACATCCGTCGGCCAATGCACGCCGAGGTAGACACGGCTCATGCCCACCAGCAGGGTGAGCAGTATCGCCAGTATCAGCAGGTAGGCCTTCAGCCTCAGCGCTGGCTGTACCCGGATGAGCAGGGCGGCCAGGGTGAGGTAGGTGACGGCAGACATCATCGAGTGGCCGCTGGGGAAGCTCGCGGTGTAGACCATGGCTTCATGCGGCACGAGGTCGGGCCGAGGACGATCGAAGCCCATCTTCATCAGCGTGCTGAGCAGCATGCCGCCGGGCACAGCGACCGAGGCAAAGAGCGCCGCACGATGGTGCCGGGCGAGTAGCATGTAGCCTAGGGCACCCAGTGTGATCACTACCAGCACGCCGACACCGCCGAGCGCGGTAAAGTCTCGTCCCATTTCCTCGACCCAGCCCGGGCCGAGCGGATCGGTGTGATCGGCAGGGTTGCGCAGGGCAAGCAGCAGGGTCTCGTCGATGGTCTGGGTTTCCCCCTCGGTGACAGCATCGGCCAGCTCGATGAACCCCCAGACCCCGCCGGAAAGGACCGAGACGCATAGCAGCACTGCCAACTCGTAGCGTCCGAGCCGAGCCAGCAGGGAAAGGCCATGGCGTCTCACATGTTCGATTTTTCTGTAGTGCTTCATTTGCAACTCCCTTGCTTTGATAAGCATACGTGTCGATTTTCAGGACACCCCTTGGGCTTTATTACAACCTCCCCAGCCCACTCACCCTGACCACCTCCCTCGTCACCGCTTCATCCAGCATCCCACGGCCCGTCTCGACCAGCGTGAGCCAGTCCCTCGCGCGGGTGATGCCGGTGTACACCAGTTCCCGGGTGAGGATGGGGTTGGGGGCGTCGGGGAGCAACAGGGCGGTGTGGGTGAATTCCGAGCCCTGGGATTTGTGTACCGTCATGGCGAACACGGTTTCCACCGCCTGCAGGCGGCTGGGCAGCACCCACTTGATGTCGCCGCTGCCGTCGCTGGCCGGGAAGGCGACGCGCAGCAGAGTGCGGCCGGGTGGTTCGCTTGCGCTGCGAGCTTCGGGCACAGCGAGGGTGATGCCGATATCGCCGTTCATCAGCCCCAGGCCGTAGTCGTTGCGGGTGACGAGCACCGGGCGGCCTTCGAACCAGCCCTGTTCCAGTTCCAGGTCGCTGGCCTTGAGCCAGCCGGCGCGGCGGAGTGCCCGGCCGATGCGTGGGTTCAAGCCTTGTATGCCCCAGGGGCCTTTCCTCAGTGCGCACAGCAATTGGAAGTGACCGTGGGCGGCGAGCACCTGGCGGGCCCAGTCGTCATAGGGCTGGCGGGCTTCGCCTTCGCCGAAGAAGGGCTGCGCGGGCCGCGTTGCCTTCATCACTTCCAGATAATGGCGGTAACCGACCGGCGGTGCGATGGGTTCGCCGCGGCGGTCGTGGCGGCTTTCGCCGCTATTGGCGAAGCTGGCCGAGTTGCCGTTTACCACCAGGCGATCTAGCGCCGGGTCGTCGGCGTCCGCCAGGGCGAGGCGGGCGATGTCGGCGTAGCCCTGCTGAAAGATCTCGCGCACGGCACGCTTCTTCTCCTTTTGGCCGTGGTCGGTGTCGAGCGGGCGATTGACCGCTTCGGCAAGCTGGCCGATGCCGCTTTTCGCATCAAAGCGGTGGCTCACTCGCAGCATTGCGATGGCCTGGTCGAGCGGCTGGCCTGCTGCGTCCCGGTACTGTTCGGGAATCGGCGCGCCGGTCACCCGTTCCAGCCAGTCGCAGGTGGCCGGGGTGTAGTGGCCGCCTTCGGCGCGCTGGCACAGGTCGCCGAGCACGGCGCCGGCTTCCACCGAGGCGAGCTGGTCCTTGTCGCCGAGCAGGATCAGCCGCGCCCTGGGCGGCAGGGCGGTGAGCACGGCGGCCATCATTTCGATATCGACCATCGAGGCTTCGTCGATTACCAAGGCGTCCAGCGCCAGCGGATTGCCGGCGTGGTGGCGGAAGTGACGGGTATCCGGTCGTGAGCCCAGCAGGCGGTGCAGCGTGGTGACCTCCGTCGGGATACTGTCGCGCAAGGTTGAGATATCCACACCCTGTTGGCCCACGGCGGCGGCCAGCTCCACCAGCGAAAGCCCCTGCACCTGCTTGGCGATGGATTCGTTGAGCCGTGCGGCGGCCTTGCCGGTGGGGGCAGCCAGGCGAATGCGAAGCGGGCGCGGGGCGCCGGAGCCGGCCTGGGCAGGTTCACCCAGGGCCAGCGCCTGCAGCAGCGCGAGCAGCTTGACCACGGTGGTGGTCTTGCCGGTGCCGGGGCCGCCGGTGATCACGGCGAAGCGTGAGCGGCTGGCGAGTGCACAGGCGGCCTGTTGCCAGTCGAGGTCATGGCTTTGGGGAAACAGTGCGGCCAGCGCCCGGGCCAGGGTGGCGGTGTCGGTTTCTGTGTCAGTGGCGGAAGTGAGCCGGGCGCCGATCAGGCCTCGAATGTCCTGCTCGTACTGCCAGTAGCGGCGCAGGTAGAGCCGCACGTTGCCGTCGCGTTCGCTGCGTACCAGCGGGGTGTTTCCGGGCTGGGGCGTGTTGCTATCCGCCACCAGGGCGGGATGGTTCAGGGCGGCTTGCCAGGTGGCAAGATCCAATTCAGCCAGCAGCTCGCTGGGCAGCGGCGGCGGGTCGCTCAGGTCGTCGCCTTCCGGTGGCAGCGAGAGCGCCAGGTCGGGGGCGGCAAGAGTCTGCGCGAGGTCGAGACATACGTGGCCGCGGCCGAGCTGATGGCTGGCAAGCGCCGCGGCGAGCAGCAGCAGGGGAGGGGCGTCGCTTACCTCGCGCTGGAAGAAGCTGGCCAGTGCGCGGTCCAGCGCACGCAGCCAGCCGCGCTCCACCCAGCGGTCGAGCAGGGCGAACAGCGCCTGAGTGTCGTTGAGCGCGGCTTGTACGTTGCCCTGCGCGGCTTGAGGCGGTTCCGGCCTGGCGGGCTCGTCTTTTTCAGGTGCGTCGCCAATGCCTGCTGATTCCTCTCCGAGATCGGCGAACAGGTCCGGGGTGGCGTCGTCGTGCTTACTGCGCTTGCTCATGCCGGCGCCTCCGTCGTGTTACGGGTGCCTGCCGCTTGGGTATTGCCCTGGAATAGCGCATCCATCGCTTCGATCAGCTCACGCGGGGGGCGCTCGGCGTGCACGCCGCGGCTCTCCGCATTGGCGCCCCTGAGAAAGACGGTGAGCGAGCCACCGATGTGGCGGTCGTAGTCGTAGCCCGGCAGGCGTGCCTTGAGCAGCCGGTGCAGGGCCAGCAGGTAGAGCGCGTACTGCAGGTCGTAGCGTTTCTCGGCCACCGCCTGGCGCATCGCTTCGGGGCTGTAGGCGCTGTCGTCCGGCCCCAGGTGGTTCGATTTCCAGTCGGCCACGTAGTAGCGCCCCTCATGCTCGAATACCAGGTCGATGAAGCCCTTGAGCATGCCGTTGAGGGTGTCGGCATCCAGTGCGGGGCGCGGCAGGCTGGTGCCTGGCCTGTCATCTGGATTGGGGAGTGTGTAAGCACTTACGAGGGCGTCCAGCCGGCGGGTGTCGACCTGGCGTGAGGCGAACCAGAACTCCATCTCCACCTGGTAGCTCGTCAGCGTTTCGAGCGTAAGACTGCCTGCGCCATCGGGCAGCGGCAGCGGGGCGGCGAGCAGGGTGCCGAACCAGACGTGCAGGGTGTTCAGCCACGGTTGCCAGCCGCGCACCTGGCAGCGCCGGGCCAGGGTCTCCTCGCGCAGGGCCGGGTCGCGGGCCACGCGGGTGAAGCCGTGCTCGCCGGCCCACTCTAAAATCCCATGGAGGAAGGTGCCGGGCCCCGGTCCGCGCGGAAACCGATGTAAGGAGGGCAGCGGTTCGCTCTGGCCGCTGTCATGGGGTTCCTCGATCACTTCCAGCGCGGTGGCCTCCATGGCGGTGGCCGGTTCCGGCAGGCCGCCGCTTCGCTGCGCTTCGCTTTCATGCGGGCTAGGTGGTAAGTCAGCCCTTACTGGGGCGCTTACCATTTCTCCCGAGAGGCGCAGCGCCGAGTAGCTGGCGATCCACCAGTGCTCGCGCGCGGGGCGCGTGGGCGTGCGTGCTTTGCCGAGGGCATCGTCTCGCTCTGTCTGGCTGACGATCTGGGCGTGGGCCGGCGGCGCCGGGGTGATCTCGATGGCGGCGCAATCGCCCTTGAGCTGCTTGAGCGCTTCTTCAAAAACGCTGGGCCCTATGGGCTCGCCGTTGCCCAGCAGTTGGCCGATGGCGCTGCCTTCGCCGCCCTTGAGCGGGGCCATGCCGAGCCAGGTGGCGTGGCGCGCCCGGGTCAGCGCCACGTAGAGCTTGCGCAGGTCCTCGCCCAGCCGCTCGCGGTCGACGGTGGCCAGGGTCTCATCGTCGGCTTCCAGGCTGATGCGCAGGCGGCCTTCGGCGTCGTGCCAGCGCAGCGGGGAGTCGTCCTTCTTCGTTGGCCGGTGGCTGCAGATGAAGGGCAGGAACACCAGCGGGTACTCCAGCCCCTTGGACTTGTGAATGGTGATGACCTGCACCAGGTCGGCGTCGCTCTCCAGGCGCAGCTTGTGGGTGTCGCCCTGGCCTTCGGGATGGGCGATGGATTCGGCGAGAAAGCGGATCAGCGCGTGTTCGCCGTCGAGTTCCTGACTGGCGTGCTGCAATAACTCCCCTAAGTGCAGCAGGTCGGTGAGTGCTCTCTCACCGTCGCTGGCAGGCCCCCAGGCAAGCAGCCGCGTGGCGACGTCGAAGTCGTGGATGATCTTGCGCACCAGCGGCAGCACGCCCTGGCGCTGCCACAGCCGGTGGTAGTCGCGGAACTGCAGTACGCGGCTTTCCCAGGCCAGCTCGTCCTCGTTCAAGCGATCCAGCGTGGCGATATCGAGCCCCAGCACGGAAGTGGCCAGGGCGGTACGCAGCAGCCTGTCGTCCTCAGGTTCGGCGCAGGCGCGCAGCCAGGCATCGAGCTGGGTGGCGACCGGCGAGGCGAACACCTTGTCCTTGTCGGAGAGGTAGACGCTCTTCACCCCGCGCCGGGCCAGCGCCTGGCGGATCGCCCGCGCCTCGCCCAGGCCGTTGACCAGCACCGCCATATCGGAAGGCTTGAGCGGCTGCAAGCGCTCGCCTTCCTGGAAGCCTGCTTGGCCGCGCTGGCCCTCGTTGAGCAGCTCGACCATATAGGAGGCGCAGCGCTCGGCCATCACGCCGTGGTAGGCGGTCTTGGAGAGCGGCTCGTCGCTGTCGAGCTGCCACAGGGTCATGGCCGGCAGCGGCTGGCCCTGGCGGGTGAGTGAGTCCTTGCGTCCTTTCGCTCCCACGGGAAGAAACGGCACCGGATTGCTGCCGTCGGCCTCCTTGAACAGGAAGGCACCGGGCGGGTGCGCTTCGGCGAATTCGAAGCAGCGGTTCACGGCTTCGACCATCGCCTCGCTGGAGCGGAAGTTGGTGCCCAGGGTGACGTGGCGGCCTTGGGTGTCGCGGCGTGCGCGCAGGTAGGTGTGGATGTCGGCGCCGCGGAAGGCGTAGATCGCCTGCTTGGGGTCGCCGATCAGGAACACGCCGGTCTCAGGCGAGTTCTCGCGGATGCGGTACACGCAGTCGAAAATGCGGTACTGCACCGGGTCGGTGTCCTGGAACTCGTCGACCAGGGCGACCGGGAACTGGCGGCGGATCTGCGCCCCCAGAGCCTCACGGTTGGGGCCGGCGAGCGCCCGGTCGAGATGCGTGAGCAGCTCGTTGGGGCCCATCTCGGCGCGGCGCTCCTGCTCGCGGTCGAGCCGCGCGCGGCACCAGTGCACGGCGTGAGTGAGCAGGTCGGCGTAGGGATCGGGCAGGGCGTTGAGCTCATCCTGCAACGCTTCCAGTGCGGCCAGGGCCGGGTGGTCCGGCGGCTCGCCCTTGAGCCAGATGTCGGCCATGCCCTGGGGCGTGAGGCGCTTCCAGGCGGCGTCGGTCAGGCTGGGCCAGGTGGCATCCCCTTGGCACCATTCGCGCAGTTTGCCGAGCCAGTTGGCACGGCTCTTGGCATTGAAGCTCTGGCCCTTGAAGGCTTTCTGCTGGGCGGCTTCCTCGAACAGCGCCTCGCACTCGTCCACCCATGCGGGCCAGGGGGCCTTGAGCTGGGCCAGGCGCTCGGCGGTCTCGCGCTGGGCGTTGGCGACCGTTTCGGCCGGGGGTGGGGCGCCCTTGTTGAGCGCCTCGGCTTCGGGCATCAGCCCGCGCACCGCCTGGTGCAGCTGCTCGGGCGTGCTCCAGTGGCGTACTACGCTAGCCAGTTCGTCGGTGTTGAGCGGGTAGTAGAAGCTGCGCCAGTAGTCGCGCACCACCTCGAGTTCCAGCTCGGTCTGGTCGTTTTCCAGGTCGAGGGAGAACAGGCTGCCGCTGTCGAAGGCGTGCTCGCGCAGCATGCGGTAGCACCAACTGTGGATGGTGGAGACGGCGGCCTCGTCCATCCATTCGGCGGCGAGCTGCAGGCGCCGGGCGCAGGCGGGCCAGGTGGCGGGATCGTATTGGTCGCGGAGGGCCAGGAGGAGTGGATCAAGACCCTCGCTACGGCCTGTCCCCGGCGCCCCTTTGCCAGCCGCTTTGGTAGCTTCGTCAGCAGAACTCCGCGGAGGCGCTGTGAACCCGTCCCTGGGCGCTACATTCGACATCCATGTCGAATGACCTCCGCTCTGTTCTGCTCCCGAAGCTTCGGCAATGCCGGGCGCGGCTTCGGGCGCCTGTGGAGAGAGAAAGACTCCTGCGGCTTCCACCAGCCGCGCGCGGATACGCTCGCGCAGCTCCTGGGTGGCGGCGTTGGTGAAGGTGACGACGAGGATCTCGGGCGGCGTCAGCGGGCGTTCGAAGGCAGCCTCATCGGCATCCGAGCGGGCGCCGAGCACCAGGCGCACGTAGAGAAGGGCGATGGTGAAGGTCTTGCCGGTGCCCGCACTCGCTTCGATCAGGCGGCTGCCGTGCAGGGGGAACTGGAGCGGATTTAACTGCGTGACGTCGCTCATGCCTTGCTCCCCGCTTTCTTCTCTTCCGTCTTCTTCCCGCTCTCTTTCTTGTCCCCTTTGACGGCCAGGTGCACCGGGGCGAGCAGCCGTTCGGTGAGTTCGGCGAAGCCGAGGGCATCCTGGCGAGCTTCGTAGAGCCGGGTGTAGGTTGGCCAGCGGTGGGCGAGGTAGGCGTTACGGCCCACTTCGCCGGCGTTGTAGTCGTCGCCCTCGTAGGTCTTGCGGGCGGCGTGCCAGGCGTCGCTGTCGCGCTCACTCTCTGGCGTTCCCAGTTTGCTCAGCCAGACGAAGGCGGTGTCGCAGGCCAGCGGCAGCGGCTCGCGCATGCCGGCCTGCCAGGATTTAACGATCTCGCGCAGGTGACCGCGGGCGAGTTCCGGGTCGAGGGGCGGCAGTGTCACGTGGCCGGCCTTGGAGAGCAGCCTGGTGGTCATGGCTTGGCCTTCCAGATGACCGGCCAGGTGCGCCACCCAGTGCCGCAGGATGTGCTGCCAGTGGTACTTGCCCTTCTTGATCAGGCTGCTGCTGACCAGCACCAGGCGGCAGCGGTTGCCGCTTGCGTCGCGGCGCAGTTCGTCGAGCCAGTCTTCCAAGGGCGGTGCACCGGGCACGTTGAGCTGCACCGGCTCGGGCTCCTCGATGACGTGGGGCCACTCGTCCAGCGCGGCTTCATAGGCTTCGAACAGTTCCGGCATCGGTTCGGTGAGCTGCTCGCGCATGCGCTCGCCGAAGGCGCCCATGGCCAGCACGCCTTGGCCCTGCAGGCGGTCGAGGGTGGCCAGCATGGCCGGCTCGCGGGGTTGGTTCTCGTCCACGGCGCGGCGCTGCTCGCGGATCAGCAGGTCCTGCAGCTGCCAGTTTCCGAGGCCGTCCAGGGCGAAGGGTTCGTGGTCGAGGCTGACGATGTCCTCGCGCTCGAGGGACACCTTGAGGCGGGTGGTAAAGAAGGCCCTCGCCGGGTCGCGCAGGAAGTTGCCGAGCTGGGCCAGCGTCAGCGGCGTGTCCTGTTTATATGCCTCCAGATCGAGGGGCGCTGCTTCCGCCGTCGCTTCGCCATGCGCTTGTCCGTGAATTTCGCGCCACTCATGGGCGTAGGTGAACAGCCGCCGGGCTGAGACGTTGCGCTGGGCCTGCTGCGCCTCGCTGGGGAAGTAGGTGCGGCTGAACGGTTGCAGCGGGTGCGCGGTGGTGAGAGCGTCGAGCAGGTCGCTGCCGTCGCTTTCGCCCTTGTCGGAAAGGCGCCAGCCGGCCTGGAGATGGTCGCGCAGCTGGCCGACCAGCACCGAGGGCGGTTTCTCGGCGTTGTCGACGATGCTGCGACCCACCCAGCTCACATAGAGCTGCTCCCGGGCGGAGAGCAGCGCTTCCAGGAACAGGTAGCGGTCGTCTTCGCGGCGCGAGCGGTCGCCGGGGCGGTAGTCGCCGTTCATCAGGTCGAAGTCCATCGGCGGCTGGCTGCGCGGGTAGTCGCCGTCGTTCATGCCCAGCAGGCAGACGCGCTTGAAGGGGATGGCGCGCATCGGCATCAGGGTGGCGAAGTTCACCGCGCCGGCCATGAAGCGCTGGGACAGGCTTGACTCGTCGATCTGGCCCAGCCAGTGCTCGCGCACCACGGAGAGCGGAAGCTCGCGGGTCAGCCCGGCCTCTTCGGCGCTCTCCTGCCACTCCTGAAGTTTCTGTTCGAGCTGGGCCAGCATCAGGCTGTCTTCGGGCGTGTCGGCGAGGAAGCTCGCCTCCAGCAGGGCGCGCAGGCGCTGCACCCAGCCGCTCACGTCGGTGGGCTCGAGCAGGGTGCGCCACTGCTGCTCCAGGGTTTCCAGCAGCGCGGCCAGGGGCCCGGCCAGCGCCGCTTCCAGCCCGCCGATGTCGTCGAAGGGCTCGATGCCCTGCCACGGGCCGCTGGCGGCCTCGCCCACGGCGTAGCCCAGCAATAGCCGGCGCAGGCCGAAGGCCCAGGTGTTCTGCTCCATGCCCTGTGGCAGGTCGAGGCTGCCGCGCTGGCCGGCGTTGAGCCCCCAGCGGATGCCGGCGCCTTCGATCCAGCGGCGCAGGGTGGGTACATCGTCTTCCTCGATGCCGAAGCGTGCGCGCAGGGCGGGCACGTCGATCATGTCGAGCAGGTCGCTCACCGAGAGGCGCAGCTCCGGCAGGCGCAGCAGTTTCTCCAGCGCGATCAGCAGCGGCAGGCGGTGGCGGCTGCCCTGGTCGGAGAGCGTGAAGGGGATGTAGCGCGGGTCGTCGCGCTCCAGCTGGCCAAAGACGGCTTGCACGTGGGGCGCGTAGTGGTCGATGTCCGGCACCATCACGATCACGTCGCGGGGCTTGAGGCCGGGGTCGGCGCTGAAGGCGGCGAGCAACTGGTCGTGGAGGATCTCCACTTCGCGCTGGGGGCTGTGGGCGGCGTGGAAGACGATGGAGTCGTCGCGGCTCGGGTCCACCGCCGGCCAGGTGTCGCGGGTCTCGTGCAGCGGGCGCAGCTCGCGGATGTCGTCCTGCAATTGCTGCAGCAGCCGGCCGTTCCCCTCGCGCACGAAGGGCTCGAACAGGTCGATGCGCAGCGAGTCGGCGGCGAACAGGCGCTCGTACTGCTGGGCGTCGTCGTGCTCGTCGAGCAGGCGCAGGTAGTCGCGGCCCTGCTTGCCCCAGGCGGCCAGCAGCGGCTGGGCGTGCAGGTGAAGGCTCTGCGCTCCGTCATCGCTGCCAACGCCGAGCACGTCGAGCTGCGCCGGCATGCCCTCCTTGCGCCGCTGCCGGTAGCGCTGGGCGCGGAGCAGGTCCTTGTGCTCGATGATGTCGGCCCAGTAGTGCTGGCAGGGGTTGTGCACGCACAGCACCACCTGGCTGCAACGGGCGATGACGGCCAGCGCTTCCAGCGATTGCTGCGGCAGCGAGGAGATGCCGAACACCATCACCCGCCTTGGAAGACCCACGGGGCGGTTGTCGCCATCGAGCTGGCGCGCCGCCTCGAGGAAGCGGCGGTGCACCATGGCGCGGCTGGAGGCCACGCCGTCGTCGCCTACGTCTTCGATCAGCGCGCGCCAGAGGGCGGGCTGCCAGCGCTGGGTGTCGGGAAGCGCCTGGGCCTGGCCGCGGGCGGAGATCAGCACGTCCTCGCCGCGGCCCCAGGCGTCGAGCCAGTCGGCGCGGTAGACCTGGTACTGGTCGAGCAGGTCGGCCAGGCGCTCGGCGAGCTGGTGGTGCTTGCGCAGGTCGTTGTCGCCTTCGAGGAAGCGACGCAGCGGGGCGAATTCGTCCCGCGGCATCAGCTCCGGCAGCAGGCGCAGCAGCCGCCAGATCAGGTGCGACTTGTCGAAGGGCGAGGTGGCCGGCACCGCGTTGGGGTCGCCTTCCACGTGGTTGAGCACGGCGCGGTAGGCCTGCCACAGGAAGCGCGCCGGCAGGGTGACATCCAGCGCGGCGGCGATGCCGCTGCCGCCGTCGGCCTCGTCGGCGGCCAGCGCCAGCTTCATCCACTGGCCGATGCCGTTGCTCTGCACCAGGATCGTCTCGTTCTCCAGCGGCGCCAGCGGGTGGCGCTTCATCCACTCCACCGCCACGCCGCGCAGGTCCTCCAGGCGGTTGCCGTGAACGACCATGAAGCCGGGGGTGAGGTCATTCTCCTGGGGGGCGGCGAACGGCATGGCGTATCCTTGCTGCGAACTTAAATACAGTTTTGCAGTTTTACAGGTTTACGCTTTACAGTCATGCGCTTCCAAGCCGAGACGCCCATACGGATAGGCGCTTGTCTGGTAGGGAGCGCTGAGGCATGGTCTGGAGATCGTGCATTGCACTTCTTCATCAGGGACGACCATGGCCTATGACCTCAGCGAACGCCTGGTAATCGGGCTGGCATCCAGCGCCCTGTTCGATCTGGCCGAGTCCGACCGGGTCTTCCGCGAGCAGGGGGAGGCGTCCTATCGCATTTACCAGCGCGAGAACGAAAACACGCCGCTCGGTACCGGGGTTGCCTTCCCCTTCATCAAGCGCCTGCTTTCATTGAACGAACTCAGCCCGGACAATCCACCCATCGAGGTGGTGCTGCTCTCGCGCAACGATCCGGAAACCGGACTGCGTGTCATGAAGTCGATCGAGCACCATGAGCTGGGCATCACGCGGGCGATCTTTCTGCAGGGGCGCTATCCCCACCGCTTCATCCCGGCATTGAATATCAGCCTCTTCCTGTCGGCCAATCGCCAGGATGTCGACCAGGCGATCCTGGCAGGGCACCCGGCGGGGCAGGTGCTGTCGTCGGGCGATCTCGACCTGACCGATGAGGAGGAGCTGCGCATCGCCTTCGACTTCGATGGCGTGCTGGTCACCGATGAGTCCGAAACCATCTACCAGCAGCAGGGGATCGAGGCGTTTCGCGAATACGAACGGGCCAATGCCCAAGTGCCTTCCGAGGCGGGCCTGTTGGCCGTTTTCCTGCGCAAGCTAGCCCACATCCAGATGCTGGAAAAGCAGCGCGAAGAGGAAACCCAGGGCGCCTATCGTCCCAAGGTCAGGGTTTCCATCGTGACGGCCCGCAACGCGCCGGCCCATGAGCGGGTCATCCATACCATGCGCAGTTGGGGCGTGACCGTCAACGAGGCCTATTTCCTCGGCGGCATCGCCAAGGAGCATGTTCTCGGCATCATCAAGCCGCACATCTTCTTCGACGACCAGGCATCCCACCTCTCGGCCACCAGCGATATCCTGCCGTCGGTGCATGTGCCGTTCGGGCAGCTCAACCAGGGCCTCGTTTCCGGTGAGGAAGAGGCGCCTCGACCTGTCTACTCCCTGCCTGAAGAGAATTCGCCACGAGGTTAGCAATCGTCCAGAACTGACGAAGGGGGCCTAGGGCCCCCTTATCAATGTGCAGGCTGGAAATGCTATTGCTTGCCTGCATTTGCTTTGTGCTATGCCAACCGATCAACGCGGACGGTGGTGGAACTCCTGGCGGGAGATCCTGCCATCGTGGTTGCGATCCATGAACAGGAAGATTTCCGGTAGCGTTCCCGCTTGGGCTTCCTCTCGTGAGATATGACCATCACCGTCCAGGTCCAGCCGCCCGAAGCTTTCCTGGCCGGCTGTGTTAGAGGAGGCGAGGTGCGGCAGAACCAGGGGGCCTTCGCCCTGTTCGGCCAGGGTGGCACCCGAGGCAAGGGCAAGTGCAATAACCAGAGCGTATTTAAAGGTTTTCATCGTTTGCGTTCCATTAGGAAAGTAGATAGATAACGTTCGAAAAGTAGATTGATGACATTCAGCGGCCGGGCTCATGCCGGGCTTGCGGTGGGGCGTACCACGATCTCGCTGGTATCCACGTCGTCGGGCTGGGCGATGACATGGGCGATGGCCGCGGCAATGGCGTCGGGCTTGAGCGCGATCTGGCGGAAGCTCGCCATCGCTTCGGCGGCACCGGCATCGGTGATGGTGTCGGCCAGCTCCGACTCCACCACGCCGGGATAGACGCAGGTGACGCGAAGCTTGTCGTTCTCCTGGCGCAGCCCGTCGGAAATGGCGCGCACGGCGTACTTGGTGGCGCAGTAGACGGCGCCGGTGGGCACCACGTAGAGCCCGCCGATGGAGGAGATGTTGATCACCTGCCCACTGCCCTGGGCCTGCATGGTGGGCAACACGGCGGCAATGCCGTGCAGCACGCCACGGATGTTGACGTCGATCATGCGGTCCCATTCCTCGACCTTGAGCGAGGCCAGGGGGGAGAGCGGCATGACGCCGGCATTGTTGATGATGACGTCGATGCGGCCGTGGATCACCAGCGCGGCATCGGCGAAGGCCTGCACGTCTTCCCGCTGGGTGACGTCCAGCGCGAGGAAGTCCACAGTGCCGCCCTCGGCGCGAATGGCTTGCGCCAGAGTTTCCAGCCTGTCGGTGCGGCGCGCGCCGACGACCAATCGATGGCCGTGGCTTGCCAGCAGGCGGGCGGTGGCCTCGCCAATGCCGCTGCTGGCGCCGGTGAGAAGAATGACTTTGCTCATGGGGATAGGCTCCGTATCGGTGGCTTGTGACGACCCTCTCGCAGGGCTTGGATAATCAGTCCTTGAGCAAGAGCGCCGTTGGAACAAGCCTACGGAGGCGACGCGAATGCCGACAGAGCCATTCCTATCAATTTTTTGCCTAATCCTATCGCGGGATAATTTTTTAGGTTAATTTTTGCTGTTGATCTTGCCTAAATATAAAGTGATATATAAACGAGGAGCTTCCGTGTGGCGACCCTGTCTTCCCCTGTCCTTCATGAGCGAATGGTCGAGCGGCTGTATCGGCTCGTGCCGAACGAGGGCTATACCCAGTCGCTGCTGGATGGGGTGCGCTTTCTGCGCTCGAACCGCCCGCTGAAGCTTACGCCGGTGCTGTACGAGCCGAGCATCGTGATCGTGTGCCAGGGGCGCAAGCGGGGCTACCTGGGTGACGAGATATACCTCTACGATGCCCTGCACTACCTGGTTCTATCGGTACCGCTGCCCTTCGTATCGGAAACCGAGGCAAGCCCCGAAGAGCCACTGCTGGCCATTTCGATTCGCCTGGACATGGCCGTGGTGGCAGAACTCGCGTTCAAGCTGGACCAGTGGGGCGAACGTTCGGTGGCGCCGCCGCGGGGCATGCTTTCCACTCCGCTCGGCGAGCCCATGGCGGATGCCACGCTCAGACTGATCGAGGCGCTGGGCTCGCCTATGGAGGCGCAGTTGCTGGCGCCGGGCATCGTGCGGGAGATCTGCTACCGTGTGCTGGTCGGCGAGCAGGGAGGGAGCGTGCGCGCGGCGCTGGCGCATCAAGGGCAGTTCGGCAGGATCGCCAAGGCGCTGCAGCGTATCCACGCGGATTATGCCGAGCCGCTGGAGGTGGGGCGCCTGGCCAGCGAGGTCGGCATGAGCACGGCGGTTTTCCACGTGCATTTCAAGGCGGTAACGCAGACATCGCCTCTGCAGTACATCAAGTCGACGCGGTTGCACCAGGCCCGGTTCATGATGATTCGGGACGGACTGCCCGCAGCGGCCGCCGCCGCCAGGGTGGGCTACGAGAGCCCTTCGCAGTTCAGCCGCGAGTTCAAGCGCTTCTTCGGTCGGCCTCCCGGCGAGGAGGTGCGTGAAATGAAAGCCACGCTGGCATTGCTGCCGCCGACACAGGCGGAAGGCCTGGCGCTGACGCATTGAGCGGTTCGGCGACGGGTGTAGGATGGAAGGCCATCACCTAACGCAACAAGGGCTGGCCATGAGCGACTATCTGCTGGAAGAGGCACCGCTGAGCAGCGGGGCCATCTATCGTCTGTTCTGCGGGACGATCTGCCCGCGCCCCATCGCCTGGGTGTCGACCCATGATCGCGACGGCAATACCAACCTGGCGCCGTTCTCGTTCTTCAACGTCGTGAGCGTGGCGCCGCCGATACTGGGCTTCTCGCCGCTGCTCAACGGCGAAGGCCAGCCCAAGGACACCATCCGCAACCTGGAGCAGGTGCCGGAGTGCGTGGTGCACATCAGCGGCGAAGCGCTGGTGGAGGCGATGAACGTCACCAGCGCCAGCCTGCCGGCCGGCGAAGACGAGTTCGCCCTGGCGGGGCTGGAGAAGGTCACCATGCCGGGCCTGTCGGTGCCGCGGGTGGCGGCTGCCCCGGTGGCCTTCGGCTGCCGGCTGCGCGAGATCGTGCGCTTCGGCGACCAGCCCATGTCAGGCTGCCTGGTGCTTGCCGAAGTGGTATCGCTCCACATCGACGATGCGATATGGAATGGCCGTCATGTCTCGGTGGACGAGCTCAAGCCCATCGGGCGCATGGCGGGCAGCGACTATGCCCGTACGAGCGATCTGTTCGGGCTGGAAAGGCCGGCCTGACGGCACCTGGCCCTAGTCCGCCTTGCCGCCGAGCGTTTCCCGGTCGAAGGCGGCAGCTTCGGCCAGCAGCCAGTCGATGAAACGGCCAACCGCGGGCGGTGCGTCGCCGGTGGTAGGCACCAGCAGATCGTAGGTCATGGGCGAGGCGAGAACGTAGCGTTCGCCGAAGGGGCGCACGAGGATACCGCTCTTCAAGCGATCCATTGCGATGGGATGGTTGGCGAGCATGACGCCGTGCCCGGCAATGGCCTGATCCAGGGCCAGGCCGAACAGCGAATAGCGGCGCTGTGGCGGGGCGACTTTGTCGTCGACGCCGGCGGCCTCGAGCCATTCGCTCCAGCCGGGAAAGTCGATCCCTTGTCGCGATTCCCAACTGACGTCGAGCAGGGTGTGCTCGGCCAGGTCGGCGGGTTCCCGCAGAGCCTGGCCCTGTTGCAGCAATGACGGGGCGCAGACGGGAAACAGTTCATCGGCGAATAGGCGATGGCTCGTCACGCCCGGCCAGGGGCCACGGCCATAGCGAATCGCCAGGCGCGCGCCGTCGCCTTGCCAGGCGGGCACGGTAAGCGATTGGTTGGCGTCGAGGGAGATACTGAGCCCCTGCGCCGAGGCTTCGAAACCCGCCAGACGCGGCAGCAGCCACAATTGCAGGAAGGAGGGCGGGGCGCTCAGCGACAGGGTGGCAGCGCTGCGTGCCCGCTCCCTTGCGGCCGCGACCCCCGCGGCGATGCGCTCCAGGCCGCTGTCGATGTCGGCGGTCAGGTGGCGTCCGGCCTCGTTCAGGCGTACGCCGTTGGCGTGCCGGTCGAAGAGGGGAATCCCTAGCCTATCCTCGAGCTGCTTGATCTGTCGGCTGACCGCGCCGGGGGTGACACCCAGACGGCCGGCGGCGGTCTTGAAGCTTCCCTCCCGTGCCGCTTCGGCAAACGCCCGGAGTGCGTTCAGGGGCAGGCGCTCGATCTTCATAGAGTGAGTTTTCCTGAGTCTAGGGCGGCAGAGTAATCGTTTGGAGCAAGTGCTGAAAGCTGCTTGACTGGCGGGATTCATGGTCAAGGAGGCAGTATGGAACACACCAGGCGATTGACTCAAACTGAGGCTGTAGCGAGCACAGCCTCACGCCGCCATATCGATTTGCAGGCGAGTGGCTTGATGGTGCTGTTCTGCCTGACGCTCGGGCTTCAGCAAGTCGCGATCAAGGCGGTCGCCGCCGATATTTCACCGCTGGCGCAGATCGCCCTGCGTTCCGCCATCGCGGCGCTGCTGGTGGTGGCCTTGGCCTACCGGCATGGCTTGCGGTTATCCGATTTTCGCGCTCGCCTCGGGCCGGGGCTATTGGTGGGATTGGGGTTCACCGCGGAATTCGTGTTCGTGGCGTGGGGGCTTACCCATACGCTGGCATCGCACATGTCGGTGTTTCTGTACACCGCGCCGGTGTTCGCCGCGCTGGGGTTGCACCTCTGGGTGCCAGGCGAGCAGTTGACGCGACGGCAGTGGGCGGGTGTCGGGCTGGCCTTCGCCGGCATGGCCATGGCGATGGCGCCGACGACCGATATCGAGAATGCCGGTGCCATCCTGCTGGGCGATGCCCTGGGGCTGTTGGCGGGTCTCTCCTGGGCCGCGACCACGCTGGTGATCCGCCGCTCGTCGCTCTCCGAAGCGCCGCCGGTCCAGACTTTGTGCTATCAGCTCGTCATCGCCGGCCTGCTGCTGATGCCCGTTACCATGCTACTGGGCGATCTCGGCCGCATTCATGCGACCGGTGGCGTCATCGCCAGCCTCGCCTTCCAGACACTGGTGATCTCCTTTGCCGCGCTGTTGCTCTGGTTCTCGCTGCTGCGGCGCTACTTCGCCTCGCAGCTGGGCATTTTCTCGTTCCTGTCGCCGGTGTTCGGCGTGCTGTTCGGTGCCGCCCTGCTCGGCGAACCGCTGACGATGAATTTCATCGCCGGCGGCATTGCGCTGCTGGTCGGACTGCTGATGGTGACGCGCTAGGGTGCTGTTTGGGCAGATCAACCAGGGCATTAGTCTCGGCGATGAAGAGCCAGTCCTGCCTGTTCATACACCGCCTGAAGAGAATTCGCCATGAGCGACTATCCTGCTAGATAGGCACCGCTCGCAGCCCACCCTCTATCCTCTGTTCTGCGCGCCGATTTGCCCGCGCCGGTGCCAACACGTCTTGACGATGCAGGATCGCATCCCGTGCCGCCACAGTTTCGGGTGTCACGGCCACAAAGGAAGTGAAAACATGAAAATGCGTTCTTCGCCCCAGGCTCCGAGCGGTTCGCAGGACCTCTGGCGGCAGTCCGCCACGACATTGGCGGCCCTTATCAGATCCGGAGAAGTGTCGAGCCGCGAGGTGATCGATGCCCACCTGGCGCGGATCGAGGCGGTCAATCCAACGCTCAATGCCGTCACTGTCATGCTGCACGCCTCGGCCCGTGAGGCGGTGGACGCGGCGGATGGCCATCGTAAAAAGAAGGGGAAACGCGATCTACCGCCCCTGCACGGGGTGCCGATCACGGTGAAGGAGAATATCGATTGCCTCGGCACCCCGACCACCTTCGGCCTGGCGGCGAACGCCAATGCTCTGCCACAGCAGGATGCCCCGGTGGTCGAGCGGCTGCGCGCCGCCGGCGCCATTCCCATCGGGCGCACCAACATGCCGGAGATGGGCCTGCGGGTCTCCACCAGTAACCCGTTCAGGGGGCTGACGCGCAATCCGTGGAACGCAGAGCTGACCGCGGGGGGCAGCAGCGGTGGCGAAGGTTCGGCCGTGGCGTCCGGCATGTCGCCGCTCGGCATCGGCAATGACATCGGCGGGTCACTGAGAAATCCTGCGTTCTGCTGTGGTGTCGCGGCATTGAAGCCGACCCAGGGGCGCGTTCCCTTCGGGGGCGCGGGCGACGGTTACCTGAGCGCCCAGGTGATGCTGACCGATGGCCCCATCGCCCGCAGCGTGGCCGATCTCAGGCTCGCGCTGGAGCAGGTCCACGGGCAGCACGTGCGCGACCCTCGCTCGGTCACAGTGGCACTGGAAGGCCCGAGAGTGCCGCGTCGTGTTGCCATGGTGACATCGCTGCCGGGCACCGTGGTCGAGCCGGCCATTGTCGCCGGCGTGCGGGCGGCAGGCGAGGCGCTTGCCGCCGCCGGTTACCAGGTGGAGGAGGCGATACCGCCGGAAATCGAGCTGATCAACCATCTCTGGACGCAATTCCAGATGTCCGACCTGAGCCTTACGGCCGAGCCGATGCGCCCTATGCTCAGCGCGGAGGCGGCCATGCTCATGGATGCCCTGATCGCCAAGGTCGATCCGACGGTGACCCATGCCGCGCTGCATCAGGAGCGTTCGCGTCTCGGCCGGGCCTGGGCGGCGTTCTTTGCGGAGTATCCCATTATTCTGGGGCCCGTCTGGCCTTCGGCACCGTTCGTGCATGATGCCGATATCGCATCGCCAGCCGGCGCTGACCTGATGCTGGGCATGCAGTGGTTCGTCACCCCCGGCAATCTGCTCGGCTTCCCCGCTGTCGTGTTGCCGACCCGGCCGATCGACAACGCACCGATGACTGTCCAGCTGTACGCCGACCGCTTTCGCGACGATCTTGTGCTTGAGGCGGCCGAGGTCATCGAGGCGGCATTTGGGCCGTGCACGCCGGTAGATCCCTTTGTAGCCTGAGCAAACAGAACGCCGCCTAGCTCTACGGCTGTTTCCTGGTGGATACGACCGGCAGGCTTGCCAGGTCGACGTCGCCGTGCTGGCTGGTCACCGTCAATCGGCTCTGGCTTCCCTGCTGCTGGGCAAAGCCGCTGATGCGATGGTCAAGAGTGTCATAGACCCGGAGGGAGTCGTCGGTCTGCACGACGAGGCGACGAGCCTGGGCAAAGTAGGCGTAGCGTAAACCGTTCTGCTCGCCGGTCGCGTTGGGAGTGCCGAGTTCCGCCGGCCACCAGGCAGGGTTCCCTTCCGCGGCGGGCCAAGCCGGCTGCTGGGCAACTATCTCACCTGCTTTCTCACCAATCATCTCCCCAATCTCGTGGCACAGCGCATCCACGCGAGCGTTCAAGGCATGGTTGAGAGGGTCGCTCAGCATCAGCATGCCGCCCTGCATCCATTGGCCAGGGCCGCCGAACTCGGGATGCGAAAACATCGCCATCTGGCCATTACCCTCGGCCACGGCCGACACCATGTGCGCAATGGCGTCGCGACTGAAATCGTGACGCTCGGCGAGCTCGTCGACGATGGCGAGTCCCTGGGGGCTGAGTGAGTACATGAAGGTTTGACTCACAGTTCGCCGGCCAGTTTCTTTCCCACCAGCTCGAGGCGGTCCTGGCCCCAGAACGGCTCTCCTTCGACGTCGTACCACGGGACCCCGAAGCAACCGGCGGCGACGGCCTGCTCGCAGGCTTCGTCGAGGCGCTGATGGCCCGGCTCCGCTTCAGACTCCTGCAGCAGTCCCTGGCTGTTCAGGCCGCAGGCATCGGCGATCTCGCCTAGCGTGGCGAGGTCGGCAATGTCGCGCTCCTCGGCCCAGCAGGCACGCAGTATGGATAGCGACAACTCGGCGATGTCGTGGCCTTGGGCCTTGGCGGTCAGTAGCAGGCGCGCCGCGGGGCGGTCGTCGGCGGGGAAGTACTTGGGTTCGACGTTGAGCGGTACGCCCAGCAGGCGTGGCCACCGCCTCAGCTCCGCCAGACGGTAGGCCTGGCGCTCGGGTGCGCGCTTGGGCAGCGGCAGCCCGCCCGTCCTGGGGAAGACAGCACTGACCGTGACCGGCACATAGTCGATCGTTGCGTCGTGGCGGGCGGCAATTTCGCCGAGCCGGGCATGGCCGAGGTAGGTCCAGGGCGATACCGGGCTGAAGTAGTAGGTGATGCGCTTGGGCATGAGGGGCTCCTCTTATCCGCGTCGTACGGTTTTCAGAGGCTAGCTCGCCCGGGGCAAGGTGTCCCGTTTTTGTGTCCAAGGCAGCACGTCGCGACTGCACGCGGCACGGTGGCGCGAATACCAAGCTCTCAGTCGTTTTGACTACGTCTTTACACTCATGAAAGCACTATGGTCAGCCTTTGGTTCATCCTTCCTATAAAAAGAACGAGTCCCCCTCATGCGCTTACGATTCCGCTCCCTTCGACTGCTCGTCGTCGCCCTGGCCGGTGCTTGCCTTCTGGCCGTGACGGCCGCGCTGGTCGGCTATTCGCTGGTGTCCGCTTCGCGCACCCAGGACGTGGTGGCCGAACACACCCAGTCCCTGCTCGAGAGTGGCATCGACGAACGGCTCTCCTCGCTGGCCAACGCCGAAGCCGAGCGCATCCGCAACGAACTGGACCGGGCGCTGACCCTGGCCAGCCAATTGGCCCATACCAACGCTCTCATGGGCATACCGGGTGAGGATGGTCGCCCCCAGCTTCGTCTGAGCCGCAAGGAACTCTCCCAACTGGTGCGTCACACGGTGGTCGAGAATACCGAGCTGCTGGATGCCTATATCGGCTGGGAGCCCAACGCCTTCGGTGCCGATGCCAGATATACCGACACCGGGTTTGCCGAGGGCAGCGGGCGCTTCCGCCCCTGGTGGGTCCGGGAGGCCGATGGCAGCATGCGGCTGGGCGTTCTCACCGAGGAGAACATGGAGAGCGAGGCACCGCTGGGCAACGGCATGCGCCGGGGCGAATACTATCTCTGCCCGCGCGATACCCTGGCGCCCTGCATCATCGACCCGGCAGCCTACGACTATGCCGGGGTCATGCGCATGGTCACCTCCTTCAACGTGCCGATCGTCGTGGAGGGTGAGTTTCGCGGCATCGCCGGCGTCGACATGTCGGTGGATTTCACCCAGGAGTTCCTGACCCAGGCCAACCAGGGGCTGTATGACGGCGCCGGCGAGATGGCGCTGATTGCCTCACTGGGCAGCGTGGCGGCCTATACCGCCGATGACGGCTCCCTGGGCGAAGCGGCCGGGCAGGTGATGGGCGATGCGGTACAGCAGCGCATTCTCGAGGCCCAGCGCAGCGGGGAAATGCAGCGCATAGAGGATGCCGACGGCATGCTCGAACTCTACTTGCCCTTCAGCGTCAGCGACGACCAGGCGCCCTGGGTGTTGCTCACCCGCCTGCCACGGGAGGTGGTGCTGGCCGAGTTGGGTGCCCTGCAGCGTACCCTGGGCGACCAGCGTCGCCAGCACTTGTGGGGCATGGGGCTGGTGGGGCTGCTGGTCGCCGGCCTCGGCCTGGTGGCGATATGGCTGGTGGGAGGTGGCATCGCCAGGCCGCTGCGGGAGCTGGCCGGGCGTATGCGCCAGATCGCCTCCGGCGACGGCGACCTGACCCAGCGCCTGCCGGTCGAGGGGCGCGACGAGAGCGCCGAGCTGGCCATTCAGTTCAATGCTTTCGCCGACAAGATCCATGACGTGTTGCTCGAGGTGCGCGTAAGCAGCGAGGCGGTGCGTGTTGCAGCCACCGAGATCGCCAGCGGCGGCCAGGATCTGTCGCGACGTACCGATACTGCCGCCGCCAGTTTGCAGCAGACCTCGGCTTCGATGGAGGAGATTACCAGTACCGTGGAACACACCGCCGAGTCCGCACGTGAGGCCAATGCGCTGTCGCAGTCGGCCTCCGAGGTTGCCGCTCGCGGTGGCGAAGTGGTGTCTCGGGTGGTGTCCACCATGGATGAGATCAACGGCGCCTCGCGACAGATCGCCGAGATCGTCACGGTGATGGATAGCATCGCCTTCCAGACCAACCTGCTGGCGCTCAACGCCTCGGTGGAGGCGGCCCGCGCCGGCGAGCAGGGGCGCGGCTTCGCCGTGGTGGCCGGTGAAGTGCGCCAGTTGGCCAGCCGCTCGGCGGCGGCCGCGCGCGAGGTAAAGGCCCTGATCGACGCTTCAGAGACCAAGGTACGCAGCGGCTCCGACTTGGTCACTCAGGCCGGCGCGACCATGGACGAGATCGTCACCAGCGTTTCCCGGGTGAGCGATGTGCTCCAGCAGATTAGTGCGGCCACCGGCGAGCAGAGCGACGGCATCGGCCAGGTCAATGTGGCGGTCGCCGAGCTGGACCGCATGACCCAGGAGAATGCCGCCCTGGTCGAAGAGTCGAGTGCCGCAGCCGAGCGGCTCGAGGAGCAGTCGCTGCGCCTGGCCGAGGTGGTGGGCGCCTTCACCCTGGCCGAGACGACCAGACCTCCGCTCCGGTCCCCTATCGCCTTGGCGGCAGCGACAGCCTCGCGGATCGAAGAGGATGCCTGTTATCGATAAGCCTCAGCCCAGCACCTTGCCTTCGCGCCAGTAGCCCATGCTGCTGACGTAGCGCTTGGGCAGCCCGCACTCGTTGACCAGATAACGGCGAATGCCGAGCGCCACCTTGCTCTCGGCGGCGATCCAGGCGTAGAAGGGAGCGCCATCGTCGGCCGTCGCGGCTTCCCAGAGCAGCTCGTCACCGGGCTCCTCATGGACATCGGCATTGGCGTCGACACTCTCGGGCTTGCCGCCGAGGCTTGCGACTTCAGCGCGCAGGTCGATGTCGCGCACGGCGCACAGCAGCCGCTCGCCGTGTGCGCAGCCGGGTATGGCGTCGCGCGGCAGCCAACTGACCTTGGCCGTCGAAGGAAGCGCCTGGGTATCGTCGCCCAGCGGCACCTCGATCAGTGCTTCCACCTGCGGACGATCGGCACGCACGGCGAGTTCCTCCAGAATGCCGGCCGCCGCCGGCAGGGCGGTTTCGTCGGCCACCACCAGGATGCGCTTCACGCCGCGCGGCGGCTTCCACTCGTAGCCCACGCCGGCGCTCTCCACATCGGCGACCGGGGCGGTCATGGCCAGGCGATCGCCCGGCTGGGCGCGCATGGCCCAACGTGAGGCGGGGCCCTCGTCACCGTGCAGCACGAACTCGACGTCCACTTCGCCACGTTCGGCGCGCAGCTCGCGAATGGTGTAGGTGCGCATCGGCGGGCGCAGGGCTTCCGGCAGGGCGCGATAGGCGGCGTACCAGCCATCGGGCTCGCCAGCGACGCAATCGAACAGGGCCTCAAGGCTGCTTTGGGCTTCGGGAAAGAACAGCTTGATGCGCTGATCCGGTGCGTAGGTGGCCATGCGCGATACATCGGGGCCGGTGAAGGTGAACCTGACCAGCGAAGGGCTGACCTGGGTGCGGCGGGAAAGGGTGATGTCGAAGACTTGGTAGCTCTGCTTGGCCATGGTGCCGTGACTCCACGTAAGATGGCAGCAGGCTATCATTCACGATAATCATTCTCAATACAATTGCGCCGCTGGGTGCAGCCGAGGCGCGGCCGGCTTTATGCCGGCCAGCCGTGCCTGGTGTGGCCAACGTGTGGTCAGCGATAGGTGTCCTGATAGCGCTTGCGCAGCTCGTTCTTCTGCACCTTGCCCATGGTGTTGCGCGGCAGGGTCTCGGCGAAGAACACCCGCTTGGGCTGCTTGTACTTCGCCAGCCGCCCCTCGAGGTGGTCGAGCACCTGCTTTTCCTCGAGTGCGGCGCCCGGCTCCGGCACCACCACGGCGGTCACGCCCTCGCCGAAGTCGGCGTGCGGTAGGCCGATCACCGCCGATTCCACCACGCCTTCCAGCTCGTCGATGACCTGTTCGACCTCCTTGGGGTAGACGTTGTAGCCGCCGGAGATCACCAGGTCCTTGTCGCGACCGACGATGTGCACGTAGCCCTGCTCGTCGGTCATGGCCAGGTCGCCGGTAACGAAGAAGCCGTCTTCGAGGAGTTCCTCGCGGGTCTTCTCGGGCATGCGCCAGTAGCCGATGAAGACGTTGGGGCCGCGGATCTCGAGCATGCCGATCTCGCCCTGGGGCACCGGCTCGTGGTTCTCGCGGTCGGTGATGCGGTACTCCACTCCCGGCAGCGGCATGCCCACGGTGCCGGCACGGCGCTCGCCGTCGTAGGGGTTGGAGAGGTTCATGTTGGTCTCGGTCATGCCGTAGCGTTCGAGGATGGCGTGCCCCGTCTTTGCCGCAAAGGCCTGGTGGGTCTCGGCGGTGAGCGGGGCGGAGCCGGAGACGAACAGGCGCATGCTGGCGGTTGCCTCGGGAGTGAGGCGCTCGTCCTGGACCAGGCGAGTGTAGAAGGTCGGCACGCCCATTAGCACCGTGCCGCGGGGTAATTCCTCGAAGATCACGTCGGCGTCGAACTTGGGCAAGAACAGCATGCTCGAGCCGGCCATCAGGGTAACGTTGCAGCCGACGAACAGCCCGTGGGTATGGAAGATCGGCAGCGCGTGGATCAGACGGTCCTGAGCCGTGAAGCGCCAGGCTTCCTTCAGGGTGGCGGCGTTGGAGCCCAGGTTGCGGTGGGTCAGCATGGCGCCCTTGGAGCGCCCGGTGGTGCCCGAGGTATAAAGAATCGCGGCCAGGTCGTCGTCCTCGCGCGGTTCGATGCCCGCATGCGAGGTGGCCTGTTCGGCCAGTGTCATCAGGCTGCCGTCGGCCTCGGTGCCGAGCGTCTCCACTGCCGGGCAACCGCTCTCGCCGGCCACTTGACGGGCCTCTTCCAGGGCGGCCGGGCGACAGACGAACAGTGCCGGCTCGGCGTCGGTCAGGAAGTAGCGGATCTCGTCGGCGGTGTAGCCGGTATTGAGCGGCAGGTAGACGCCACCCATGCGCAGGCAAGCGAGGTAGAGCAGGATCGCCTCGGGGCTCTTGTCGACCTGCACTGCGACCCGGTCGCCGGGGGCCACGCCCAGCTCGACCAGGGCGCCGGCCAGGCGGGCGCTGGCGTCCAGGGTATCGCGATAGGAGTAGCGGCGGCCTTCGCGGGTAGTAATGAAATCGGCTTCGCCGCGGTCGCGCATGCGGACGGCAAAGGTTTCGAAGAGGTTGTGACTCATTTGGCAGGCTCTCCCTTGGCCATCTTCCGGGCGCGGCGGTTGAGGTCGCGGACCTCGTTGGAACAGACCACGGTGGCGTTGGCGGTGTAGTTTTCATGGTTGCGCTCGATGTCGTCGAGCACGTAGAGATAGTTGACCATGAGGCCGGCGGCCTGCTTCAAACCCTTGGGCGAGATATCGCCGAGCCAGTTGATGCGATGCAGCTCGGCGCCGTTGCCCAGATGGAAGCGTGCCACCGGGTTGAGCGGCAGGCCACGGGCATTCTTCTCCTCGACCAGATAGCGGGCCGCCAGCGGCTTGATTACGGCCTTGAGGCGTTCGCTTTGGGCGGGGTCGAGATGCCAGTCGGGGATGTCGAGCTCGTGCAGTACCTGGCTCAGCTCGTCGGGCAGCGCGTCGTCGTCGCGCTGCTCGGCGAGCCAGTGAGCGAAGCCCGGCACCGGCGAGAGCGTGACGAAGTGCTTGAGCTGCGGCAGCTCCAGCTTGAGTTCCTGCACCACCTGCTTGATCAGGAAGTTGCCGAAGGAGATGCCGCGCAGGCCGGTCTGGCAGTTGCTGATGCCGAAGAAGGCAGCGGCATCGGCGGCTTCGGGGTCGTCGATGCTGCGCTCGCCGGCACTCTCTCCCGACAGGATGGGCTGGATGCGGTCGGGCAGGCCCCTGCACAGCGCGACCTCGACGAAGATCAGCGGCTCGTCGCCGATGGCGGGGTGGAAGAAGGCGAAGCAGCGCCGGTCGCGGGCGTCGAGGCGTCGGCGCAGGTCGTCCCAGTCGCGGATCTCGTGCACCGCCTCGTAGCGAATGATCTTCTCCAGGATCGAGGCCGGGGTGTTCCAGTCGATGCGCTTGAGCATCAAGAAGCCGCGATTGAACCAGGAACCGAACAGGTGGGAAAAGTCGGCGTCGATGGCGTCGAGCTCCTGCCGGTCGTCGCCGTCCCTGTCGCGTAACCGGGCCAGCAGCCCTTCGCGCATGCGCACCAGCTCGTAGGTACCGTTGCTGGCCAGGTTGAGGCGTCGGAACAGCTCCTGGCGGCGTGGTTCGCAGGCGTCGAACAGGGTATGCAGGCTGGGGTTGTCGCGCCGCTCGCGATAGGCCTCGTAGGCCTCGTCAATGCGCGCCGGGTCGGCGGCGAATTCGCTGGCCAGGCCTTCGAAGAAGCGGGTGCGCTCGTCTTCCGTCAGCCGGTTGTACATGGACAGCGCGCGGCTGGCCAGGCTGATGCTCGAGGCCTCGCCGTCGCTTTCCAGCAGCGCCCGGCAGGCCGCCAGCATCTGTGCGTGGTTGGGCGCGCTGAGCTCGCCCTGCCGGCGCCAGAGCCGGGCATCGCGCTGGGTGATGCTGTTGAACAGCTCCTGCAGGAAGGTCATGTTCATGATTCCACTCTCAGTCAGCCCATGATCAGGTTAGGCAGCCACAGGGCAATGCCCGGGAAGAAGCACAGCAGCAAGATACCGAGCACCATGCACAGGGCGTAGGGCAGGCTGCCCATGAGGATGTCGCGCAGCGAGATGTCCGGCGCGATGCCCTTGATGATGAACAGGTTCAAGCCCACTGGCGGTGTGATCAGGCCGATCTCCAGGTTGATGGTCAGGATCACCGCGAACCAGTAGGGGTCGAAATTGGCGGCCAGGATGATCGGCAGCAGGATCGGCGCGGTCATCACGATCACCGCCACCGGCGGCAGGAAGAAGCCGGCGACCAGCAGGAACAGGTTGATCACGCCCATCAGCACCCAGCGGTTGACCTCCAGCTCGGCGATGGCACCGGCCACGGTCTGGGTGATGAACAGCGAGGAGAGGGCATAGGCGAACACCTCGGCGCAGGCGATCACCAGCATGATCATCACGCTCTCGCGCAGCGAGTCGCGCATGATCAGCTTGATCGGCCCCACCTGCCACATGCGGTAGATGATCACGGCCAGCGCCAGGCACAGGAAGGCGCCGACACCGGCGGCCTCGGAGGGCGTGGCCACGCCGCCATAAAGGGCGAACAGTATGCCGCCGACTACCGCCAGGAAGGGCAGCACGCGCACCAGTGCCTTGAGGTTGGCGTCGACGTTGGCCTTGACGGTCTCCTTCATCTGGCCGGCGGCCTGCGCCAGCGGGTTGGCGTAACCTCCGGCCAGCCTGCAGGCGATCATCGTCCAGGCCATGAACAGCCCGGCCAGCATGAAGCCCGGTACCACCCCGGCGATGAACAGCCGCCCGATCGAGGTCTCGGTGGAGATGCCGTAGATGATCATGGTCACCGAGGGCGGGATGAGGATGCCCAGGGTGCCGCCGGCGGCGATGCAGCCCGCCGCGACGCCATCGGGGTAGCCGCGGGTGCGCATCTCGGGGATGCCCATCTTGCCGATGGCGGCACAGGTGGCCGGCGACGAGCCAGAGAGTGCGGAGAAAATGGTACAGGCACCGATGTTGGACACGGCGAGCCCGCCCGGCAGCCGGCCCATCCACAGGTCCAGCGAACGGTAGAGGTCGCGTCCGGTGGGCGACGAGGCCACCGCGGCGCCCATCAGGATGAACATGGGGATGGCGACGAAGCCGAACTCGGCGATGCGGTCGAAGAAGGTCTCGCCGAAATAGATGAGCTCGGGCAGGCCGCGGTCGTAGATCAATGCCAGCAATGAAACGCCGCCCAGGGCGAAGGCGATGGGCGTGCCGATCGCCATCAACACGATCAGGGCGACGGCGACGATTATCCCCAGCGTAGTCGGATCCATGCTCAGCCCTCCCCGCGCAGAATTTCAGCCACGTACTGCAGTGACAGCTGTGTGGTGCCAACGGCCATCGGCACCAGGCCGGGCCACAGCGGCGGGTTCCACACCGTGCCGGTGGTCCAGCCGCCCTCCCAGGCTTCCCAGACGTAGAACCAGGAGGCGGAGGCCAGGGCCGCGCAGAAAGCGAGGCCGCACAGGGCCGCGGCCAGCCGCATCAGCCGACGCGCGATGCCGCCCAGGGCGTCCGGCAGGATGGTGATCGCCACGTGGCCACCGGTCATCAGCACGTAGGGACTGCCCAGCAGCATGGCGGCGGTGACCGCAAGCACGGTGAACTCGGTCTGCCAGCTTGTGCTCATGCCGAGCACATAGCGCACGAACACCATCTGGCAGATCACGGTGACCCCGGCAATGAACAGGATGCCTGCCACATAGGCCAGCAGGCGTGAGAGTCGATCCATCAGGCCGATATAGGCGCCGACGACGCCGAAGCGTTGAGCAAGGGGCTGAGAGTGGGCCATGGCCATGCAGTCCTCCCGGGGGTCGAAATGGGGGGCCACCCGTTGCGGGTGGCCCGGCTCACGCAGGGAAGGGCTGGGCGTCACTCGACGGCCAGGGCCGCGTCGATGATCGCCTGGCCATTGGGCACGCTCTCGGCGAAGTTCTTGTAGGAGGTCTGGCGGGCGATCTCGAGCCAGGCGTCGTAGTCCTCCTTGCTCATGCGCACCACCTCGACGCCGTTCTCCTCATAGACCTTCACCATCTCCTGGTCGATGGCGGCGGCTTCGGCGGCGAAGAACTCCTCCGCGGCCTGGCCGGCCTCGGTCAGCGCCTGCTGCTGCTCTTCGTTGAGCTTTTGCCAGGTCTGTTCGGAGATCAGGATCGGCTCGTACATGAACCACAGCGCAAAGTCGCCTGGCTCGGTCAGGCAGTCGACCTGCTCGTAGAGGCGGAAGGAGATGAACGACATTGATGAGGTGTTGGCGGCGTCCAGTACGCCGGTCTGCATGGCGGTATAGACCTCAGAGGAGGGCATCGAGGCGATCGACGCGCCGGCCTCCTCCAGCATCTGCTCGAAGGCCGGGCCGGCGGCGCGCAGGTTTTGCCCCTGCACGGTGTCCGGCGAGGTGATGCACTGCTCGCTGGAGGCGAAGCCGCCCGAGAGCCAGGCGTCGGCCAGCACGCGCGCGCCGCCCTCCTGGATCACCTCCTTGATCATCTCCATGAATTCGGAGTCGTTGAGGCGCTGGGCGTGCTCATGGTTGCGCACCAGCCCCGGCATCAGTGTGGCGGAGAACTCAGGGTGGCGGCCGCTGGCGTAGTCGAGCGGCAGCGAGGTGATGTCGAGTCGCCCACGGGTCAGGGCGCTCCACTGCTCGTTGGCCTTGAACAGGGACTGGCCCGGGTGGACCTGGATCTCGAGGCCAACATCGGCCTCGGCTACCTGGCGGGCCATCATCTGCACCATCTCGTCGCGCACGTCGCCCTGGCCACCGGGGAACTGGTGCGAGGCGCGCAGCACGGTATTGGCGGAAGCGGCGCTACTGACGGCGAGGGCTAGTGCCAGGGCAGCAAGGGGTAGGGTATGGCGTTGCATTTGGCGTCTCCACGAGGTTGTTGTTGTGTGCTTTCATGCTTGTGATGTTTATCAGCGACGCTGATGTATACTTCAATAGCTGTTGCGTATACTGATGTCAAATTCGTTACAGTGAATAGAAGGCCGACGCTAGCGGTCGATATCGAGGGAGGTATGCCCATGGCCAACGCCAAGCGCTCCAATGCGCAGCGACTGCGCGACTCGCTGGAGAACGCCATCATCAACGGGCGATTGGCGCCCGGCGAACGGCTCGACCCCGAGGCGCTGGGCCGCGAATTCAATGTCTCGCGCACGCCAGTGCGCGAGGCGATCCAGCAGCTCGTGGCCAGCGGGCTGGTCACGGTGATGCCGAAGAAGGGCACCTTCGTGGCGCGGGTGGGCATCAACCAGTTGATCGAAATGTTCGAAGTCATGGCCGAGCTGGAGGGTATGTGCGGACGCCTGGCGGCGCGGCGCATCAGCGACACCGAGCTCGCCGAGCTGCGCGGTGCGCTGGAGCGCTGCGAGGCCGCCGCCCTGGCCGGTGACACCGACGAGTACTACTACGAGAACGAAGCCTTCCACGACTGCATCTATCGCGCCAGCCACAACGGTTTCCTGCTCAGCGAGGCCCGCCAGCTCAAGCAACGGCTCAAGCCGTATCGTCGCCTGCAGCTCAAGGTGCGCCAGCGCATGCACAGTTCACTGCGTGAGCATCGGACCGTGGTGGCAGCCATCGAAGCCGGCGATCCGGCGGCGGCGGAGCATGCCCTGCGCGACCACGTGCTGATCCAGGGCGAGCGCTTCAGCGACTTCGTGGCCAGCATTCGCGAGTTCGAGAATCCCGCGACTGCCACCGGTTAGGGGTGCCAGCGGCGTACGAGAGGCGCCGCGCTCGATTTTCGACCTCTGCACGCCTAAAGTGACGGGCAGGAACGCCAGTGGAGCCGCCATGTTTCCCCCTTTCACTCTTCGCTATGCCCGCCTGCCGGAGCGCTTCTTCGAGCGCTTCGAACCGGTGCCCGTGCGTGAGCCGCACCTGGTCGCCTTCAATCGGCCACTGGCCGAGGCGCTCGGCTTCGAACTTTCCGCCTTCGATGCCGAAGAGGCGGCGGTATGGTTCTCCGGCAACGTAGTGCCGCGCGGCTCGGAGCCGCTGGCCCAGGCCTATGCCGGGCACCAGTTCGGTGGCTTCGTCCCGCGACTGGGCGACGGCCGTGCCGTATTGCTGGGCGAGGTGACCGACTGCGACGGCCGGCTGCGCGACATCCAGCTCAAGGGCGCGGGGCGCACGCCGTTCTCGCGCGGCGGCGACGGTCGTGCACCGCTGGGCCCGGTGCTGCGCGAGTACCTGGTCAGCGAGGCGATGCATGCCTTGGGCATTCCCACCACCCGGGCGCTTGCCGCGGTGACTACCGGTGAACGGGTGGTGCGCGGCATCCCCGAGCCGGGGGCCATCCTCACCCGCGTAGCCGCCAGCCACATCCGCGTGGGTACCTTCCAGTATTTCGCCGCTCGCGGCGACTTCGAGGGCGTGCGTGAACTGGCCGATCACGTCATCGAGCGGCACTATCCCGAACTCACTGAACGTGAGGGTGGCGAGCGCTACTTGGGGCTGCTGGAGGCGGTACAGGCGCGCCAGGCGGCCCTGGTCGCCAAGTGGATGGGCGTCGGCTTCATCCACGGCGTGATGAATACCGACAATACCTCGGTCTCGGGCGAGACCATCGACTTCGGGCCCTGCGCCTTCATGGAACAGTACGAGCCGCAGATGGTGTTCAGCTCCATCGACGAGGGCGGGCGCTACGCTTACGCCAACCAGCCGTGGATCGCCCAGTGGAACCTGGCGCGCCTGGCCGAGACCCTGCTGCCGCTGATCGACGAGGATAGCGACCGCGCGGTGAAGCAGGCCACCGAGCTGCTGCATCGTTACCCTGAGCAGCATGAGGCGGAATGGCTCGATGTGATGCGCGCCAAACTCGGCCTGCATCAGGCGCAGCCCGAGGACAAGACGCTGATAGAGGCGTTGTTGGCGTCCATGCATCGCGGCCGCGCCGACTTCACCCTGGCCTTTCGCCGCCTGGCGGATGCCGCCGAGAACGCCGAGGCGGAGGCTTCGCTGGTGGCCCTGTTCGAACGCCCCGAGGAGATCGCCGGCTGGCTCGAGGAGTGGCGCCAGCGGCTCGCCCAGGAGCCGCTGCCCGAAGGTGAGCGAACGCGCCAGATGCGTCTGGCCAACCCGGCCTTCATCCCGCGCAACCACCGCGTGCAGCAGGCGCTCACCGCGGCCATGGACGAAAACGACTTCGGCCCCTTCGAGACGCTGCTCGATGTCGTCACCCACCCCTTCGACGATCAACCCGGGAGAGAGGAGTACACGCGCCCGGCCGAACCCACCGAACGGGTCTTCCGCACTTTCTGCGGGACTTGATCGTTCAGCTCTCGCCGTGAAGGTCGTCTAGCGTGCGGGCCAGTCGCCTGGCGGCCGACGCCACGGCTTCCCCCTGGCGCATCACCAGGTACCAGTTGAGATAGAGCCCCCGCTCTGTCAGGGCGACCGAGGCCAGCTCACCCTGCGCCAAGTGCGGTGCGAGCGTCCAGGCCGGCAGGATGCTCACACCCAGGCCGCCGCGCACCAAGGCCAGTACAGCGTCGGTCACGCCGGCGCTGATCACCCGTGCTGGTAGTACGCCGGCGGGGCTGAACAGCTGCTCGTACTCGCGCCCCTTCTCCGGGGTGGTGTGGTAGGCGACGTAGGGTTCGGCGGCCACCTCCTCGGCGCTGGCCCAGTCACGCTGGGCCAGGGCGTGGCCCCGAGGCACGACCAGGCGCAATTCGTCGCGGCGCAGCGAGACGGCCTCGAACCCTGTGGGCGGATGACTGCCGGCGACCAGGACCAGGTCCACATGACCCTGTCGCAGCGCCCGGCAGGGATCCAGCGAGACATCCGGCACGACTTCCACGCCGATACTCGGATGGCTTGCAGCAAAGGTGGCCAGGCAGCCGGGCAGCCAGTGGTAGCCGCCACATGCCTCGACTCCCAGACGCACTACCTCTTCGATGCCGACGGCCAAGCGCTGGATGTCCTGCTCGGTGCGCTCCAGTTCGGCCAGCACGCCGCGGGCGGCATGCAGCAGCCGCCTGCCCGCCTGCGTCGGGTTCAGCCGACGCTGGCCGCGGGTGAACAGTGCGGCCCCCAGCAGGCGCTCCGCCTCCTTGAGCCGGTGGCTGAGTGCCGATTGGGTCAAGCCGAGCTGCACGGCGGCATCGGACATGCTGCCGGCATCGGCGATGGCCACCATCATCTGCATCTGGCGAGTGCTGAGTCGCGTCGTCATATTATTTTATTTCATGGAAAGATGTCTTTTTATCAAATTTCAATGTCGCCAGCACCTTCGTACACTGACGGAAAGACGACGGTGGAGAATGACCATGGCCAAGCGGAAGGAAGAGCCGGCTCGCAGCGCCAGCGTGGATCTCTCGCAAGAGCAGGTGCACTGGGACCAGCCGATGAGCTACGGCGACTATCTGCAGCTGGGGCCACTGCTGTCGGCACAGCAACCGGGCACCGAAGAACATGACGAGATGCTGTTCATCGTCATCCATCAAGTCTCGGAGCTGTGGCTCAAGCAGTGCCTGCACGAGGCCCATGCGGCTGCCGCCCACATTGCTGCCGATCGGCTGCGCCCGGCGTTCAAGATGCTCACGCGCGTGGCGCGGATCCAGGCGCAGATGATCAGTGCCTGGGAGGTGCTGGTGACCCTGACGCCGGCGGATTACGCGCGCTTTCGCGACAGCCTGGGGCAAAGCTCCGGTTTGCAGTCGTACCAGTACCGCGAGCTGGAGTTCCTGCTCGGCAACAAGAATGCCGCCATGGTCGAGGTTCACCGCCGTCATCCGGACCGCTACCGGCGACTCAGCGAGGTGCTGCATGCGCCGAGCCTCTACGACATCAGCCTGCAGCTGCTGGCTCGGCGCGGCTTCGAACTTCCCGCTTCGGTCGTCGAACGCGACTGGTCGGAGCCCTACCGGCCCTGCGAAGAGGTGGAGCAGGCCTGGGCGGCGATCTACCGCGACACCGAGCATCACTGGGAACTCTACGAACTGGCCGAGAAGCTGGTCGACACCGAGTACCACTTCCATCAGTGGCGCTTCAGCCACCTCAAGACCGTGGAGCGCATCATCGGCCAGAAGCCCGGTACCGGCGGTACAGGCGGGGTCTCCTTTCTGGCCAAGGCGCTGGACCTGCAGTTCTTCCCCGAGCTGTGGTCGGTGCGTACCACTCTCGAGGAGGGCGCCTCATGAGCCGGCTCTACGACATCTCCCAGCCGCTGCGGGCCGGCATGCCGGTGTGGCCCGGTGACACGCCTTTCGCTCATGAGCCGACCTGGGTGCTCGGCGAGCAGTGTCCGGTCAACGTCTCGCGGCTGGTGCTTTCCACCCACACCGGCACTCATGCCGACGCGCCGAGCCACTATGCCGCCGAGGGACAGGCCATCGATGCGGTAGACCTGGCGAGATACATCGGCCCCTGCGTGCTGCTGGACATGACCCATGCCGGGCCGAGGGTCGAGCCCGAGCACCTGCTGCCTGAGCTGCCGTCTCGGGTCGAACGGGTACTGCTGCGCACCTGGGCGCGCTTCCCGCATGACGAATGGCGCAGCGATTTCACCACGATGGCGGCCGAGAGTATCGACCTGCTGGCCGAGCGCGGCGCCCGGCTGATCGGCGTGGACGCTCCCTCGCTCGACCCCGAGGTGGACAGTCAATTGCTGGCGCACTGGCGCGTGCACCATCACGCCATGGCGATTCTCGAAGGGCTGGTGCTGGACGCGGTGCCGCCCGGTCACTACGAGCTGATCGCCGTGCCGCTCAAGCTGGCCGGGGCCGACGCCTCGCCGGTGCGTGCCCTGCTGCGTGAGCTGGATTGACCCCGCCACCTTCCCCTTTTTCGATTATCGGAGCGCACCATGCCCGTGACCCTCGACGAGGTTCGTGAACTGGACCGCCAGGATCCGCTGGCCCCCTTTAAGGCCTGCTTCGCCCTGCCTGCCGGAACGATCTATCTCGACGGCAACTCCCTGGGGGCTCAGCCGAGCGCTGCGGTGGAAGCCGTCAATGGCCTGATGACACAGTGGCGTGATTCGCTGATCCAGGGCTGGAACCAGGGCTGGTTCGACGCGCCGGAGCGGCTTGGCGATCGGCTGGCGCCACTGCTGGGGGCCGCACCGGGAGAGGTGCTGGTCACCGACACCATCACCCACAATATCTTCAAGCTGCTGGGCTATATCACCGAAGGGCAGGGAAGGGCACGGTCGGTGATCCTCAGCGAAGGGGGTAACTTTCCCACCGACGGCTATATCGCCCAGGGCTTCTGTCGCTTCGGTGGCTTCGAGCACCGGGTGCTGCCGGAAGGAGAGGCGCTGGAGGCCTACCTCGACGACCGCGTGGCGGCCGTGGTGCTCAGCCACGTGCACTATCGCACCGGCAGGCTACGCGACATGGCGGCGATCACTCGGCAGGTGCATGCCGCTAGCGCCGAGGTCATCTGGGACCTGGCCCACTCGACCGGCGCGTTGCCGGTGGACCTCGCCGCCTGCGGCGTGCGCTACGCGGTGGGCTGCACCTATAAATACCTCAACGGCGGCCCCGGCGCGCCAGCCTTTCTCTATGTGCGGCGCGACGCTCAAGACCGTGCCTGGCAGCCGCTCTCGGGTTGGCTGGGCCACGCCGCCCCCTTCGCCTTCGAGGCCGACTACGCGCCGGCGCCGGGCATCTCGCGGTTCCATACCGGCACTCACTCGCCGCTGGCCTATGCGGCGCTAGAAGCGTCCCTTGCACTGTGGCAGGAGGTTGACCTCGCCCAGCTGCGGCGCAAGAGCCAACAGCTGATCGAACTCTTCCGCGAGTCGCTTGGCGACTGTCTGGATGAACACGGTATCAGCGATATCACCCCGGACGAGGCACAGCGCGGCAGTCAAGTGGGGTTGGTGGCTCCGGACAATGGCTATGCCATCGTCCAGGCGCTGATCGAGAGGGGCGTGATCGGCGATTACCGCGAGCCGGGGCTGCTACGCTTCGGCTTCGCGCCGCTCTACCTGAGCCATGAGGACGTCTGGCAGGCGGCCCGGCACCTGCGCGAGGTGCTGGCGGAAGGCGAGTATCTGGCGCCGCGCTTTCAGCAGCGCGGGGCGGTGACGTGAGGGCTAGTTGATCATTCCGGGCAGCCAGGTCGCGATGCCGGGGAACACGATCAGGATGGCGACCAGCAGCATCGAGCAGAGTATGTACGGAATGGCGGCTGCGTAGATCTCGCGCATGGTGGTGCCCGAGGGCGCCACGCCCTTCATCACGAACAGCAGCAGCCCCAGCGGTGGCGTGGAAAAGCTGATCTCCAGCGCCAGCAGCATGATGATGCCGAACCAGATGGGATCGAAGCCGAGCACCTGGGCCAGCGGGAAGAAGAACGGCACCGTCAGCATCATGATCGAGATCTGCTCCATGAAGGTGCCGAGCACCAGCAATACCGCGAACATGGCCAGCAGCATCAGGATCGGCGCCAGGTCGAAGCTGGTGGCCCATTGGATCAACCCGCTCGAGGCGCCGGAGAAGGCCAGCAGCTGGCTGAAGGTGGCCGAGCCGAACACGATCAGGTAGGCCATCAGCGTGACCTTCAGCGCACCGATCACCGAGAGCTTGAACGCTTCCCAGGTCATGCAGCGAAAGATCACCGCCAGTACGATAGCGCCGAGGGCGCCGAACGCTGCCGCTTCCGAGGGCGTGGCGAAGCCCATCAGCATCAACGCCACGATGAATACCATCACGCTGATCATCGGCAGGATGTCGGTGAGTACCAGCAGCAGCTTCTGGCCGAGCGGCACCGGCTCGAGCTCGTAGTTGGGCGCCGCACTCGGGTCGAGCCGAGTCTGGATCCAGATCGTGGCCATGTAGAGTCCCGCCAGCACCAGGCCGGGCATGATGCCGGCGATCAGCAGGGCGCCGATATCGACCTTGGCCAGGGTGGCCAACAGCACCGCCAGCGCCGAGGGCGGAATGATGATGGCCAGCCCCCCGGTGCCCAGAATCGGGCCGATGGCCATGCGCTTGTGGTAGCCACGACGCTCCATCTCGGGTACCAGCAGCGAGCCCATCAGGGCGGTGGAGCCCATCGACGAACCGCTCAGGGTGGAAAACCCGGTGCCGCCCACCACGGTGACGTAGGAGAGCCGCCCGGGCACCTTGCCCATCAGTTGATCGATGGCATTGAACATGCGCATGCCCAGGCCGGTGCGGAAGAACAGCTCACCCATCAGCAGGAACAACGGGATTGGCACCAGGTTGAAGCTGGAGAGCGCGCCGAAGCCGTTGTTGAGCAACTGAATGAGCCCATTCTGGCCGCCCATGAAGTGCCAGGCACCTATGACATTGGCGGCGAGGAAGGCCAGCGCGATCGGCGTGCCGATGGTCATGAAGCCGAGAATCAGGGCCAGCAGAAAGGCCAGGGCCAGATACCATTCCATTATTCCTTGATCCCCGCTTCGCCGCTGTGAAGGATGTCCCGCCCGATCACGAAGCGGGCGAATTCGATGGCCATCATGAAGAAGCACACCGGGTAGGCGATGGTGAGGATCCACTTGGGCACGAAGAAGGCGCGCACGTCGTAGTCGTTGCGCACAAGATTCATCGACACTAGGTTATAGCCCTTCCACGCCAGTACCACGCAAACAGCCACGCACAGCAGGGCGACCAGGCGGCTCAGGAACTGCAGTGCCATCGGCGGCAGGATCGAGGTCAGCAGCTCGATATGCACGTGGCCCTTGTGCCGGACCAGCCAGGGTGCGCCCAGCAGGGTCAGGTAGAACATGGCGTACTCGGTGGAGAGAAAGAACCATGCTGAGGGCTGCAGGCCCAGGTTGCGGATCACCACGGAGAGCACGATGGCGACCATCAGCCACACCAGCATGATGGCGGCGGCGAGGGCCATGCCGTTGAGTAGCAGCAGATAAGCTCGACTCGCGTAACGCATTAGGGGTACCTGGACGCGAAGGAGGGGGGGCGAAGCATCAGGGGGCCGACCGCCTGGCAGTCGGCCCGCTTTGCTTACAGGTCGTTGAACTTCTCGATCAATTCATCATAGTGCTCGAGACCCATGGGATGGCGCTCCATTTGACGGCGCATGCGTTCCCAGGTGGCTTCGCGGGCAGCCTCGGAGAAGCGCTCGCCGGCCTCGCCTTCCAGGCGGAAAACCTGCATGCCGTCGGCTTCCAGCTCGGCCTGCTGCTCCTCGGCCAGTACCTCGAAGCGCTCGGCGCTGGCGCGCTCGTGTTCGATGGCCACTTCCTGCAGGATCTCGCGCGCTTCCTCGCTCAGGCCGTTCCAACTGTCCAGATTGACGATCACGCCCATGTCGGTGGAGAAGAAGTCGGGATCGATGCGGTAGTTGAGGAAGCGGTCCCAGTTGAGGTCCTTCAGGCCGATCTGGGTCCAGCCTGTGGCGTTGACCACGTTGCGCTCCAGTGCCGAGTAGACGTCGGTGGTCGGCAGGCTGATCGGCTGGGCACCGAGGTAGTCCTGGAAGAAGGCGTCATACACCGGGTTGCTGCGCAAGGTCATGCCCGAAACGCTGAGATTGCCTTCATCGTCCAGCTGCGGTTCGTTGATGGTGTAGAGGTTGTAGCTCACACCGCTGTCGAACCAGCCCAGGTAGTAGACGCCCATCTTGTCCTGGTGGATCTGGTTGAGCAGGTCGATGCCGCCGTTCTCGCGGGCGAAGATGGCATCGGTATTGGATGCCACCATGGCGTCGCGCTCGGGCACGGTGCCGGCGTAGAAGCTCGCCGCGGTGTAGGCCATGTCGACCACCCCGTTGCGCACGGCGTCCGGCTGCTCGGAGAGTCCGATCACCTCGGGGCCACCGCGCACGTCGATCTGTACCACGCCTTCGCCGCGCTCGTTCACCTTGTCGACGAACTCGAGGAAGCTCTGGGTATAGATCAGTGACGGCGGAAAAGCGTGAACGGCGCTGATGCGCTCCACGGCCAGGGCATGGCCTGAAGCCAACAGGGTGGCCAGGCCGAGGGAAGCGATGAAAGGCTTGTTCATGGTTGTTCTCCTTGTGACAGCGGGTAGTCGTGTTGTGGCTTGTTATGAGCCCCTTGGAGCGGGAGGCGGGCCTCAGCCCCGTGAGATGACCTCCGGTGGCGTGGTGTCGAGCCAGGGGCGTTGGCTGGCATAGTCATCGGCGAAGCGCCGTATCGTCTCCGCATGCTGCCGGGTCATGTCGATATCGTCCCAGCCGTTGAGCAGCTTGGTGCGCCAGGTCGGGGCGATGGTGAAGGCCACGCTCAGTACGCCGGCTTCGATGCGCTGCGCCTCCAGGTCGACGCGCAGCGGGCCGGGCGTATCGCCAAGGGCCGCGAGCAGGACTTCGGCGTCCTCCTCGCTGACCGTGGCGGGCAGCAGTCCGTTATTGACCGCATTGGAGGCAAAGATGTCGCCGAAGCTCGGCGCAATCACGCAGCGGAAGCCGAAGTCCACCAGTGCATAGACGGCGGCCTCCCGCGACGAGCCTCCGCCGAAGTTGCGCCGTGCCACCAGCGTTCTCGCTTGCTCCGCCAGTGGGTGGTTGAGGATGAAATCTTCAAGCGGCCGGCCGCTGTCGTCATGGCGCAGGTCGTGGAGCAGGAACTGACCGTAGCCGACGCTGCGTGGCTCCTTCATGAAGCGGGCCGGGATCAGCTGATCGGTGTCCACGTTGGTCAGCGGCAGCGGACAGGCTAGGGCGTCGAGAATCTTGATCGGTTCCATCACATGGCTCCTGTCACAGCTCGCGCACGTCGGCCAGGCGGCCGGCGACGGCCGCCGCGGCGACCATGACCGGCGACATCAGGTGGGTCCTGGCGCCCGGTCCCTGGCGACCCTTGAAGTTGCGATTGGTGGTTGAGGCGCAGCGTTCGCCGGCCGGCACCAGGTCGCCGTTCATGCCCACGCACATGGAGCAGCCGGATTCGCGCCACTCCAGCCCCGCATCACGAAAGACGACGTCCAATCCTTCGGCTTCGGCCTGCCGTTTCACCTGGGTGGAACCGGGCGAGACGATGCCCGGCACCTTGCTGCGGCGGCCGCGCAGCACCTCGGCGGCGGCTCGCAGATCTTCCAGGCGAGCGTTGGTACAGGATCCGATGAAGACCCGATCGATGACGATGTCGGTCAGCTTCTGGCCGGGCTCGAGGCCCATGTAGTCGAGACTGTCGCGTATCTGGCGGGCCTTTCCGGCGTCGGTTAGCTCGGCTGGCTTTGGCACTCGGGCATCGATGGGCAGTGCCTCCTCCGGCGAGACGCCCCAGGTCACGGTGGGGGCGATCTCGGTAGCGTCCAGCGTCACTTCATGGTCGAAGTGGGCACCCTCGTCGCTCTTCAGCGTGTGCCAGTAGGCCAGCGCCTGCTCCCAGCGCTCACCCCGAGGGGCAAAGGGGCGGCCGCGCAGGTAGGCGAAAGTGGTGTCGTCGGGGGCGACCATACCGCAGCGGGCGCCGCCTTCGATAGAGAGGTTGCACAGCGTAAGGCGCGCTTCCATGGAGAGGGTGCGGATGGTGCTGCCGGTGTATTCGATGGCGTAGCCGCGGGCGCCATCGGCACCCAGCCGGGCGATCCAGGTGAGGGCGATGTCCTTGGCGCCGATGCCCGAAGGCAGCTCGCCCTCGACGGTCAGGCGCATCTTCTTCGGGCGACTCTGCCATAGGGTCTGTGTCGCCAGTACATGGGCGACTTCCGAGGCGCCGATGCCGAAGGCGATGCTGCCGAAGGCGCCATGGGTGGAGGTGTGGCTGTCGCCGCACACCATCAGCAACCCGGGCTGGGTCAGACCCTGCTCTGGGCCGAGCACGTGAACGATGCCCTGGCGCGGGTCGTCGAGGCCGAACAGGGTGATGCCATGCTCGTGGGTATTATCCGCGAGCTGCTCGATCATGCCGCGCACCTTGGTATCGCCGATGGCGTCGAGGCGGCGGGTCAGGGTCGGCACGTAGTGATCGGCGATGCCGAAGGTCAGGTCGGGGCGAGCCACAGACAGGGAGCGCTCGCGCAGCTTGTTGAAGGCGTGAAAGGAACCTTCGTGCACGAAGTGCCGATCGATCCACAGCAGGCTCTGGCCGCTCTCGTCGCGGAGGATTTCGTGGGCATCCCACACCTTGTCGAACAGGGTTGTTGGCATCGTCATGTCGGTCGCTTACCGAGGCTGCATCACCCGAGGACGCCGCAGCATTCCTCGTATCGTCTTGATACAACTATCTCAGGCTGATGAACAGGTCAAATGTATTTTATTGTCTTTTTTATATGTACTAAAAATAGGACAAATGTTCATGTCTATCTCGCACCGGCTCATGCCTCCTGGCTTTCCGTCTCCCGGTGGTGCGGCTCTGGGGGCATCGGTTCCCAGTAGCGGGCCGCCTCGTCGCCGGTGCGATTGAGGTCGATCTGGATGCGGTAGCGATCGGGGCGGTAGAGCGCGTCGAGGTGTTCCACGCCGCGCCCCTCCTCGTCGTACACCACGCGGGTCAGGGCGATCAGCGGTGAGCCCACCGAGACGTCGAGCGCCTCGGCCACCTCATGGGTGGCCAGGGTCGCCGAGATGGTCTGGGCCGCATGATCGACCTTCACGCCGCTGCGCTCTAGCAGGGCGAACAGCGGGGTCTGCGACAGGTCCGCCTCGTTGTAGTGCAGGGCGATGTATTCCGGCACGTGAGTCACCAGGTAGGAGAACGGCTTGTCGTCCGCCATGCGCACACGGATCGAACGCTGCACGCGCTCGCCGTCGCGCAGCCCCAGGCTCTCGCGTACCGGCTCCGGCGGCTTGACGTAGCAGAACTCCAGCAGTCGTACCCGCGAGGCCTTGCTCATCTTGACCATGTTGGGCATCAGGTTGGCGACGCTGGCGGTCATCACCGTGGCGTCCAACGGCTGCTCCAGTACCACGGTGCCGAGCCCCGGCTTGCGTGCCACCAGCCCCGCCTCGTCGAGCGCCTGCATGGCGCGCCTGACCGTGACCCGTGATACGCCGTACTGCTCCGCCAGCTTCAGCTCGCCTGGCAGCTTGCGCCCTGGCGCCAACCGGCCGCTGAGGATTGCATCCTTGAGCAGCAGGTAGATGCGATGGGACTTGGTGCCGCCCACGGAGTTCGCATGCGTATCGTTCATGGTGAGTCCTTGGTCTTGTTGCTAATCATGGTGAGGCGCTTGACGCGATGCATGAAGTAGACATAGAAATGTATTATGCATAGGACAGGTTTGTGTGCCATGCAATTCGAAGAATAGCGTCAAACAACGACAAAGGCTTCCTTGGAGACCCCTATGTCTGCCGACATGCCTGCTGCGAACATCGAGGAGGTCGTGCGTGACTTTCTCGCAGCCATGGAAGCGCGCGATCTCGGGCGCGCCGAAGCCCTGCTCGACGAGAAATTCACCATGGTCTTTCCCGGCAGTGGCGAGATGCATTGCCTCGAAGACTTGGTGGCCTGGGCCGCTAGCCGCTATCGCTTCGTGCGCAAGCGCATCGCCGGCTTCGACAGCTTCGCCGAGGGCGAGCATGCGACGGTGGTGTGCCACGGTGAACTCGATGGCGAATGGCCCGACGGGACACCTTTCGCCGGCGTGCGTTTCATCGATCGCTTCGAGCTGCGCTGCGGCAGGATCGTCCGGCAGCAGGTCTGGAACGACCTGGCGCTGGTCCGGCGCTGAATCAGGTGTCACGCCGATTTTTCTTATTTCAATCGTTACCGAGGATCCCCAACGCCATGACTCTTCCTGCCATCGATCTGAAGGCCAGGCTGCACTCCCCCGAGATCGTCGTGGCGCCAGGCGTCTACGATGCCCTGAGCGCCTCGCTTGCCGCCGATGCCGGCTTCGACACCGTCTATCTCTCCGGAGCCAGCATCGCCTATACCCAGCTTGGACGCCCCGACATCGGCCTGGTCAGCGTGAGCGAGGTCAACGACGTGATGTCGCACATCCGCGAGCGTACCGAGCTGTCGGTGGTGGTCGATTGTGACACTGGTTTCGGCAACGCCATGAACGTGATGCGTAGCGTGCGCATGCTGGAGCGCGCCGGTGCCAACGCCGTTCAGCTCGAAGACCAGACCTATCCCAAGCGCTGCGGTCACCTGCGCGGCAAGACGCTGGTACCGGAGGACGAGATGGTGGGAAAGCTCAAGGCCGCGCTGGATGCTCGCGAAAGCGACTCGACCCTGATCATCGGCCGCACCGACGCGGTGGCGGTGGAAGGCACCGAACGAGCCATCGAGCGCGCCCACGCCTACCGCGACGCCGGCGTCGACCTGCTGTTCATCGAAGGCATTCGCAGCGACGATGATATCGCCAGCATCATGGCCGAGTTCCGCGGCAAAATCCCGATCATGGCCAACATGGTGGAGGGGGGCGACACGCCGCTGCAGAACGCCCAGGCGCTGCAGCGACTGGGCTTCTCTCTGGTGATCTTTCCCGGCGCCCTGGTGCGAGCCTTCACCCACATGGCGGGGCAGTTCTTCGACACCCTGCGCCGCGACGGCACCACCGATGCGTTCCGCGAGCGCATGCTCGACTTCGGCCAGCTCAACGAAGTGCTCGGCACCCGGGCCATGCTCGAGCTGGGCGAGAAGTACGACGGCCGCTGAGGCATGGAAGAATGCCTGGCAGCACGACAATTACAGCGACTGAGGAAGCGCTGATTTATGTCGCGAGCGAAGAGAGGCTGGTTGCCGCCGGAGCGCAAGAACCGGAGTTTACGCGGTGTAAATGAGGATTTTGACCGGGCTGGCGCACCAGCACCGCCGACAGCCAGGATATCAAGCGCAGCAATAAATCAGTGTTTCCCAAAGGAGAGCGCGCATGATCACGACTGATAAAACCGCCAAGGAGATTTTCTTCGAGGTGATGGCCAACCCCCAGCGCGTGCCGTTCGGCTTCGGCAACAAGGCGGTACTGGTCAACGTCGATCCGCAGAAGGCCTACACCCGCACCGACCTCTACAAGACCGCCTACGAAACCGACCCCAGCCAGCTCGACTACGTGAATCAGCTGGCACGTGGCTTCCGCCGGCTCGGCTGGCCGGTGGTGTGGACCCACGTGGCCTTTCTCGATTCCGCCGAGGATGCCGGCGTGTGGGGCACGCGTACCGATACTCCCGACTCGCTGCAGAACATCAAGTACGGCTCCGACCGCGCCGCCTTCGACGAGCGGGTCGAGATCGAGCAGGGTGACGTCGTCTACACCAAGCGCATGCCCTCGGCCTTCTTCGAAACGCCGCTGCAGTCGCTGTTGGTATGGCACAAGGTCGACACCGTGATCGTCACCGGTGGCTCCACCTCCGGCTGCATCCGCGCCACCGCGGTGGACAGCCTGTCGCGAGGTTATCGCACCATCGTCCCGATGGAGTGCGTGGCCGACAAACACGAGAGCTACCACTACGCCAACCTCACCGACCTGCACCTGAAGTACGCCGACGTGCTGAACGTGGCCGAGGTGCTGGCCTGGCTCGAGACGCGTGCGGCCGAGCAGGCCTGAGCCGCGAGGAGGCTGACATGAAGGCTGAGATGAAAGAGCGATTGGACGCCTACGACTACTGGCCCTACGAGGACCGACCCAGGATCACCTGGCCTAACGGGGCCCGAGTCGCGTTCTGGGTGGCCCCCAACATCGAATACTACGAACTCGATCCGCCGGCCAACCCGCAGCGCAAGCCGTGGCCCACGCCGCACCCTTCGGTGCCGGGCTTCAGCATTCGCGACTACGGCAACCGGGTCGGACACCAGCGCCAGATGGCGCTGCTCGACAAGTACGGCATTCGCGGTTCGGTATCGCTGTCGGTGGCGCTGTGCGAGCACCACCCCGAGATCATCGAGATGTGCCGCGAGCGCGACTGGGAATTCTTCAGCCACGGTATCTACAACACCCGCTACACCTACGGCCTGAGCGAGGAACAGGAGCGGGAGATGATCCGCGACGGAATCGAGACGATCCATCGCCACACCGGGCAGAAGTGCGCCGGCTACCTGGCGCCGGCGCTGTCCCACTCGGAGCATACCCTGGACCTGTTCGCCGAGGTGGGCCAAGAGCTGTTCGGCGAGGAGGGTGGCATCTACACCTGCGATCTGTTCCACGACGACCAGCCCACCCCGATCCGCCTGCGTTCGGGGCGTCGCTTCATCTCCATGCCCTATTCGCTGGAGATGAACGATACCATCGTCTATGCGGTGAACAAGGTGGAGCCGCGCCACTACCTGACCATGCTCAAGCGCCACTTTGACCGGCTCTACGCCGAGGGCGCGGAGTCGGGCACGGTGATGTGCATTCCGACCCACAACTACCAGATCAGCTGCCCGCACCGCATCAAGGCCTTCGAGGAGGCGCTGGAGTACATCACCGGTCACAGCGACGTATGGGTCGCCACCGGCCGCGAGATCGCCCAGCACTATCTTTCTCACCACTACGATGACGCCCTGCATGACATCGACGCCAAGGCCGCCGCGGCAGGGAGGAGCTGAGCCATGTCCCTCGAACCGGAATACCTGCACTACCCTTGGCGGCGCCACGGCTACGACCACGAGCGCTACGCCTGGTCGATGCTCGGTGATCGCCGGCCGATCCGCTGGCCCGGAGACAAGCCGCTGGCGGTATGGATCAACGTCGCGCTGCAGTTCTACCCGCTCAACCAGCGTGGCGTACCGTTCAAGGTGCCCAACGGCATGACCATGCCCTACCCGGACCTGCGTCACTACTCGCTGCGCGATTACGGTAACCGGGTCGGCATCTACCGCATGCTCGCGGCATTCGAACAACGCGGCATTCGTCCCACCTGGGCGATCAACGCTCAGCTCGCCGAGCAAACTCCCTACCTGCTGCAGCGCCTCAAGGCCTACGGCGGCGAGTTCCTGTGCCATGGCTGGAACATGGATCACCTGCACTACGGCGGCCAGGATCGTGACGAGGAGGCGGAGATCGTGCGCCGCTCGGTGACGATCCTTCGCGAGCTGACCGGGCAACCCGTTCGCGGCTGGCTGAGTCCGGCCAAGCACCAGAGCTGGAACACCCCTGAGCTGCTCGCCGAGAACGGTATCGAGTACTGCTGCGACTGGGTCAACGACGATCTGCCTTACCCCTTCTCCACCTCGCAGGGTGCGCTCACCATGATGCCGCTCTCCACCGAGGTCGAGGATCAATTCGTGATGTGTCAGAACCTGCACTCGGAGGAGAGCTGGGCGACTCAGGTAACGGACGCCTTCGACTATCTGCTGCGGGAGGGACGGGAGCAGGGCGGCCGACTGCTGGCGCTTAACCTGCACCCCTGGCTCGTGGGCCAGCCCCATCGCATCGGCTGCCTGGAGGCGGTACTCGACCATATCGTGGGGCATGCCGAAGTGTGGCAGGCCCCGGCGGGTGAGATTCTCGACGCCTACCGGGCTCAGACCGTCAATGACTGAGGAGAGACGTCATGCCTATCGTGGCCTTTGGTAGCGGTGAGGCGTTCGAGGCGCATGTGCCGCTGGTGATCGTCGGGGCGGGCGCTTGCGGCCTGGTGGCGGCGCTTGCTGCCAAGGGGGCCGGCATGGACTCGGTAGTGCTGGAGCGCGATGCGCTGCCGCGGGGCAGCACCTCCATGTCGCAGGGGTTCATTCCGGCGGCGGGGACGCGCTTCCAGAAAGAGGCGAGTGTCGAAGACAGCCCGGAACTGATGGCCGAGGACATACAGCGCAAGAACGGCCACCAGGCTGACCCCGCTATCGTTCGCGCCCTGACCGAAGCCTCGGCCGGCGTGGTGGAGTGGCTGGCCGACGCTCACGGCGTGCCTTTCGACCTGGTGGAGGGCTTTCTTTACCCCGGCCACAGCCGCATGCGCATGCACGCCACCCCGCGGCGTACCGGAGAGGAGCTGATGGGCAGCCTGCTCAACGCGGTGGAGGCGGCGGGCATCGACCTGCTCACCGAAGCCCAGGTGGTGGATCTGCACGTGGACGACGCCGGCCGAATGCATGGCGTGACCCTCGAGCGCCCCGACGGCAGCCGGGAGACTATCGGCTGCGACGCACTGATCCTTGCCTGCAACGGCTACGGCGGAAATCCCGAGCTGGTGGCGCGTCACTTGCCGACCTTGAAGGATGCCCTCTACTTCGGCCATGAGGGCAACCAGGGCGACGCCTTGCTGTGGGGAGAGGCGATGGGCGCCAGCCTCAAGGACCTGGGCGCCTGTCAGGGGCACGGTTCGCTGGCGATGCCACACCAGACTCTGATCACCTGGGCGGTGATGATGCGTGGCGGGGTGCAGATCAACCGCGAAGGGCGACGCTTCTCCAACGAGCACGGCGGCTACTCGGAGCAGGCGGCCAAGGTACTCGCCCAACCGGGCGGGCTGGTCTGGAACCTGTTCGACCGGCGCATCCACCAGGCAGCGCTTGAATTCGAGGACTACCGTAATGCCCACATTGCCGGGGCGGTGCGCACCTTCGACAGCCTCGAGGCCATGGCAACGGTGCTGGCCCTGCCGCTGGAGGTCTTGCGCGAAACCTTCTCCGAAATGCACGCCCTGGCCGAGAGCGGTGAGGCAGACGACTTCGGGCGGAGTTTCAAGGCCGCGGATCTGTTGGAGGCGCCCTTTCACGCGATCAAAGTCACCGGCGCGCTGTTCCATACCCAGGGTGGGCTCGAGGTGGACACCCAGGCTCGGGTAGTACGGCGTGACGGCGCTACATTCCCCAACCTGTTTGCCGCCGGCGGCGCGGCGCGGGGTGTCTCCGGCTCGGGGGATAGTGGCTACCTTTCGGGCAATGGCTTGCTGAGTGCGGTGGTGCTGGGAGCTATCGCGGGTCGAGAGGCCGCTCGCCAGCTCGGCTGCGACTCTGCCGCCTGAGCGGAAGCCCAGGGCGTGGAGTAAGCTACTGATCGCCGGCCTCCGCCATCGCGACCAGTCGGACCATAGCGATTGCGGCTGACCGACTGAGCTCAGAGAGCGGGGCTCCGCATGTTTACGATTCACTTGAAAAACATGGCATGATTTTACAATGCCGTGAATGACATTTTTTTACCGACTTGTTAATAAAGATAACGTTAATGGACCGTTAAGCTGCCACTCTATCGCTACACAGAGAAACAGGCCTTGCCTGAATCATGTATCGAAGAGAGGGCAGCTTGCCACAAGGTACGACTCGCGGCGCGCCATGGCGTCGCCTGAATACGTTGCAGAAGCGCTTGCTGGTTGGGTTGGTCATGACCTGGCTTGTCATCGTCGGGCTGCTATTGTTCGTTGCCTGGGGCAGTGGTCAGAGATTGCTGCACGAAGCCAACCTGTCTCACCTGGGGTATCAGGCGGAAATATTGAGTCGTGAATTACGCGATCGCCTGAATTTACGCTTTACCGCACTGGAGAGACTCTCTTCGCAACTTGCCGGTGTCCCGGGCGAGGAGGCCTCGCTTCTTCTACAGCATAATCCCAGCCTGCTGGCCTATTTCGAAGGCATCATCGTCAGCAATGCCGATGGCGAGCTTATCGCCGATCTGCCCGAGGTGCCGGGGCGCGTTGGCTTCGACATATCCGACACTGAATACTTCGATATGGTGAGCAATTCCCCCTGGCCTTATGTCAGCCGTCCCTTCTTTGGTCGGACCAGCCACCAGCCCTTGGTGATGCTACTGGTGCCTCGCCTGAATGACCAAGGGGAATTCGATGGAGTCGTCGGTGGGCTCCTGAACTTCGCCCATGGCCAGTTTTTCAACAGCATATCCTCGCTGACCTTTGAGCATAGTGGCCACGTAGCCATCTTCACCACCGACGGCGAGCCACTGTTCGTGCCTGGGTCCATAAGCCGATTCGTCGGATCCTTGCAGCGCCTCGACCCTCCGGATTTTCAGCTCGCCTTGGACGGGTGGCAGGGCGAGACACTCCATGAGTTGGATGGCGAGGCCGTGCTGGTGGGCTACCGCCAGGTGTGGGAAGCAGGCTGGGTGGTGGCCATGACAATGCCGCGCGAGTCGATGCTGGTGCCCTTTGAGGGCTTCCTGGAGCGGCTTTGGTGGACCTGGCTGGTGGCTGCACTGGTGCTGCTGGTCGTCATTCGCTGGCTGGTTGGGCACCAGCTCAAGCCGCTTCATCGGCTCGAACGGCAGATAGGAGAGATCGGCTCCGGTGCTCGGCACCAGTTGGAGCTCTCGACCAGCCTGAGGGAGCTGACACAAATCTCCCGTGCCTTCAACGGACTGGAGCAGGAGCGCAAGAAGGCCTTGCAGCACTCGAAGAACCGAGAGGCCTTTCTGGATGCCGTACTCGGCTCGACCCCAGTCGGTATGTTCGTTGCCGATCAAAAAGGCGACCTCATCTACCTCAACCCGGCCCTTTCGGCAATGTTGGGGCTTCGGGCCGATGCCTCGACAAATGATCTTTGGCAGCTCATTCATGAGAATGATCGCGAGGATGCTCACGACATGTGGCGGCATGCCATGAACCTGGGAAAGGAGTTCCTGCGCCAACTTCGGATGAGAGATGGCAAGGGCGCTTTGCTATGGGTCGAAATCCATGCCAGTCGGGTGCAGGGGGACGGCGATTCGCTGGGTATCGTGGGCACGATCAAGGACATCACCGAGCGGCAACACCAAGAAGCCTTGCAACGCTGGGAGGCCGAACATGACCCGCTTACAGGCCTGCTCAACCGCCGAGGTTATCAACGGCGTCTCGAAGACGCGATGGCTGATTTCACCAAACTCGGCACGCCTTCTGCAGTGATTCTCTTCGATCTGGATCGCTTTAAACCGGTAAATGACGAGGGTGGGCACGCGCTTGGCGATGAGCTGCTGCGCCGCGTGGCGCAGGTACTGGTATGGGAGGTGCGGCGCAGCGACCATGTCGCCAGGCAAGGGGGAGATGAGTTCGGCCTGCTGCTGCCGAGCTGCACGCTCAGCCAGGCCGTGACAATTGCCGAGTCACTGCGCGTTGCCATTAGCCAAGTCAGCGTCAGCCATGAAGGCAACGAGTACTTCGTGACGGCGAGCATCGGCCTCACCGCGTTCAATGAAGGGGATGAAAATCTCGATTCGATTCTGGCGCGGGCCGATGCCGCAAGTTACGACGCCAAGAAGCAAGGGCGCGACAAGGTCGTCGTGCACGACGGCGATGCCTCTGAAGGCCGCATATCGACCCCGACTGGCAGTAACGCGGCGGAATCAACCGAGAGAGGTGGGGAGCGTTAATCTGTCCGCCTCGCCCATCAACAGAGCACGATTGAGCTCCAGCGCCTCGCGCAGAAAGTCCCATAGTAGCCGCACCCGTGCCAGGCGGCGCTGCTCCTGGCGCGCGGTGATCCAGAACTGGCGCACGATCTCCACCTCGCCATTCAGCACGCTCTCGAGCCGGTCGCCGGTTTCGGCCATGAAGCAGGGCAGTACGGCGAGCCCGGCCCCCTGCAGGGTGGCGGCGTGCTGGGTGGTCACGCTGGTGCTGCGAATCGAGAAGTGCGGCGCCGTACCGACCACCGCGGGGTCGAGCAGCGGGTCGAGATAGCTCAACTGTTCGCTGAAGATCAGGTCGTCGACGTAGCCGATCAGTCGGTGTTGCCCTAGGTCGGAAAGTTTGGCAGGGCGGCCGTGGCGCTGAAAGTATCTCTGGCTGCCGTAGAGCCTTAGCCGGTAATCGCACAGCCGCGAGATGACCAGCCCCTGGCTCGCAGGGCGCTCCACGGTGATGGCGAGATCCGCCTCGTGGCGGCTCAGGTTGACCACCCGGGGCAGAGCCAGCAGATCCAGGGTGATGCCGGGATGACGCTCGCAGAAAGCCGAGAGCAGCGGGGCGATGACCCAGGTGCCGAATCCCTCGGTCACGCCCAGGCGGATCTGGCCGCCGAGCTGGCGATTCTGGTCGGAGAGGTTCTCACCCGCTTCGAAGGCGTGGCGGGCCATCTCCTCGGCGTGGGCCAACAGTTGCTGGCCGGCTTCGGTCAGGTGGTAGCCGTGGGTGCTACGCTCGAAGAGTTGGGTATTGAGTTTCTGCTCGAAGCGGCGGGTGCGCCGCGACAGGGTGGAGTGGTCCAGGCTCAGGCGCCGGGCGGCATCGGTGAGCCGCTGGCTGCGTGCCACTTCGAGAAAGATCTGGATGTCCTGCCAGTCGAGCATGGGGCCACTCTATAAGCGAGGCTGGTTGTGCATTCTTGCACAAATCTTGTGAAGAAGTGCGCATTGTCATGCCTGTGGGCCTCTCTATAGACTCGAATTCATCAAGGTTCGTGTAAATCTACACATAAAGTCTAAGCCCGACTCAGCCTTATAACGACGACAAGCACGACAGGAGAATACCCGCCATGTCCGTTCGCGAAATTTCCATGTACATCGACGGCCAGGCCGTCCCGTCTCAGAGCCAGGAGTGGCGCGACGTCGTCAATCCGGCCACCCAGGAAGTGGTGGCGCGGGTGCCGTTCTGCACCGCCGAGGAGGTCGACCGCGCCGTGGCCAGCGCCAAGGAGGCGTTCAAGACCTGGCGCAAGACGCCGCTGTCCAAGCGCATGCGTATCATGCTCACGCTGCAGGCACTGATCCGCGAGCACACTGAGGAACTCGCTGCGCTGATCACCGAAGAGCACGGCAAGACCCTGCCCGACGCCGCCGGCGAAGTGGGGCGTGGTCTGGAAGTGGTGGAGCATGCCTGCTCGATCACCTCGCTGCAGTTGGGCGAGCTGGCCGAGAACGCCGCCAACGAGGTCGACGTCTACACCCTCAACCAGCCGCTGGGCGTGGGTGCTGGCATCACCGCCTTCAACTTCCCGATCATGCTGCCGTGCTTCATGTTCCCGCTGGCCATCGCCAGCGGCAATACCTTCGTGCTCAAGCCCTCCGAGCAGGACCCGAGCTCCACCATGCGCCTGGTCGAGCTGGCCCACGAGGCCGGCGTGCCGGCCGGCGTACTCAATGTGGTGCACGGCGGCCCCGACGTGGCCAACCAGATCTGCGACCATCCCGACATCAAGGCGCTCTCCTTCATCGGCTCCACCCATGTCGGCACGCACATCTACCGCCGTGCCTCCGAGGCTGGCAAACGCGTGCAGTCGATGATGGGCGCCAAGAACCACTGCGTGGTGATGCCCGACGCCAACCGCAGCCAGGCCATCAACAACCTGCTGGGCTCCGCCTTCGGTGCCGCCGGCCAGCGCTGCATGGCCAACTCGGTGGTGGTGCTGGTGGGCGAAGCCAAAAAGTGGCTCGACGACATCGTCGAGGGCGCACGCAACATGAAGGTGGGCCCGGGCACCCAGCGCGACGCCGACCTCGGCCCGCTGGTTTCGCCTGCCGCCAAGGAGCGCGTGGAGCGCCTGATCGACGTCGGCGAGAAGGAGGGCGCCAGGCTGCTGGTCGACGGCCGCGGCTATCAGGTGGAAGGCTACCCGGACGGCAATTTCGTCGGCGCCACGGTGTTCGCCGACGTCAAGCCGGAGATGACCATCTACCGCGAGGAGATCTTCGGCCCGGTGCTGTGCGTGGTGAGCGTCGATACGCTGGATGAAGCGATCGCCTTCATCAACGCCAACCCCAACGGCAACGGCACCTCGATCTTCACCAACTCCGGCTGGGTGGCGCGCCGCTTCGAGAGCGACATCGACGTCGGCCAGGTGGGCATCAACGTGCCGATCCCGGTGCCGGTGGCCTACTTCAGCTTCACCGGTTCGCGTGGCTCCAAGCTGGGCGACCTGGGCCCCAACGGCAAGCAGGCAATCCAGTTCTGGACCCAGACCAAGACCGTGACCGCACGCTGGTTCGAGCCCGAGAACGTCTCCAGCGGCATCAACAGCACCATTTCGTTGGGCTGAACCGACACAGGCCGCAAGACGCACCCCCGCCGTTGCCGGCGGGGGTGCTTGCGTTTACAGGCGTTCACAGTTATTTACATCAAGATGCTAGAGTGACCTTGGATATCGGAACCTGACTCCGGAGACAAAGTGACAAGGTATCTTGCTATATGCCTTCCCTCCCTGTAACGGTGCTCGGGTTTCCCCCTTGGCTGCTGGCTTTGCTGTGTCTCGTCTCGCTCAACGCCCAGGCCATCGAGGTTGGCACTCTCAGCGAGGAGCGCAATCTGGGGCCGCACGTCGAGTTGCTGGAGGATGCCGGACGCCAATACGACATCGAGCAGCTGATGAATCGGGGGGATGCGCTGGCGTGGCAGGCGTCGAGGCAGGAGACCCTCAACTTCAGCTTCTCCGGTTCTGCCTGGTGGCTACGGCTGCGGGTCGAGAACGGCTCCAACGACGAAGTGCGCCGGCTGCTTGAGCTGGCCATGCCGCTGCACGACTATCTCGACGGCTACGTGGTGGACGAGCAGGGCGAGATCGTCAGCCAATGGCAGACCGGCAATCGCCGTAACTTCGATTCCCGCCCGATTGCCCACCGCACCTTCGTGCTGCCGGTCTATATTCCGCCCGGCGAGTCGCGAGAGATCTTCCTGCGGCTGGACACCCACGACGGGCTGTATGACGCCACGCCCCTCTACCTCATGAACGATGCCAGCTTCCTGGCCAAGGCCCAGCGCGAACTGATGGCCTTCAGCCTCTACTTCGGCGCGTTGATGGCCCTGCTGATCTACAATCTGCTGCTTTACATTTCCACCCGTGAGCGCTCCTTGCTGCTCTATGTGGCTTACCTTGGGTCCTTCTTCATTCTGATGTTCACGGCTCGAGGCTTTGCGTTCCAGTACTGGTGGCCAACACTACCGACATTCAACAATCAGATGGTGCCGATCAACATCGGTATCTTCGCCTTCTTGCTTGCTGTCTTCAGCGATAGTTTCTTGAGCCTGCGCCAGCACGCCCCGTGGGCGACCCGGGTACTTTTCGCGGTGGCCGGCCTGTGTCTGCTGAGTTCGCTACCGGCGCTACTGGGCCATTACGCTCCGGTGTTTCGTCTGATGATTCCTGCCGCCATCGTGCTCTCCTGCCTGTTGCTCGGTGTGGCGGTCTGGCGCAGCCTGCGCGGCGACACGCTGGCCAGGATCTATCTGGTGGCGTGGGGCGTGCTGCTGGTGGGCGTAGCGCTGTACTTCCTGCGAGTGGCCGGCATTCTGCCGTACAACATCGTCACCGAGTATGCCGTCCAGGTCGGTTCGGGAATCGAGTTCCTGCTGCTCTCCCTGGGGTTGGCCTGGAAGATCAACCAGTTCAAGAACGAGAAACTCGTTGCCGAGCGCGCCACCATCGAGCTGCAGCGCTCCCTCAACGAGCGCCTGGAAGACCAGGTGCAGCAGCGAACTCGCGAATTGGAAAGGGCCAACCGGCAGCTTACGATCCTGTCGCGCACCGATCCGCTGACCGGTTTGTTGAACCGCCGTCAGTTCCAGGAGCTGGTGGACCAGGAGCTGCAGCGGCGGCGACGCAACGGGCAGCCCTTGCTGTTCGCGGTCATGGATATCGATGACTTCAAACCCTACAACGACACTTATGGCCACCAGGCTGGCGACCAGGTGTTGATGCGGGTGGCAACGCTACTTCAGGACCACTTCCGGCGTGCCGGCGACCGGCTGTTCCGCCTGGGCGGGGAGGAGTTCGGCTTGCTGCTCGAGGTCGACTCCCTCAAGGCTGGCAAGCAGTTGCTGGAGCGGTATCGAGAGGCCCTCCAGGGGCTGGGAATACCGCATGAGGCGTCTCGGTATGGAGTGATCACGGCTTCCTTCGGTCTGGTGGCCTGCCAGGGATGCGAGGCAGTGCGCGATGTCCAGTCTCTCTATCATCTTGCCGACAAGGCCATGTACGAAGCCAAGGCGGGCGATCGCAACCGAGTGGTCACCTGTTCCCTGCTGCCTGAGACATGACGGAGGTTGCATGGACAGCGTCTTGACGTTGACGTTAACTGTGACGTGACAAGAGCGACAATATCCAGGAGAACGTCATGTCAGCCCCGCTCAGCCGCTTCCCCGTACCCGAATCGATCGACGACCTGCCGGAGGATATTCGCGAGGCCATCCTGGCCGTGCAGGAGAAGGCCGGCTTCGTGCCCAACGTATTCCTGATGCTGGCACACCGCCCCGATGAGTTCCGCGCCTTCTTCGCCTACCACGATGCCCTGATGGAGCGGGAGTCCGACACGCTGACCAAGGCCGAGAAGGAGATGATCGTGGTCGCCACCAGCGCCCGCAACCGCTGCCTCTACTGCGTGGTGGCCCACGGCGCGCTGGTGCGCATCTACAGCAAGGACCCGTTGCTGGCCGACCAGGTGGCCATCAACCACCGCACCGCGCCGATCAGCGAGCGCCACCGGGTAATGCTCGACTTTGCCCTGTACTGCGGCCTGGAAGTGGGCGAACTCACCGACGAATGGCACGCACGACTCACCGAGGTCGGCTTCACCCACGACGACATCTGGGACATCGGCGCCATCACCGCCTTCTTCGGCCTCTCCAACCGCCTCGTCACCCTCACCGGCACCCCGCCCAACCCGGAGTTCTACCTGATGGGAAGGGTGCCGAGGGAGAAGAAGTGACTGGGTGTGTGATTCTGGTTCCGTTCAGGCGCGGCAGGCTTCCAACAGCATCCGCACCGGTTCCAGCTGGCTGACGTGCAGTGCTAGCACGCTGTCGCCGGGGGCGTCGTCGGTGGGGCGGATCACGGCAAATTCGCCTTCTTCGAGATGGAATTCGTGGATTTCGCGGGGGCCTTCGGGTGTCCGGCAGTGGATGGAGCGGTAGGCGTCGTCCTCGCCGTAGGTCAGGCGGTGATAGACCTTGAAGAAGGTGTAGAGCGTGAGGCCTTGGTCGAAGGCAGGCCAGCGTGCAGGGATGGTGCGTGTCTCCTCGTCCAGCAACGGCCCCTTGGCCTCGGCGGCGGCGATGGCGTCGGCCAGCGGCTTGGCCAGCAGCGAAGCATTGTCGCGCGGCAGCGGGGCGGCATTGTCGATGGCTTGCTGATGCTCAGCGCTGACCCGGGCCAGGTCATCGAGCGATGCGATGCGGTAGTCGCCATGCGCCAGGTCGGCAGGCTCGAAGCCGCCATTTTCCCAGCCATGGATGACCCGCAGCGTCAGGCGGCCGCTTGCCATGGGCTCGCAGACCAGCGCCTGCAGGGCGACCCGCAGGTGCAATTGGCGCTCGATGGCCAGGTTATCGAACGCGGAATAGGGGTCGGCAAAGATCTGGTGAAGGTGCCCGGGGGCGTGTTCCTTGGCTTCGCTGAATGACATGGTAGGTCCCTGCGGGGGAGAAGTGTTCTGGTTTTGTCGTTGTTATATCATTCCAGGGGCTCCAGGTCATATCGGCCCGAAGGTGGCTGGCTTGAGGCCTGAAACGACAATTCATTCACCTGTCGCCAGGGGAGTCTCGCTGCGGCGAGGCTGAGAGAGCGCACGGCGCTGACCCTGGAACCTGATCCGGTTCATACCGGCGGAGGAAGTGCGACATGCCCTACCTGACGTCAGCCGTGCTCGGCGCGGCGCTTTTGTGCTTTGCTTTTCTGGGCCTGCGTGCCCGCCGGGCCGATGGCCCCCTCGACGACTACGTGACCGCGCGCAATTCCCAGTCGGCTTCGACCCTGGGGCTTTCGTTCCTGGCCTCGGGGATGGGCGCGTGGATTCTCTTCGCGCCGCCGGAGATCGGCGCCTTCGTCGGCCCCGTGGCGCTGGCGGGTTACGCCATCGGCTCGGCGCTGCCGTTCATCGTGCTGGGGCTCTACGGCCCGGCCATCCGCCGCCACCTGCCCGAGGGCCGCAGCATCGGCGAGTTCGCCGAGGCGTGTTATGGCGCCGGCGTGCGGCGCTGGGTGTCGCTGGTCTCGATCCTCTACATGGCCTGCTTCCTGGCTGCAGAGTTGACCGCTATCGGCGCGATCACCGCTCTGCTTTCCGACGTGCCCCCGGCGCTGGTAGTGGTCGGCGTGGCCCTCACCACGCTGCTCTACACCGCCGTCGGCGGCCTGCGAGCGAGCCTGGCCACCGACCGCTGGCAGGCGTGGCTGCTGATCGCCCTGCTGCTGGTGGTCGGTGGGGTTGCGCTTGTGCGCCTGCCCGAGATGCCCATCGAGGCGGCGCTGCCGCCGATCCCCGTGGGCAGTGCGTTGGGCGTGGCGCTGACGCTGATCATTGCGGTCACGGCCGCCAACCTGTTCCACCAGGGCTACTGGCAGCGGGTATGGGCGGCGCGTGACGACCATGCCCTCAACCGTGGTGCCTGGCTGGGCGGTGCGACTACCGTGGCGGTGGTGGCCCTGGTGGGCGGGCTCGGCATGCTGGCGGCGATGAGCGGTGTGGCCCTTGGCGAGCCGCCGATTCCCTTCTTTGCGCTGCTGGGCGAAGCACCGGGCTGGCTGGCGCTGCCGGCGCTGGTGCTGGCGGTTACGCTGGTCGCCTCCAGCGTCGATACGCTGCAGAACGGCATCGCCTCGCTGGTAGTGGCGGGCTCCGGCAGGCGCGGGCTCGCCATCGGTGCGGCCCGGTTGGCCACCGTGGCACTGATGGTGCCGGTGGTGATCGTGGCGCTGCAGGGGCTCTCGGTACTGCGGCTGTTCCTGATTGCCGACCTGCTGTGCGCCGCCATCGTGGTGCCGGTGCTGCTCGGGCTGTGGCGGCGCATGACGCCGCTGGCCGCGGTAGCCGGGGGCGTGGCGGGCCTGCTCGGCGCGATCCTGCCGGGCTGGTTGGCTCAGGGTAGCCTGGCGGCCGGTGTGCTGGCGGCGAGCTTCCCGGGCAGCATTCCCACGCTGCCGCCTTTTCTCGGCGCGTTGGTGGCCTCGACGCTGGTGAGCCTGGCCGTGGCCGGTGCGGTACCTCACGAGCGCGTCCGCACGCTGTGAGTCGGCCCTGGCAGGTCTATGCTGCTAGAAGATCCTCGCGACCTAAGATTTCTTGCGTTGATTATTTTGATAAAGATGAGGTAAATATTTAACACACTCAACAACGACAATCGTGAGGATGGTATGACACAGGACTCCACGACAGCGCCGGGGCAGCTGGCTCGCGTGCTGGCCCGCAAGGATGTGTTGGCGCTGGCCTTCGGCGCCATGATCGGCTGGGGCTGGATCGTGCTGACCGGCAGTTGGATCCAGTCCGCCGGGAGCTTGGGTGCGATCACGGCCTTTCTGATCGGTGGGCTGATCATCGTGCTGGTAGGCCTCACCTATGCCGAACTCGCTTCCGCCATGCCCCAGGTAGGCGGCGAGCATGTCTACAGTTATCGTGCCTTGGGTCACTTCGCTTCCTTCCTGTGCACCTGGGCGATCACCCTGGGCTACGTCAGCGTGGTGGCCTTCGAGGCTGTGGCGCTACCCACCGTCGTCGAGCATCTCTTCCCCAACTATGCCGTGGGGCATTTGTGGACCGTCGCCGACTGGGACGTGCAGGCGACCTGGGTGGCCGTCGGTGTGGCCGGCTCGGTACTGATGATGTGGGTGAACTACGTGGGCATCCGCACCGCGGCACTGCTGCAGAAGCTGGTGACCCTGCTGATCCTGGTGGTGGGTATCATGTTCATCACCGGGGCGCTCTTTCAGGGCAATACCGCGACCATGGAGCCGCTGTTCTCTGTCGAAGAGGGCGTCGTAGGGGGCATCATGCTGGTGATCATCATGGTGCCCTTCATGTTCGTGGGGTTCGATGTCATCCCCCAGGCAGCCGAGGAGATCAACCTGCCGTTTCGCGAGATAGGCCGCGTATTGATGATTTCGGTGATCATGGCGGTGTTCTGGTATTCGTTCATCATCCTCGGCACCGCCTTGATGCTGAATCCCGACCAACTGGCTACCAGTTCCCTGGCCGTGCCGGATGCCATGCAGGCCGTCTTCCAGGCGCCGTGGGCGGGCAAGTTGATGATCCTCGCCGGTATCGCCGGCATCGTCACCAGTTGGAACGCTTTCTACGTGGGTGGCTCGCGGGCGATCTACGCGCTGGCCCATTCCGGTATGCTGCCGGCCTGGCTGGCCAAGCTGCACCCAAAGCACCGCACCCCCACCAACGCCATCCTGGTGATGGGTATTCTCTCCTCGATCGCGCCGTTCTTCGGCCGCCCGGCCCTGGTCTGGCTGGTCGTGGCCGGCGGTCTCGGCATCGTCATCGCCTACCTGTTCGTGGCGATCTCCTTCGTGGTGCTGCGGCGTCGCGAGCCGGAGATGCCGCGCCCGTTCCGGGTGCGCCACGGCAAGCTGGTGGGCAGCCTGTCGATCCTGCTCTCTCTCGCTCTCATCGCCCTGTACATGCCCGGCAGCCCCTCCGCGCTGGCACCGGTCGAGTGGTTGATGTTCGCCGGCTGGATGCTGATCGGCCTGGCGCTCTACGCCTGGTCGAGGAAGCGCTATGGCATCGCCTACAGCGACCGCATGATGAAGCGCGAGCTGGCCGGAGCGGATCCCTACCCAGGTCGCTGAGGCATCGCTGCTGTCTTGCGAGGCCACGTCGGCGTGGCCTCGGTGGATAGCGGGACATTTGCCAGCTCGGCCTCGGGCGGCCACCCTCAGTAGATCACCCGATCGAAACGGAGACCGCCCCATGAGTGACACCTCGGACCCGCGCCGCCGCCATTCCGCCCCGGTGGTGGATGGCGTCGGCAAGTCGGCCAGCCGCGCCATGCTGCGCGCGGTGGGCTTCCGCGATGAGGACTTCACCAAGCCCCAGGTGGGTATCGCCTCCACCTGGAGCATGGTCACGCCCTGCAACAGCCATATTCACGAGCTCGCCGAGCGTGCTCGCGACGGGGCCGATTCGGCCGGCGGCAAGGGCGTCATCTTCAACACCATCACGATTTCCGACGGCATCGCCAACGGCACTGAGGGCATGAAGTATTCGCTGGTCTCGCGCGAAGTGATCGCCGACTCCATCGAGACCGTGGCCGGCTGCGAGGGCTTCGACGGCCTGGTGGCCATCGGCGGCTGCGACAAGAACATGCCGGGCTGCGTGATGGGCCTGGCGCGGCTGAACCGGCCAAGCGTGTTCGTCTACGGTGGCACCATCCAGCCGGGGGCAGGGCATACCGACATCGTCTCGGTGTTCGAGGCCATGGGTGCCCACTCGCGCGGCGACATGGACCTGATCGAACTCAAGCAGATCGAGGAGACGGCAATTCCCGGGCCCGGCTCCTGCGGTGGTATGTACACCGCCAACACCATGGCCTCGGCCATCGAGGCGCTGGGCATGAGCCTGCCGGGCAGCTCGGCCCAGGAGGCCGTGTCGCAGGCCAAGCGCGCCGACTGCGAGGCGGCGGGGGCAGCGGTGCTCGAGCTGCTTGCGCGCGACATCAAGCCCAGCGACATCATGACCCGTGAGGCCTTCGAGAATGCCATCATCGTGGTCATCGCCCTGGGCGGCTCGACCAACGCGGTGCTGCACCTGATCGCCATGGCCAGCACCGTGGACGTGCCGCTTTCGCTCGCCGACTTCACCGAGATCGGTCGCAGGGTACCGGTGCTCGCCGACCTGCGCCCCAGCGGGCGCTACATGATGAGCGAGCTGGTGGCGATCGGCGGCATCCAGCCGCTGATGAAGATGCTGCTCGACGCAGGTCTCTTGCACGGCGATTGCCTGACGGTCACTGGCAGGACGCTGGCCGAGAACCTGGCCGGGGTCGAGTCGTATCCAGACGGGCAGACGATCATTGCGCCGTTGGAAGCTCCTATCAAGCGCGAGAGTCACCTGCGCATCCTCTACGGCAACCTGGCACCCGAAGGCGCGGTGGCCAAGATCACCGGCAAGGAGGGCACCCGGTTCACCGGCACCGCTCGGGTATTCGGCTCCGAGGAGGAAGCTCAGGTGCACATCAACGATGGCAGCGTGGTGGCCGGCGACGTCGTGGTGATTCGCTACGAGGGGCCGCGGGGTGGGCCCGGCATGCGCGAGATGCTCACGCCCACTTCGGCGATCATGGGGCGCGGGCTCGGCAGCGACGTGGCGCTGATCACCGACGGCCGTTTCTCCGGCGGCAGCCACGGTTTCGTAGTCGGGCATGTCTCGCCCGAAGCCTTCGACGGCGGGCCGCTGGCCCTGGTGCAGGATGGTGATGTCATCACCATCGACGCCGAGGACGACACCCTCGAGGTACAGCTCACGGACGAAGAGTTGATACGTCGGCGTGCCGCGTGGCGCCGCCCCGCGCTGCGCTATACCCGCGGCGTGCTGGCCAAGTACGCCCGCACAGTGAGTTCGGCCAGTACCGGCGCCGTCACCGACCTTGCCGAATGACGGGGCCGCGGCGCGTTTGGCAATGCCCGGGGTCTTGGCTAGGGTGAGGGTGCACGGCGCAAAGGCGTCATTCCGATAGTCGAAGGCAACGGCAAGGAGGCAACATGCCCAAGAGCGGACCCAAGCAAGCCCGAATCGAGCCGATCCGAGATGCCGAGGACATCAACCTGCCGGTCACCGGCTGGCATGTGATCGACGAGACGGATCCCGGCAATGAGATCGTGGTCTCCGAGCACGAGACGGAAGTCGAGGCCCTCAAGGCGGCGGAAGAGCACGAGCAGCGCGAGCAGTGACGACTCAGGTGCCGGCCCCTGCTAACCAATCGGCAGGGGCATGACGCGGCGATAAAAAACGCCTCGCACAGTGGCGAGGCGTTTCGTATTCCGCCATATCGGCATGTCATCGCCGGCGTCGGCTAGTAGTTGAGCGCGCCGTCCGGATCGATGCTGTGGTAGACGAGCCGTAGCTCATCGAGAGAGAGGTGTTCGAGGCGGCCGGCCAGGAGATCGCTGATCTTTTGCGCCGGCAGCCCGGCCCTGCTTGCGATCTCGCGGCATCCGAGATCGGATACGGCGATCAGCCTTGTGACGATGCGCATCAGACGCGTGCGCTTTTCCAGGTCCCTGACGTCTAGGTCAGGGCATCTTCGCGGGGGGTCGAGGTATTCCGCGCTGATGGTATGTCGTGCCGTACTCATGATGCTCCAGTGGGCGATTGCGACAACCACATCATGGGGGCATTTCGCCATTTTTGCCAGTACCGTTTCGCGACTTTTTCGAGGTGCCGCGAAAGCCGCTGCCCGGCAGGCCGGATTGAGCCGGACTCGGCGGGATTGCCGAAAATTTACAAGAACGTAGAAACGGATGATTAGCCCCTTTGTGCAGGGTCATGCTAGTTTTTTCAGGTAAGCGGCCGGCTTTGCCCGGTACGTTCCCAGGAACAACCATAAACGATCCGGTTTCAGGACGGAGGAAATCCATGCGAGCTCTCAAATATGCTGCAGCCGCCTCGCTGCTAGCCGTAGCCCCGCTGGCGAGCGCCCAACAGCTCTCCATCGCGACCGGCGGTACTGGCGGTGTCTACTATCCGATCGGCGGCGGCTTCGCCGAGATCATCAACGACCATCTCGAAGGCTACGAGGCAAGTGCCGAGGTGACCGGCGCTTCGGTCGAGAACATGGGCCTGATCATGCGCGGCGACGCCGACCTGGCTCTGGTGCTGGCCGATACCGCCCAGCAGGCTTATGAAGGCGCCGGCGATTTCGAGGGCCGTCAGATCGAAAACACCCGGGCGCTGGCGTCGGTCTATCCCAACGCCGTGCAACTGGTGGTGCTGGCGGATTCCGATATCGAGTCACTGGAGGACCTGAAAGGCAAGCGCGTTTCCGTCGGTGCCCCCGGTAGCGGCACCGAGCTCAACGCCCGCGCGCTGCTGGAAGCCAACGGCATCACCTACGACGACATCACGCCGCAGCGTCTCAACTTCAACGAGACTGCCGACGCCATCCGCGACGGCGACATCGACGCCGGCTTCTGGAGCGTCGGGCCGCCCACCAGCTCGATCCTCAACTTGGCCGCCACCCGCGACATCCGTCTGATCGGTCTGTCGGACGAGGAGATCGCCAACGCCCAGGAGCAGGAGCCCGTCTTCGCCGCCTACGAGCTCAAGGCCGGCATGTACGACGGCATGGACGAGCCGGTGCAGACCATCAGCATCCCCAACGTTCTGGTGGTGAACGCCGACATGGACGAGGAGCTGGCCTACAACCTGACCAAGCTGCTCTTCGAGCGCATCGACGACCTGATTGCAGTACACCCTGCGGCCAACGACACCACCATCGAGTTCACCATGGGCTCCACGCCGGTGCCGCTGCATCCGGGGGCGATCCGCTACTACGAAGAGGTCGATGCCGAGATTCCCGACAAGCTGCGTCCGTGACACGCAGTCGCGACAAGGGATGCGGCGCATGAGCGCCGCGTCACTGTCGAGCCGGGCAAGGAAGCGCATGGCAGGGTGGGCGAGGACGCCCGCCCTGTCGTCGTGTTGCCGGCCGTATAATGGTTGGCTGCAACGCTTGTTGGCAGGAAGCTTCGCCGTGTCTCTCAGCCTGGGCGCCTTGGCGGACGGCGCTATCGACGGGGCGAAGCTGGCCGTTCTGGATGCGGTGGGCGAAACCCTGGTCGAGGTGCCTCTCGAGCCGGGCATGCGCTGGTGCCTGGGCTGGAACCACTCGGTCAAGAAGTTCCCGGTGCTCGACTGCTATCGCTATCACCAAGGGCGGATGGTGCTGGAGCGCAGCCATCAGCCCGATTTTGCCGCCGGCCTGGGGCATACCCCGGGGCGCGGTATACAGGTTTCCGACGGGCAGGGCGGCTACTGGATCGAGAACATCGACGAGCCCGTGCCTGGAGACCGCTATACATTGCGGGTCGGTTCACCAGCCGTCGACCATCGCCTGCTTTGGCAGGCCGAAGGGGACGAACATAGTGTCAGCCTGAGTGAGCTGGCCGCCGGTGAGCGTGTCACCCTACAGCTCTACCCGCCTGAAGATCCCGGCAAGCCTGATGACGTCTGACGAGGAGACCGATGAACGAATCCAACAGCCCGCCCGTGATGATGCCCGGGGGCAATGCCATTCAGCCGCGCATGGTGTTGTGGCTGATCACCATCGTGGCGGTGGGGCTGTCCCTGTTCCAGCTCTATTCGGCGGGTATCCAGCCGCTGGGCCTGTTCTACCAGCGTGGCATCCACCTGATGCTGATCATGGTGCTGGCCTTCCTCATGTTTCCCGTCTTCGGCCCCAATCGCAAACGCGGCCTGGTCGGCTGGGCGATCGACATCGCCTTCCTGTGTGGCGCTCTGATCACCGGTGGCTACCTGGTCCTCTATCTTGACGAGATCGTCAGCCGTGCCGGCTTCTGGAGCGAGACCGACATCCGCGTCGCCATCATCGCCACCTTGACGGTGCTGGAGGCGAGCCGGCGCGCGGTGGGCCTGGGCATGACCGTGATCGGTGCGCTGGCCATCGCTTACGCCTTTGCCGGGCCGCGTGGCGAGCTGCCTTGGCTTGCCGACTGGATGCCCGGCATCATGAGCCACCGCGGCTATGGCCTGGACCGCGTGGCCGGCCAGCTCTACCTGGGGCAGGAGGGCATCTTCGGCCTGCCGCTGGGCGTGGCGGCCACCTACATCTTCATCTTCGTGCTGTTCGGCGCCTTCCTCGAGAGCACCGGCGCCGGCAAGTTCTTCATCGACCTGGCCTACGCCGCCACCGGTCGCCAGCGCGGCGGCCCGGCCAAGGCGGCCGTGCTCGCCTCGGCGGGGATGGGCTCGATCTCGGGTAGCGCCATTGCCAACGTGGTGACCACCGGCGCCTTCACCATCCCGCTGATGAAACGGTTGGGCTACAAGCCGCACCAGGCCGGCGGCATCGAGGCGGCTGCTTCCACCGGGGGCCAGATCATGCCGCCGTTGATGGGGGCGGGGGCCTTCCTGATCGCCGAGTACACCAACACGCCCTACCTGGACGTGGTCAAGGTCAGCATTCTGCCGGCGATCATGTACTTCGCCACGGTTTACCTGTTCGTGCACATCATCGCGCTCAAGCAGGGCATGCAGGGCATGGCCAAAAGCGAGCTGCCGCAGATGCGCGACGTGATGCGCGACGGCTGGCACTTCCTGCTGCCGCTGGCGGTACTGGTGTGGCTGCTGGTGATGAGCATGTCGCCGATGCGCGTGGGCTTCTATGCGGTGGTGACCATGGTTGCGGTGGCGGTGCTGCGCTATGCCTTCTGGTTCCTGTTCATCGCCCCGCGCCAGGGGCAGAAGGTAACGCTGGCAAGCATTCGCGACGTGGTCTGGGCCGGCCTGGTCAAGCTGGTCGAGGGCCTCGAGCTCGGCGCGCGCAACGCCGTGGCCGTCTCCATGGCCTGTGCCGTGGCCGGGATCATCGTCGGTGTGGTCGGACTGACCGGGCTGGGGCTCAAGTTCTCCTCGATGATGATGGCCTTCTCGGGCGGCAACCTGCTGCTGGCCCTGGTGATGGTACTGCTGGCCAGCCTGGTGCTGGGCATGGGGTTGCCGGTCACCGCCAGCTATATCGTACTGATCGTGCTGGTGGGGCCGGCGCTGTCCAACGAGTTCGGCGTGCCGCTGCTGATCGCCCACCTGGTGGTGTTCTGGTATTCGCAGGACTCCAACGTCACGCCACCGATTGCCCTGGCCGGCTTCGCCGGGGCGGCGATCGCCGGCAGCAAGCCGATGGAAACGGGCATCCAGGCGTGGAAGTTCGCCAAGGGGCTCTATCTGATCCCCGTGTTCATGGTCTACAACCCCGAGCTCATCATGGGTGGCCCGGTGCTGGTCGTGGCCTGGAACGCCGTGATTGCGATACTGGCGCTGTGCGCCTTCGCCGCAGCGCTGGAGGGGTATCTCTTCACGCGCATGTCGTGGCTGCCGCGCATCGCCATCTCGGCCGCCATCGTGGCGGTGTTCTACCCCAATCTGATGGTGGAAGCGGCCGGCGTGGCGGTGATGATCGTGGCGCTCGGCGCCAACTGGCTGGCCAGCCGACGCGAGATCGGCGCCACCGGTACCGGTTCGGCCTGACTCGGCCGCCGCGCCTTCGGGAGCGGCGGTCTGTCCTGTTGGTCAAGATGACGGCGCCTGCGGGCGCCGTTAGAATACTTGCCCTTCAATTTGCGCGTCGTGTCTTTCGCGCCGCCTTTCCAGCGTCACTACGGGAGCCGTACATGCAGTCCTCCAACCAGCAGCCGCGCGTCGGCGTGATCATGGGGTCGAAGTCCGACTGGCCGGTCATGGAACACGCGGTGGCGATGCTCGAACGCCTGGGAGTGGCCCACGAGACGCGCGTGGTCTCGGCCCACCGCACGCCGGACCTGTTGTTCGACTATGCCAAGTCTGCTGCCGGACGCGGCCTGCAGGTGATCGTTGCCGGCGCCGGGGGGGCTGCCCACCTACCCGGCATGGTGGCGTCGCAAACGGCGTTGCCGGTGCTCGGCGTACCGGTGGAATCCAAGGCGCTCAAGGGGCTCGATTCGCTGCTCTCCATCGTGCAGATGCCGGGAGGTATCGCCGTGGGCACGCTGGCCATCGGCAAGGCGGGGGCGACCAACGCCGGCCTGCTGGCGGCGCAGATCGTCGGCCTGCAGGACGACAAGGTGCGCGCCGCCGTCGAGGCCTTCCGTGCCGAGCAGACCCAGACGGTGCTCGACAACCCCGACCCACGTCCCCCGACAGAATGAACCGCCGAATGAGCGAGAGCCGAATGAGCCAGCGAGAGGAGAAAACGACATGAACATCGGCGTGCTCGGTGCCGGCCAGCTCGGCCGCATGCTGGCCCTGGCCGGCTATCCGCTGGCCAACCGCTTTACCTTCCTCGATACCACCGGGCATCCCAGTGCGGGAATCGGCGAGGTGATGATCGACACCGACCAGAAGCACCTCGAGGCGTTCCTGGCCAAGGTCGACCTGGTCACCTACGAGTTCGAGCACCTGCCCGTGGCGCTGGTCCAGGCCATCGAGGAGGTCAAGCCGGTCTATCCTTCGAGCGAGGCGATTCGCGTCTGCCAGAACCGCGCCGAGGAGAAGGCGCTGTTCGATCGCCTGGGCATCCCCACGCCGGCCTACCGGCTGGTGGAGCATGCCGACGAGCTCGAGGCCGCAGCCCGCGAACTCGGTTGCCCGGTGGTGGCCAAGTCGGTCACCGAGGGCTACGACGGCAAGGGCCAGGCGGTGCTGCGCGACCCCAGCGAGGCCGCCGAGGCCTGGCGCAGCATCAACCACCCCCGGCTGATCGTCGAGGCTTTCGTCGACTTCGTGCGCGAGGTGTCGATCATCGCCGTGCGTGGGCGTGAAGGTGAGGTGGTCTTCTATCCCATGGCCGAGAATCTGCACGTCGACGGCATCCTGCGTTACTCGCTGGCGCCGATGCCGGATCTCGACGAGGCGGTGCAACAGACCGCTGATGGCTACATTCGCGCCCTGCTCGACGAGCTCGACTATGTCGGTGTGCTGACCCTCGAGCTGTTCCAGACCCGCGACGGCAAGCTGCTGGCCAACGAGATGGCGCCACGGGTGCACAACTCGGGTCACTGGACCATGGACGGCGCCGTGACCAGCCAGTTCGAGAACCACCTGCGCGCCATCCAGGGCCTGCCGCTGGGCGATACCTCGGCGCGCATGCCGACCTGCATGGTCAACGTGATCGGCCAGGAGGGCGATCCGGCCGCGATACTGGCGATCGGCGACGCCCATCTTCATCGCTACGACAAGAGCGAGCGGCCGGGACGCAAGCTGGCTCACGTCAATCTGCTGGCGGAAAGCCACGGCGCACTGTTAGAAAAGGTGCGTGCCTGCGCCGGGCTGCTGCCCGAGGCGCCGGAGCCCCGCTTCAGCTTCGAGGCCGAGCTCCGACAGGGCAACTGAGCAGGTAGACCGCAAGTTAACGCAGCGGGCCCCGCCATGACGGGGCCCGCTTTTTTTCTGCGCCTGAATCGCTCGCGCAGGTATTTGCCCTAGGTACCGATGATGCCGCCGTCTTCCCGCGTGATGACCAGAGTGGCCGAGTGCGGAATGGCACTGCCGCCCTCCGGCCAGTGGCTCGTCAGCCGGCCTTCGGCGAAATCCGCGGCCGAGGTGTTGGCGCCGGGATGCTGTACGTTGACGAACATGGTGCGCTGGTCCGGTGTGGTGACGACACCGGTGATCTCCTGACCCACGGGCCCGGTGAGGAAGCGCTTGAGCTCGCCGGTTTCCGGATTGGCGACGAGCATCTGGTTGTTGCCGAACGGTGCGTAGACGCCAGTATTGACCGCCGACTCGCTGATATCGGTCTGGATCCACACACGGCGGTCCGGATCGATCCATAGGCCATCTGGCGATGCCAGGATGGCGCCCGGGTCGAGGGGCTCGCCGTTCATGTCGCGGCCGCTCTCCTGGTCGCCCGCCAGCAGGAAGATATCCCACTGAAAGCGCTCCGCAGCATGGGTACCGTCCTCCTGCCAGCGGATGATATGGCCGAAGTGATTTTCGGCGCGAGGGTTGGCCGCGTCGAGTTGCTCCTCGTTGCGGCGGGTGTTGTTGGTCAGGGTGAAGTAGACCTGGCCGGTGGCGGGATCGACGGCGCCCCACTCGGGGCGGTCCATCTTGGTGGCCCCGACCTGGTCGGCGGCACTGCGGGTGTTGACCAGGATGTCGGCCAGGTCGGCGAAGCCATTCTCCGGCGTCAGGCCGTTCTCCCCCGGGGCCAGCGCCAGCCATTCGCCGCTGCCGTCGTCGTTGAACCTGGCTACGTACAGCGTGCCTTCGTCGAGCAGCGAGCCGTCGGCGCTGGCGGCCTGGTAGGGGCGGGCCGAGACGAACTTGTAGATGTACTCGAAGCGGGCGTCATCACCGGAGTAGCAGACCACCGGTTGGCCCTCCACGGCGGGGGCGAAGATCACGCCCTCATGGGCGAAGCGGCCCAAATGAGTACGTTTGACCGGCGTGCTCTCGGGATCGTAAGGGTCGATCTCCGTCATGTAGCCGAAGGTGTGGGGCTCGTTGCGATAGTCCTCGCGGGGCGAGGCACCGCGGGAGGTGGCGTCGAAGCGTACGAATTCGTCGGCGCCGCCTTCGGCACGATGCCATTGATAGCGCCCCTCGCTGCGCGTCTGGATGCCGAAGCGGGCCTGGCGCCGGTCGATCTCGGTATCCTCGTTGGCGAAGTAGCCCGACCAGTTCTCTTCGGCGGCGAGATAGGTATTCCAAGGCGTGACGCCATGGCTACAGTTGTTCAGCGTGCCGCGGGTCATGCTGCCGTCGGGGCTGTACTTCGTTACCACGTGCTCGGTACCGGCCACGGGGCCGGCCAGGCGCATCGGGGTCAGGCCGGTGATGCGCCGGTTGCGTTCGTCCACGACCACTTGCCACTGAGCGTCGTCGCCTTCTTGAATGCGAACGATGGAGACACCGTGGGCGTTGAGCTCCTTGAGCACCTGGTCGGCGTCGCGGGAGCCGTCCTCGTGCTGCGGGAAGCCCTCGGAATCGAGCGCCAGGCCCTGGGCGGCGGCATGCATGAAACGCGGCTCGACGTATTCGTGGTTGAGCACCAGCAGGCCGTCGCGGGAACTGCCCTCGATCGGGAAGAAGTGCATGCCGTCGTGATGGCTGCCCACCTGGTGGGCCTGGTCCTCGCCGCCAGCTTCCAGGGAAGAGGCCGGCATGTTGCCGCTGATCGGTGTGCCCCAGGGAATGAAGGTCTGTACCCGGTAGCCTTCCGGCACCACCACGCTGTCGGCGGCGCTGACCGGAACCGCCTTGAAGCCGATGCTCGGGGCCGGGGCGCCAGAGCCGGCGGCCAGGGCGCGGCCGAAGGGCAGGCTGGTCGCCATGGCGCTGGCTACCGCGACAGCCAGGCTGCCGCGCAGCAGCGTGCGGCGGCTCATGCGTGACTCCAGGACGTCGCCGAAGTATGCATTGCGCGATGCGTTGCTCGCCGGTTCGTCGCCGGCGGCGAGGATCGGATCAACGTGTCCGGGCGTATACGACTGCTTCATGAGTGGCCTCGTGCGGGATATAGAGATCGACGAAGCTCGATCTTGGTAGCGCCATGTTGCATCGGCATGAACGAATAAAGGCGGTTTCATGACATGCCGGCACCCTTAATGCGCTACGGATAACTGATCTGCATCAAGGCAGCGGTGGCGGATCCGAGCGTGTCATTGCACCAGACAGGATAACGGCAACAATCAGATATGAGGCCTCCCTGGAGGAAAGTGACGATGCCCTTGCCGCGCCACCGTGGCGATCTCCTTCTGGTCGCGTTGGTCATGCTGCCGCTGGCGGTGGCGCTGCCACGACTGGGATTGCCCGGAAGTGTGGCGGAGGCTTGGCTGAACTGGCTGGGTCGAGCCAGCGGCATTCTCGGTTTGACCCTGATGCTGCTCGCGGCGGGGGTGAGCCTGCGCGTGCCCGGCTTCGACCGGCCCTTCGGGGGCCTGACCCGGCTCTGGCGCCTGCATCACTGGCTCGGCTTCACCGCTTTCATCATGGTCATGGTGCACGTTTTGGCGCTGGGGCTGGCGGCAGTGCCGGTATCCCTTGCCGTTGCGGTGGCCACCCTGTTCCCACCGCTGAGCCAAGGGGCGATATGGTTTGGCTGGCTGGCCTGGGTGGCGTTGGTCGTGTTCCTGGCGCCCACCTTCGGCTTCTTTGGCAAACCTCATTATCAGCGTTGGAAGCACCTTCACCTGGTCTCGGCGATGGCGTTGCTGCTTGGCCTTTGCCACGCACTGCTGCTGGCCGGGGAGGCCTGGCTGTGGTGGCTGCTCGGTATCGCTGGGCTGGGAGCCATCGCCTGGCGCAAGGGAGTGGCGCCGCACCGGCGGCATCCCTACCGGATCGAGGACGTGGTTCCGCTGGCCCGCGGCGTGGTGGAACTGGTGCTGCGCCCCGAGGGGGATGGCATTCGCCACGAGGTAGGACAGTTCGTCTATCTCACCCCACTGGATGAGCGGCTTGCCGCCGGGCGTGGCGAGGAGCATCCCTATACTATCGCCTCGGCGCCTTCGGATACTCGACTGCGTATCGGCATCAAGGATCTGGGCGATGCCAGCCACGCCCTGCAGACGGTGACGACGGAGACACGAGTACTGATCGAAGGACCCTATGGGGAATTCTTCGGACGCCGTTTTCCGGCACGCGACATGCTCTGGCTGGGCGGCGGCATCGGCATCACTCCCTTCGTCGGCGGCGCCCGCGGTTTTGCCGCCGGAGCTGACCTCAAGGGGCACGTCCATCTGTTCTACCTGGCCAATAGCCCGGATCGCGCCTACTACCATGACGACTTCTGCAAGATCGCCGAGCGGGTCGAGGAGTTCGCCTATACGCAACACTACTACCGTGACCATGGGCCGCTTACCGAGGCCTTTCTGCGTGAACACTGTCCCGATTTCGTTGCGCGGGAAATCTATCTCTGCGGGCCACCGGGCATGATTGCCCACCTGCAACGGCTGCTGGCCGGGCAAGGGGTCCCCGCCTCACGTATTCACAGCGAGGTCTTCGACTTCCTATGAACAAGATCGCCTATTCCGCCTTCATTGCCTTCGTGGCCAGTCTCGCCACCTTGGTTTCGATATCCGTGCTCTCTAGTAGCGAGCATGACGCGACCGGGGATGAGAACCTCGAACCGATAACGTTGGAACAATTGGCCGAGCATGACAGTGCCGACAGCTGTTGGAAGGCCATCCACGGCCGAGTCTACGACATTACCGGATATGTACCCGACCACCCCACCGATGAAGAGGTCATTCTTGAATGGTGCGGCCGGGAGGCCTCCGAAGGCTGGGAAAACAAGCGTCCCGGTGTGCCCCATAGCCCCCGCGCCCAAGAGCGGTTGGAGCGTTACCTGATCGGACGCCTGGTCGATGAAGAGGGCGAGCCGGGCGAGACAAGCGCGACAGCGCCTGTGGCAACCGATTCCCGCAGCGACACCGGCAACGCTCAGAAGAGCCTTTCACCAGCCGAGGACGAGCGTCTGGCTCGTGTCATGCTGGGCTTGCCGCTGGATGGCCATTATCGCGGGGTCTTCACCGACCGGGGCAGCATTCAGGTCAACGTTACCTTCGACCTGCGAGATGGGCGGATACATTCGCTGGACTATCGTCATCTGTCCTATCGGGGCGTGGATTATCTGGCCCTCGAGGAGGGCGATGAGCGGTACCCGGTCATGTTGCAGCACCGCCAGATTGCCGAACGCCTCGAAGGTGAGCCGGTCACGCGAATCTTTGCGCTCTACCAGCCGGAGCGGGTTGTGGATGACGTCGATGGCTATAGCGGAGCCACCTTGAGGGGAGCCAAGGTGATCTCGGCGATCCGCGATGCATTGAACCGAGGCGTATACGCCTGGCCCTAGGCCATGCAGGCTGCGTCGAGTCGCTGGGGGAAATCAATGGCGGCCGAATTGCGTTGAGAGGCTGTCTCGCCAAACTGTGCGCTATCGAGTAAAGATAGAGCAGCGAAACGACAACAGATTCGGACCCCTGCATGTCCTTCCCCCTTCAGGATGAGCAAAGCGACCACGACGCGGCACCGTCAACGGACGTTTCCCGCCGCCGTCAGTTGGCCCACGAGCAGGTACGCCTGCTCTACGAGCGGCTGTGGCAGCCGATATTGGCCAGCGTCCTGGCGGCTTGTCTGCTGGTAGGCGCGATGTGGCCGATCATGCCGCAGGGCTACCTGGTGGGCTGGCTCGGTGCGCTGGTCGCCGTGTCGGGCGGGCGTTTGTGGCTGGCCTGGTACTACCATCGTCAACCGGCAAAACGGCGTCGCCAGCGGCGCTGGCTGTATCGCTTCGCCTGGGGCACCGGCATCGCCGGGGGGCTGTGGGGCGTGGCCGGCCTGACGATGTTCACCATGGAGCATCATGGTCAGCTGGCGGCGCTGGCGATCGTGCTGACGGGTATTGCCGCCGGCGGGGTCACCACGCTCTCCCCGGTGGCGTGGATGGCGCCGCTGTTCGTTCTGCCCACCATGCTGCCACTGCTGGCTCAGCTGTTGCTGCAGAACACCTCCCTCGCTCTGCTGCTGGCTGCCATGATCGTGCTGTTCCTGGGACTGGTGCTCATCATCAATCGTCGCCTGCATCGCACCATTTCCGACAACATCGCCCTGCGCCTGATCGTCTCTTCACGCGAGCGGCAACTGCGCGTCAGCGAGGCACGTTACCGCGCCATCTTCCGCCATACGCCGCTGGGCGTGCTGCACTTCGACCGTGAGGGGCGGGTGGTCGACTGCAACGAGATGTGCCTCGACATCCTCGGCACCAGCCGGCAGCGCTTGCTGGGCATGAACCTGCTGACGCAGTTGAACGACGAGCGCGTGACCGGGGCGATACGCGATGCCCTGGAGAACGGTACCGGCTACTTCGAAGGCACCTACCGTACCGTGGTCAGCGGCAAGCAGACGCCTTTGCGCGCCTTCTACAGTGCCCTGCGCAACGAGTCGGGCGAGGTGGTGGGGGGCGTGGCGGTCATCGAGGACTTCACCGAACGCAAGCTGGCGGAGGAGACCATCCATCGCCAGGCCTACTACGATCCGCTCACCGAATTGCCCAATCGACGCCTGCTGATCGAGACGCTGGCCTCTACCATTCGCGACCGCCGCGACGACGGCCGCGTCGGCCTGGTGATGTTCCTCGACCTGGACCGTTTCAAGATCATCAACGATACCCTGGGGCACGCGGTGGGTGACGAGCTGCTGCGTCAGGTCAGCAAGCGCCTGCTGCTGAGTCTCGACACGGATGCCGTGGCGGCGCGGCTCAGCGGCGACGAATTCGTCGTGATGATGCCGGCCCTGAGCGCCGATCGCGAAGCCGAAATCAAGCGTGCCGAGCATCGTGCCGAGAGGCTGCTCTCGATCCTGCGCCGGGCCTACGACCTGGGCGGGCAGCGCATCAGCGTGACGCCGAGCATCGGCTATACCCTGTTTCCCCTGGGCGATGAGGACGTGGGCGACGTGCTGCGTCACGCCGACACCGCCATGTACCAGGCCAAGCTGAAGGGGCGGGCACAGATCTGTGGCTACGAGCCCTCCATGCAGACCCAGATGAGCTGGCGACTGGAAATGGAACAGGCGCTGCGTCGGGCCTTGGCGGAGAATCAGCTCAGCATCGCCTTCCAGCCCCAGCTCGACGAACACGGCAGGGTCATCGGCGGCGAGGCGCTGATGCGCTGGCAGCATCCACGCCATGGCTGGGTCTCGCCCGAAGTGTTCATCGCCATTGCCGAGGAGACCGACCTGATTGTCGAACTCGAGACCTGGATGCTGGATCGCTGTTGCGGGTTGCTGTCACGCTTGCCGGTCGAGGTCCTGCCGCGACTGTCGGTCAACATCAGCGTGCGTCACTTCACCCAGCCCGGTTTCGTCGAAGGGCTCACTTGGGCGACCGGTACCCATGGTATCGACCCGGCGCGGCTCGTCGTCGAACTGACCGAGAGCATCATGATCGATGGGCTGGAGGATGCCGTGGAGCGCATGCAGGCGCTCAAACGCCTGGGGGTGCATCTGGCCCTGGACGATTTCGGTACCGGTTTCTCGTCGCTCTCCTATCTCAAGTCTCTGCCGCTGGACGAGCTCAAGATCGACCGCAGTTTCGTCAGCAACCTCGATACCGATGGTAGCGATGCCGCCATCGTGGCGACGGTACTGGCCATGGCCCAGCATCTCGGCATCGACGTGGTGGCGGAAGGGGTGGAGAACGAGGCCCAGCACGAGTTCCTGCGGGAGCGCGGCTGTCGGTTGTTCCAGGGCTATCATTTCTACCGGCCCATGCCTGGCGAGGCGTTCGAAGCGCTGCTGGCCGGCAGGGAAGTGGAGCGGGCCGGCCAGGATCAGGCCTGATTCAGCCGAGCCCACCGCTGGCCCACAGCCATAGGGCGATCAGGGCGAAGTGGCCGGGATACCATGCCAGCCACAGCCGACGGGGCATGGCGGCGGGCACGACTGGCGTCAGGCGGTGGGCGCCGGCTGCCAGCCACAGCACCACGAGGCAGGTGGCGACGGTGAATGACTTGGCCATGTCGGAGCTGTTCATCAGCCCCGCCACGACCAGCAGCGGCACGGCCATGGCGACGGCGGCGAGGCGTTCGGCAAGCGTGACCCCGGCATGGTGCAGGTGATGCATCGCGAGCATGAACAAGGGAATCAGCAACAGCCCGCGGTGGCCGTACTCGACCCAGCCGCCGAGCAGGTACCAGACCGCCAGCGTGGCGGCCAGCGCCGCCCCCAGCCAGGCGCTGCCCAGGCTGCCGTGGCGATGCCGCGCGAGCAGCTCGCGCAGCCAGGCGCCCCAGGCCAGCCCCAGCGCCAGGGTGAAGCAGACATTGAGAATGAAGGCGTCGGTGGCCCTCGGCATCAGCATGTAGGGCAACTGGGCGGCCACACCAATGACCAGAATACGCCGGGCGTAGCGTAGCGGGTTGCGCGTATTGAACAAGCCGTGCCAGGCGACCATGGCGGCAAAGAGTGGAAAGGCGATGCGGCCCAGCGACGAACCCGCCCAGCCGAGCTCCCAGCCGGCGGGCAGCACGTAGCGGGTCAGGTGATCGATGGTCATGGTGGCGAGTGCCAGCCACTGGCCCCAGCCGGTCCAGGTGGAAACGGGACGCTCGGCTACCGCCCGGGCGGTGACCTCTGCGGTCATGGGACCTCCATGTCGTGGTGATGACAGCTTTCTGACCGGTGCGCTGTGAGGGGAGTTCCAGTGCCCGGATGACGTAACGCGAGGACATACGGATGCGCAGCGGCTTCGGTTTCGATCTTCGCAGCATGGAGATCTTCGTCGAGACCCTGGAGCAGGGCAGCCAGAGCGCGGCGGCCAGGCGGCTGGGGCTCAAGCAATCCTCGGTGTCGCAGAGCCTGGCCAACCTGGAGGAGAGCATGGGCGTGACGCTGTTCAAGCGTCATTCCCGGCCGCTTGAGCCGACCAGTGCGGGGCGCTTCTTCTACGACCGTGCCCGCCGCCTGCTCGACGATGCGCGCAACACCCGGCGCGAGTTGGTCAGCGGCGGCTTCGGCCAGCTCCACCAGGTACGCCTGGCGCTGGTCGATTCGCTGGCAACGGCGGTCGGGCAGCCGCTGGTCGAGCTGATCCGGCGCCATACCCGTGACTATACCCTGACGACCGGGCTGTCGCACATGCATGGCCACTCCCTGCTGACACGCCATGTGGATATCATCATTTCCGATGACCGGCTGGAGAACTACGACGGATTGGAGCGGCACGCCCTGCTGCGCGAACCCTTCGTGCTGGTGACGCCGCTTTCCTGGAACGGTCCGCTGGACAACCTGCGCTGGCTGTCGCGCCACCTGGACTTCGTGCGCTATACCCCGCAGTCGTTGATCGGCCAGTCCATCGAGCGCCACTTGCGATTGAACCAGCTCGAGCTGCCGGCCCGGCTGCATCTCGACAATACCTTCGCCGTGTTGCGCCTGGTCGGTGCCGGCGCGGGCTGGACCATCACCACCCCGCTGTGCCTCTACCAGGCCGGCCTCGACGACCTTCAGGTCGCGGTGGCGCCGTTGCCGCTGGCGCCACTGACCCGGGAACTGACGCTGGTGGCGCGGCGTGACGAGCTGGGCGAGTTGCCTGCGTTGCTGGCCCGTGACAGCCGGCGCCTGCTCGAGCAGCACTTCCGCGCCCAACTGGAGCGAGCGCTGCCCTGGCTCTCTGCCGAAGTCGTCACCCCGACGTGAACTCTCCCTCCCCGACACAGCCCGCAACCGTGCACTGAGTGGGTGCGCGGGGCAGCGTAGCCGTACCCTTCTCGAGCACTATCGATTTCATCGATACTTAACGCGCCGCCGATACCGATGCTTGTTGCGCAATCCCGAATTGCCCCCGAAGACTGGAGCGAAACCCAAGCGATCGGTGCTGGAAGATGCCAAGAATAATAACGCTCTACGTGCGTTGGGTGGATGCGTTCAACCGGGTGGTGGGGCGTATCGTCATGTTCCTGATTTTCGTGATGATCGGCGTCCTGCTCTACGCCTCGGTAGCGCGTACCGCCTTCAACAGCCCGCTGATCTGGAGCATCGAGGTTTCGCAGTTCATGATGGCCGCCTACTACCTGCTGGGCGGCGCCTACGCCATGCAGATGGGCGCCCATGTACGCATGGACCTGTTCTACTCGCGCTGGTCGGACCGCACCCGGGCCATCGTCGACGCCCTGACCATCGTGCTGCTGCTGGTCTTCCTCGGCGCGCTGTTCGCCGGTGGCATCTCCAGTACCGAGTACGCCCTGCGCTACGGCGAGAAGAGCTACACCTCCTGGGCGCCGCCCCTGGCGCCGATCAAGATCATCATGACCTTCGGCGTGCTGCTGATGCTGCTGCAGAGCGTCTCGACCCTGTTCAAGGACATCGCCCGGGCGCGCGGCGTGGTGCTGGAAGGCGTGGCGCTGGAAGGGGAGAATCTCGAATGAGCTACGAGATGATCGCCCTGACGATGTTCTCGACCATGATGCTGCTGCTGCTCACCGGGCAGCGGGTATTCGGCGTGATCGGCTTCGTCGGCGCCGCTTCGGCACTGCTGCTGTGGGGGCATGGCGGCGTTGAGATGCCGTTCAATGCCGCCATCCAACTGATGAACTGGTATCCGCTGCTGACGTTGCCGCTGTTCATCTACATGGGCTACATGCTCTCCGAATCGGGCATCGCCAGCGAGCTCTACGAGATGTTCCACGTCTGGATGGGCTCGCTCAAGGGCGGACTGGCGGTGGGCACCATCGGCCTGATGGTGGTGGTCTCGGCGATGAACGGCCTGAGCGTGGCCGGCATGGCGATAGGTGCCACCATCGCCTTGCCCGAACTGCTGCGCCGCGGCTACGACAAGATCATGGTCACCGGCGTGATCCAGGCCGGTAGCTCGCTGGGAATCCTGGTGCCGCCCAGCGTGGTGCTGGTGCTCTATGGCATGATCGCGCGCCAGCCGGTCAGCCAACTGTGGCTGGCCGGTGCCATCCCCGGGCTGATCCTGGCCGCGCTGTTCGTGATCTATATCGTCATCCGCTGTCGTCTGCAGCCGCATCTCGGCCCGGCGCTGCCCGCCGAGGAGCGCCAGATGAGCCTGGCCGAGAAGCTCAAGCTGCTGCGTGCCGGCATCCTGCCGCTGCTGATCTTCTTCTTCATGACCGGGCTGTTCCTGATGGGGGTCACCAGCCTGGTGGAGAGCTCGGCGGTAGGGGCGGTATCCGCCACCCTGGCGGCGTTGGTCAAGCGGCGCCTGACCTGGAAGGTGATCGAGAGCACCGTGCACAAGACGCTGGGCATCAGCTGCATGTTCATGTGGATCATCCTGGCGGCGCTGTGCTTCGGCGCGGTATTCGACGGCCTTGGCGCGGTGCGTGCCATCGAGAACATCTTCCTCGACCGCATCGGCATGAGCCCGTGGCAGATCCTGGTGATGATGCAGCTCTCCTACATCCTGCTAGGCATGTTCCTCGACGACACCGCCATGCTGGTGATCGTGGCACCACTCTACGTGCCGTTGGTGATCAGCCTGGGTTTCGACCCGATCTGGTACGGCGTGCTGTACACCATCACCGTGCAGATCGCCTACATGACCCCGCCGTTCGGCTACAACCTGTTCCTGATGCGCGCCATGGCGCCGCCGGAGATCTCGCTGGGCGACATCTACCGCAGCGTCTGGCCCTTCGTCGGCATCATGCTGATCGGGTTGGCGCTGATCACCATTTTCCCGCAGCTGGCGCTGTGGCTGCCGCAGCTCTATCGCGGCTACTGACTCCCAGGAGGTGAACCACGGCACGACGATCGAATACCGCGATTCTTCCGACAACAAGCAAAACAGCAGGAGAAGACCCATGAGCAATCGTCGCGATTTCCTCAAGAAGGCGGGCCTGGCCACCGCCGCTACCGTCGGGGCCACGACACTCTCGGCCCCCTACGTCCACGCCCAGTCACGCAGCCCGATTCGCTGGCGCCTGCAGACCTATGCCGGGCCGGCACTCGCTGAGCACGTCATCAAGCCCTCCATCGACGCCTTCAACAAGGCCGCCAACGGCGAGATGGAGATCGAGCTCTACTACGCCGACCAACTGGTGCCCACCGGTGAGCTGTTCCGTGCCATGCAGCGCGGCACCATCGACGCCGTGCAGAGCGACGACGACTCGATCAATGCACCCGTCGACGTCTCGGTCTTCGGCGGCTACTTCCCGTTCGCCTCTCGCTACAGCCTCGACGTGCCGGCGCTGTTCCACCACTACGGGCTCAAGGAGATCTGGGAGGAAGCCTACGGCGAGGTCGAGGGTGTCACCTGGCTGGGCTCGGGAGCCTGGGACCCGTGCAACTTCGTTACCCGCGAGCCGATCAGAAGCCTCGACGACCTGCAGGGCAAGCGCGTCTTCACCTTCCCCACTGCGGGGCGCTTCCTGAGCCGCTTCGGTGTGGTGCCGGTGACGTTGCCGTGGGAGGACATCGAGGTCGCCATGCAGACCCGCGAGCTCGATGGTATCGCCTGGGCGGGCATCACCGAGGCCTACACCGTGGGCTGGGCCGACGTCAGCAGCTATTACCTGACCAACAACATCTCCGGTGCCTGGGCGGGTTCCTACTTCGCCAACAGCGAACGCTGGAACGAGGTCCCCGAGCATCTGCAGACCCTGTTCAGGCTGTGCATGGACAACTCCCACTATTACCGGCAGCACTGGTACTGGTGGGGTGAGGCGCACTACCGTACCACCGGCGGCAAGCTGGAGCTGACCTCGATTCCCGAGGAGGAGTGGCAGCGGCTCGAGGACGAGGCACTGGCCTTCTGGGACGAGATCGCCCAGGAGAGCGATCGCAGCGCCCGGGTGGTGCAGATCCTCAAGGACTATCGCGAGACCATGCAACAGGCAGGACCTCCCTACCGCTACGGTTGAGGAAAGGGTGGGAGCGCCGGGCTCGGCTCGGCGCTCCCGCCGGCTTTGATCCAGCGGTTTCGAAGAACTGTTTTGACGAACAATGACAACGAAGGGTGTACGAGGAAGCGACCATGAGCCGACTCCAGGCGAGAGACGTGAAGAGTGCAGACGACGCCCGGCGTATCGTCGAGCAACGCGGCCTCAGCCACGTCAAGGTAGGCATGTTCGACATCGACGGCGTGATGGTCGGCAAGTACATGCGACGCGACAAGTTCTTCCATGCCTTGAGCGAGGGCTTCGCCTTCTGCGACGTAGTGCTGGGTTGGGACAGCAAGGACGAACTCTATGACAACGTGACATACACCGGCTGGCATACCGGCTATCCCGATGCCGCGCTGCGGGTGGTTCCCGAGAGCTGTCGCGAACTGCCCTGCGAGGGCGACATGCTGCTGTTCCTGGCCGAGTTCACCGGCCCGGCCGAGACGATCTGCCCGCGCGGGCTGCTGCGTCGCGTGCTGGCCAAGGCCGAGGCGATGGGCTTTGCCGCCTGCGGCGCGCTGGAGTACGAGTTCTTCCTGTTCCAGGAGACCCCGGAGTCGGTGCGCGAGAAGGGCTTTCGCAACCTCAAGCCGCTGACCCCCGACATGATGGGCTATTCGATGCTCAGGAGCTCGGTGCATGGCGAGCTCTACCACGAGCTGCTGGAGATGGCCGAGACGATGGATTTCCCCATCGAGGGGCTGCACACCGAGACCGGCCCCGGCGTGCTCGAGGCGGCAATACGCGTCGACGAGGCGCTGGCCGCCGGCGACAAGGGGGCGCTGTTCAAGACCTTCACCAAGGTATGGGCGCAACGCCGCGGGTTGATGGCCACCTTCATGGCCAAGTGGTCGCCGGACTATCCCGGCCAGAGCGGCCATATCCATCTCTCGCTCAATCGGCTAGACAGTGGCGAGTCGGCTTTCTTCGACGCCGACAAGCCTCACGGCATGAGTGACGTCCAGCGCCACTTCGTCGCCGGCCAGCAGAAGCTGATGCCGGAGTTCCTGGCCATGTTCTCCCCCACGGTGAACAGCTACACCCGCCTGATCCCCGGCTTCTGGGCGCCGACTGATGCCACCTGGGGCGTGGAGAACCGCACCACGGCGCTGCGGGTGATTCCCGGCAGTGCCAAGTCGCAGCGGGTCGAGTATCGCCTGGGCAGCGCCGATGCCAACCCCTACCTGGCGCTGGCCGCGGCGATCGGCTCCGGCCTCTACGGCATCGAGCACCAGCTCGAGCCGGATGAGGCGGTGACCGGCAACGCCTACGAACTGGCCCACCCCGAGCACCAGGCGCTCGCGCGTACGCTGTGGGAGGCCGCCCAGCGCTTGAAGGCATCCGAGGCGGCACACAACCTGTTCGGCGACGCCTTCGTCGAGCACTTCGCGGCCACTCGTGAATGGGAAGAACGCCAATTCCGCCGGCATATCACCGATTGGGAGTTGGATCGTTACTTTGAGATTATTTGAGGTGCACATGGCCATACAGAAGACGATTTCTCCGGTCGACGGTTCGGTCTACGTCGAGCGGGAGCTGGCCGACCCGGCGCGGGTCGAGGCGGCGCTGGAACGAGCGGTGGCGGCGCAGCGCGCGTGGCGCGAGACGAGCCTCGCCGAGCGCGCGCAGCTGTGCTCGAAGATGGTCGATGCCTTCGTCGCCCGGCGCGACGAGCTGGCGCTGGAGCTGACCTGGCAGATGGGCCGGCCGGTCGCCGTGTCCGGCGGCGAAATTGGTGGTTTCGAGGACCGCGCGCGCACCATGATCGCCCTGGCAGAAGATGCCCTGGCACCGATCCGCCTGGCCGAGAAGCCGGGCTTCACCCGCTACATCACCCGCGAGCCACTCGGCGTGTCGTTCATCGTCGCGCCGTGGAATTTTCCCTTCATGACCGCGGTGAATGCCGTGGTGCCGGCGATCATGGCCGGCAACGCGGTGATCCTCAAGCACTCCGCCCAGACCCCGCTGTGCGCCGAGCGTTTTCAGCAGGCCTTCGACGAGGCCGGCTTGCCGGCGGGGGTGTTCCAGCACCTGCATCTCTCTCATGAGGCAGCGGAAGCGGCCATCGGAGATGGTCGCATCGCTCATGTCTCCTTCACCGGCTCGGTGGCGGGCGGGGCGATGGTCGAGCGCAACGCCGCCGGGCGCTTCATCGCCACCGGGCTGGAACTTGGCGGCAAGGACCCGGCCTACATCCGTGCCGACGTGAACCTCGACGAGGCGGTGCCCGGCGTGATGGACGGCGCCTTCTTCAATTCGGGGCAGAGCTGCTGTGGCATCGAGCGCATTTACGTACACACCTCGATCTTCGACGACTTCGTCGAGCGCGCCGTGGCCTGGGTGCGCCAGCTCCGGCTCGGCAATCCCACCGACCCCGAGACCACCCTGGGGCCGCTGGTGCGCCCCGCGGCGGCGGACTTCGTGCGCGTCCAGGTCGAGGAGGCGGTTGCCGCCGGCGCCAAGGCGTGGATCGATCCCGGCGACTTCCCGCTCTCGGTGCCGGGTAGCGCCTACCTGGCGCCGCAGGTGTTGACCGGCGTCGATCACTCGATGCGGGTCATGACCGAGGAGAGCTTCGGTCCGGTGGTCGGCATCATGCCGGTGGCGGACGACGACGAGGCCGTGCGGCTGATGAACGACAGTGATTTCGGCCTTACTGCTGCCGTCTTCACCCGCGACATCGCGGCGGGTGAGGCCATTGCCCGACGCCTCGATGCCGGTACCGTATTCACCAACCGCTGCGACTACCTCGACCCGGAGCTGGCCTGGACCGGGGTCAAGCAGTCGGGGCGGGGCTGTTCGTTGTCGCGCATTGGTTACGAGACACTGACCCGGCCCAAGTCATTCCACCTCAAACACGCCTGAGCTGGCCCAGGAGAACGCCATGAGCCACGACATGACCCACTACACCATGGGCTGGAACTACCCTTCGAACATCCTCACCGGGGCTGGGCGCATTCGCGACCTGCCCGAGGCCTGCAAGGCACTGGGCATGGGCGCGCCGCTGCTGGTTACCGACCCTGGGTTGGCGGCGCTGCCGATGGTGCAGGCATGCGTACAGGCCTGCCAGGATGCCGGCCTGCGCATCGCCGTGTTCAGCCAGGTCAAGGGCAACCCCACCGGGCGCAACGTGCTCGACGGCATCGCCGCCTTCCGCAGCGGCAGTCACGACGGCGTGATCGCCTTCGGTGGCGGCTCGGGGCTCGACGCCGCCAAGGCGGTGGCGCTGATGGCCAATCAGCGTGAGGGATTGTCGCTGTGGTCGTTGGAGGACATCGGCGACAACTGGAAGAATGCCGACGCCAAGGCCATCGCCCCCATCGTCGCCGTACCCACCACCGCCGGCACCGGCTCCGAGGTGGGACGTGCCTCGGTGATCACCGACGAGGCGGAGCACGTCAAGCGCATCATCTTCCACCCGGGGATGGTGCCGGCCACGGTGATCCTCGACCCCGAACTCACCGTGGGGCTGCCACCTGCAATCACCGCTGCCACCGGCATGGATGCACTGTCGCACTGCATGGAGGCGTGGTGCTCGCCGCTCTACCACCCTATGGCCGAAGGCATCGCCGTGGAGGGCATGCGCCGTATCGACCTCTACCTGCAACGCGCCTACAGCGATGGTGGCGACCTCGAGGCGCGCATGAACATGCTGGTGACGTCGAGCATGGGCGCGACCGCTTTCCAGCGCGGCCTGGGTGCCATGCATGCCCTGGCGCATCCGCTCGGCGCGCTCTACGACGCCCATCATGGAACCTTGAACGCAGTGCTGATGCCCTACGTGCTGCGCGCCAACGAGCGGGCCATCGGCGAGCCGATGGTGCGCCTGGGGCGCTATCTCAACCTGGACCAGCCGGGCACGGCGGCAGTGATCGACTGGGTACTGGGCCTGCGCGAGCGGCTCGGTATTCCGCACACCCTGGCCGAGCTGGGCATCGATACGCGCCAGGCCGACAAGGTCGGGCGCATGGCGGTGGCGGATCCCTCGTCGGGTACCAACCCGGTCGCCTTCGAGGCCGACGAGTACCGCGGTATTTTCGTGGCCGCCGTGGAGGGCCGCCTCTAGGCTTCGTCAGGAGTCTTCAGACGAAGTCCAAGGGCTTTTTTGGCTGGTGATGCCGCGGCTGGCGGGCCGGAGTCCAGGGAAGGTTCAATGAAAGGAGATCCACCAATGCGCATCGGGCTATTGCAGTGCGATGACGTGGCGCCGGAACTGCGCGAGGCCCACGGCAACTACCCGGAAATGTTCGCGGCCCTGTTCCAACGGGTCGACCCCACGCTGGAGTTCCAGGTCTGGCGCTGCCTGGATGGGGAGATCCCCGACGACATCGACGCCGTAGATGCCTGGATGACCACCGGCTCGAAGTACGGCGTCAACGATGGGTTGCCCTGGGTCGACGAGCTGTGCGACTTCGTGCGTCAACTGTGGCGGGCCGGCAAGCCGCTGGTGGGCATCTGCTTCGGCCATCAGTTGATGGCCAAGGCCCTGGGAGGCGAAGTGGTCAAGAGTGATCGGGGTTGGGGCGTAGGCATGTCGTTCAACCGCATCCAGTCACGCGCCGAGTGGATGGAGCCCTGGCAGCCGGGCCTCGACCTGCTGGTCAGCCATCAGGACCAGATCGAGGCGCTGCCGCCCGAGGCCACCGTCGTGGGCGGCAGCGATTTCTGCCCCCACTATCTGATGCAGATCGGCGAACACTTCCTCGGCGTGCAGGGCCACCCTGAATTCACCAAGGCATACTCGCGCGACCTGATGGCCCTGCGCCGCGAGCTGGTCGGCGACGAGCGCGTGCGCGAAGGCGAGACATCGCTCATCGCCGAGGTCGACGACACGCTGATGGCGCGCTGGATCGTCAACTTCATGCAGCGTGCCGTGGCCCTGCGCGACTGATCTTGAGCGCCTACCGCATTCAACGAAAGCGACTGGCTGCGCAGTCCGCGAGCCACTCGGGCGCTTCGCCCTTGATGCTGTTCGCCAGCAGGCGGCCGGTGGTGGCGGCCAGGGTCAAGCCCAGGTGGCCATGGCCGAAGGCGTAGCTGACACCCGGCAGGGAGGAGGCAGGGCCGATCACCGGTAGCGAGTCGGGCAGCGACGGGCGCAGGCCAAGCCAGCTCTGGCTGGGCTCGCCGAGTGGGCCGAACAGTGCCTCGGCATGGCGCCTGATGTAGCCGAGTCGCCTGGAGTTGGCGGGATCGTCAGGATGCCCCAGCTCGACCGTGCCGGCGATGCGCAGGCGGCCCGTCATCGGCGTGAGGTAGAAGGCGTTCTCGACGGGGCAGCAGGGGCGGCTGACCAGCTCACGGGCGGACGGAAACTCCAGATGGTAGCCACGCTCCGCCTCCAGCGGGATGCGGTCGCCGCCATCGCGGGCCAGGGGCTGTGACCTGATGCCAGCGGCAATCACCACGCGTTCGGCCTGCCAGGAACCTCGGTCGGTCGCGATATGCACGCCGCCGCCTTGTGCCAGGAGCCTCAGTGCCTTGGCCCGCACGAGGCGGGCGCCACGACTCACCAGGCGCTCGGCCAGTCGCTGGGCCAGGGTCAACGGATCGCTCAGGTGGCAGGCGTCGGTAAACAGGATGCCGCCTTTGGCCAGGCCTTCGAGCGCCGGTTCCAGCGCCGCCACGCTGCGCGCGTCGAGACACTCTTGTGCAACGCCGAAGCGCTCGCGGGCGGCAATGTCGCGCTGCGCTTCGTGCCAGCCTTGGGCGCTGCGATAGAAGTACAGCGAGCCTCGTCGGTACAGGGTGACACCCTCGTCGTTGCCCTTCAGGTCGTCGAGTACCTGTTGCCAGTCGTCGACGGCGGGAGCGAGCAGTTCGCTCAGGACCCGGGTGGTGTGCTGGGCGCGGTGCGGGGTGGAAGCCTTGAGGAATCGCCACAGCCACGGGGCGAGCCTGGGCAAGTGCTGCCAGCGCAAGTGAAACGGCGATTGTGGCGACAGCAGCAACGTCGGTGCTTGCCGCCACAGCGCAGGCTGTGCAATGGGCTCGACGGCGTAGCTGGCGAGCGTGCCGGCGTTGCCGGACGAGGCCCCGCTGCCGGGCGGCTCGGGGTCCATCAGGATGACCTCGAATCCCTGCTGCTGCAGATGCCAGGCACAGGCCAGGCCGACGATACCGGCGCCGATGACGACGACCTCGGCGTGTTGCGGCGACTCCATCAAGGCGCTCCTTATTGAGCCGTTCCCCTATCGAAAGGCTTATCATGCCTTAGATCATGCCGCTGCGGGTCAACGCCCGGCCGCCTGTCCTGGCGCAGCAGCCTCAGGCCGTTGGCCACCACGATCAGGCTGGCACCCATGTCGGCGAACACCGCCATCCAGAGGGTGGCGTGGCCGCTGAAGGCCAGCGCCATGAACACCGCCTTGAGGCCCAGAGCGATGGCGATGTTCTGCATCAAGATGCTGCGCGTGCGTCGCGACAGGCGCAGGAAGTCGGCCAGCCGGCGCGGGTCGTCGTCCATCAGTGCTACGTCGGCGGTCTCGATGGCGGCGTCGCTGCCCAGTGCGCCCATGGCGAAGCCGATGTCGGCGCGGGCCAGTGCCGGGGCGTCGTTGATGCCGTCGCCCACCATGCCCACCGGGCCTTGCTGAGCGCGGGCCTCGATCATGGCCAGCTTGTCCTCCGGCAGCAGCGAGCCGTGGGCCTCATCGATACCGGCCTGGGCGGCCATCGCGGCGACGCTTGCCGGGTTGTCGCCGCTCAGCATCAGCGTGGTCACGCCCAGGCGATGCAGCGCCTCGACCGCCTCGCGGCTCTCTGCGCGCAGCGGGTCGCCGACGGCGAACAGCGCCAGCGGCTGGCTTTCCTGCCCCAGGATCACCAGGGTCTCGCCGCGGGCTTCGTGCTCGGCCAGGTGGGCGTCGAGCGTGCCGTCTGCCGTTGCGAACTGCTGCATCAGGCGGCGGTTGCCGAGCCACACGCGGCGCCCGTCCTGCTTGGCGATCACGCCGCGGCCGGGCAGTTCCTGCACGTTGCTCACTTCCAGCGGAACGATGCCATCCGCTTCGGCGGCACGCGCCAGGGCCGCCGACACCGGATGCGAAGAGCGAACGGCGAGCCCCGTCGCCAGCCCGCGCAGCCGGGTCTGGGCTGATTCGTCCAGCGCCGGATCGAGCGGGTGCCAGGCACGCTGGGAGGGGCGGCCCTGGGTCAGGGTGCCGGTCTTGTCGAAGGCCAGGGTGGTCAGCCGGTGGCCCTGCTCGAGTATGTTACCGCCCTTGATCAGGATGCCCGAGCGGGCAGCGGCCGCCAGGCCGCTGACGATGGTCACCGGGGTGGAGATCACCAGCGCGCAGGGGCAGGCGATCACCAGCAGTACCAGCGCGCGGTAAACGCCCTCGAGCCAGCCGATGCCGAACAGTACCGGCAAGGTGAGCGCCACCAGCAGGGCAAAGGCGAACACCGCCGGGGTATAGATGGCGGCGAAGCGGTCGATGAAGCGCTGGGTGGGGGCGCGACTGGCCTGGGCCTGCTCCACGGTATGGATGATACGAGCCAGGGTGGTGTCGCTCGCCGCACGGGTGGTGCGATAGAGAAACTCGCTGCCCTGGTTGACGCTACCGGCGAACACGGCCTCGCCCGGTGCCTTGTCCACCGGCAGGCTCTCGCCGGTAATGGGCGATTCGTCCAGTGCCGGGTGGCCCTCGGCGACACTGCCGTCCAGCGCCAGGCGCTCGCCGGGGCGCACGCGCACCAGGCTATCGACGGTGACTTCACCGGCGGGAAGGGAACGGAAGCTGCCATCCGGCTGCCGCACGCTGGCGCTCTCCGGTGCCAGGTCGAGCAGCTCGCGGATGGCGTTGCGTGCCCGGCCCAGCGAGCGTGCCTCGATGCGCTCGGCCAGGGTAAACAGTACCAGCACCATGGCCGCCTCGGCCCACTGGCCGATCAGCAGCGCACCGGTCACCGCCACGCTCATCAGTGCGTTGATGTTGAGGGTGCGGTGACGCAGGGCGATGAAGCCTTTCTTCCAGGTCGGCAGGCCGACCAGGGCGATGGCCGCCAGTGCCAGCGCGGCGGCAAGCCAGGGCTCCGCCAGTTCCAGCCAGTGGCTGGCCTCGGCGGCCAAGGCGAGCGTGGCGGCCACGCCGATCTTCCACCAGGGTTCCTCGGCGCTGGCTGCCGGTGCCGTGCGCTGGGTCGGGTCATCGCGTTCGGCGGTCATGCCGGTGGCGGCGATTCGGCGCCGAATGACCTCCTCGCCGACATCCCGGTGGTGCACGGTGAGCCGGCGGCCGATCAGGTCGAAGTCGAGCCGCTCGATGCCCGGCATGTCTTCCAGCGCCCGGCGCAGCAGCCCCTCTTCGGTGGGGCAGCACATCGCCTCGATGCGCAGGCGCAGCGACTGCGTGTCGGGGGAAGGATCGTCCCGCTTCGGCGGGGCCGGGGTATCGACGGTGCAGCCGCCGCCGGAGCAGCAGGATCGTTCGGTCATGGTAGGACTCCGTGTTATCGCTTATGCTGATGACACACCCTGTAGCCACTATAGGGTCAAGCGAAATCGAGGAGGCGGATCATGAAGATCGGTGAACTGGCCACCCGCACGGGCTGCCCGGTGGAAACCATCCGCTACTACGAGCGCGAGGGGCTCTTGCCCGAGCCGGCCCGTAGCAGTGCCAACTATCGGCTCTATGCCGAGCCCCATGCCGAGCGGCTGCGCTTCATTCGCCACTGCCGCACGCTGGACATGACGCTGGACGAGATTCGTATCCTGCTCGACTACCACGACCACCCGCGCCAGCCATGCAATGCCGTCAATGGCCTCATCGACGACCACCTAACCCACGTCGAGGCACGCATCGAGCAGCTACAGGCACTGCGCCAGGCGCTGGCGACCCTCCGCTCGCGCTGCAACGGCGAGACCGACTCCAGCCAGTGCGGCATCCTCCAGGAGCTGGCCCAGCCGACGCCGCGCAAGCTCCCGGTCGAGGCTTTCGAATCCAGCCACGTACCGGGGCCGCATGGCCACTGAATCTGGGGCGTTTCCTCAACCCTTTTGATACACCCGCCGACCCAGCGCCCAGACTTCGTCGATGGTCCATTCGCCTTCGGCGAGCACCAGCAGGTCGGCGTCACGGCCGGGTTCGAGTCGCCCCTTGTCGGGTAGACCGAGCGCATCGGCGGCATGGGTGCTGGCGACGCCGATCGCCTGTTCCAGGGGCACGCCGTGCTCGTTGATGCATTCGCCCAGCACCTCGAACAGGCTAGCCAGTCGGCCGGCCTCCAGCCCTATGAAGCGGCGCTGGGCGTCGAAGCGGGGCAGCGAGGCGTTGGCGTCCGATGACAGGGTGATCCGCGCGGGCTCGACGCGGGCATGCAGGGCGCGGGCCACGGCCTCGGCGGCGTGCACTTCGCCGCCGGTCAGCAGATCGGCGGTGGTGCTGGTGGTGAAGTCGATGCGTCCGCCCTCGCGGGCGAAGCGCAGGCCGTCCTCGAACAGTTCCGGGGTGCGGTTGATATGAGTGGGCAGGAACTGCGCGATGGGAATGGCGCTGTCTCGGGCTACCTCACGCAGCGGTTCCAGGTGGGAGGAGGCATCGCCGGTGTGGACGAAAACGATGCCCGACTTGCCGGCCAGCATGCCGGCGGTACGTGTCTCCGAGGCCAGACGCGCGAGCTCGAAGGAGGAGGGCTGCGAGCCGCGATGGTCGCTGATCGCTACTTCGCCTGCGCCGATGAATTCGGGGATGAACAGGATGTCGCTGCCTACCGAGCCGGTCAGCGTCACCGGCGGCAACTGGTAGGAGCCGGTATAGCAGTAGGTCGTCAGGCCGCCCGCGGCCAGTTCACGCGCCTTGCCCAGCAGGTTGGCCGGGGTGCGGGTCAGGGCGTCGGTACCCAGTGCGCCGACCAGGGTGGTGACCCCAGATGCCACTGCGTCCGCCAGGGTAAGCTCGGCGGTACGCGTGCCGAACCCACCCTCGCCGCCGCCGCCGATGAAATGCACCAGCGGGTCCACCAGGCCGGGGATGACGCGCCGTCCCTCAAGGTCGATCTCGGTAACGGCTTGCCCCATGGCGGGTAGTGCCTGGTCGGCAGGTACCACCGCGGCGATCCGTCGGTCGGCAATCAGCAGGTGGCACAGCCCCATGGCTCTTGGGGAATGCAGCAGTGCATTCTTCAGCAGGGTCAGCATTCTGGCTCCTCAGGAAAGGTGAACGCCGGCTCGCACCGGCGTTCGCGGGGTTGGCTCAGGCCGGGTTACAGCTTGATATCGTAATTGAAGTACTTCTCCATCAGTGCGTCGTAGGTGCCGTTCTCCTTGAGTGCCGCCAAGGCCTCGTTGAAGCGCTCGGCCAGTTCGCGGTCACGCTTGCGGAAGGCCACGCCCACGCCCTGGCCGAAGATGTGCTGGGGTTCCTTGATGAAACCGCTGATGCGCTGGAAGTCGCTGCCCTTCGTGTCGATGGCGATGGTCGATTCGGCGACCGGGTAGTCCATGAAGGTCAGGTCGAGACGACCGGCGCGCAAGTCGGTAACCACGTCATTGGCGCTGGTGTAGCGGCGGATCTCCACGACGTCGCCGTAGAGCTCGGAGACGTAGTTGTCCTGCAGCGTGGCGCGCTGCACGCCAACCACCATGCCCTCGAGGCTCTCGCGATCCTCGACGTCGATGTCGCGGTCGTTGGCGGTGATCCAGGCGCTCGGCGTGGTGTAGTAGGGCTCGGAGAACAGTACCTGCTGGGCGCGCTCCTCGGTGATCGCCATCGACGACATGATGGCGTCGTACTTGCGCGCCAGCAGACCGGGAATGATGCCGTCCCAGTCCTGCTCAACCCAGGTGCAGTTGGCTTCGAGGTAGTCGCACACGGCGTTGCCCAGCTCGATCTCGAAGCCGGTCAATTCTCCGTCCGGGGTGCGGTACATGAAGGGTTCGTAGGGCACATCGACGCCAAGGCGAATGTCGTTGTTATCGCTCGCCTGAGCGACACCGGTGAACAGGCTGGCGGCCAGGCCGGCGGCCAGGAACAGGTTGATATGACGCATGAGACTTCCTCCCGGGAAGGCATTTGTTGTGGTGTGTTGCGATTGCTATGGGATCGCCGCGCACGGGCGGCAGCTGTGCAGTCAGTCAGATGACCGAAATGCACCGGATGGCACGGGCGTGCCGGTACGGCCAGGAAGGCCGCAGGAAGGGCTTATTCGTCGAACCATTCGCTGAGGTAGAAGCTGTCGAAGAAACAGCGGTAGGCCTCGAGCGATTGGCGAATGTGGGCGGCGGAATCGATCATGGACGGGGTCCCGATGCGATATGTTTGACAGGTCGACTGTCGTGCAGCTCGGCCTGGCTGTCAACCCTTCCCCGGCCACGCCGGGGAAGGGTGATGCGTACGCTTACTCTTCGAAGTAACGCTTGAAGATCTCGTCGTAGGTGCCGTCTTCCTTCAGCGTGGCGAGGGCCTCGTTGAAGCGCTCGGCCAGTGCCTCGTCGCGCGGGCGGAAGGCGATGCCGAAGCCGTCACCGAAGTACTCCTTGGGTTCGGTGATGGGTTCGCCGACGACCTTGTACTCGCGCTCCTCGCTGTCGAGCAGGGTGGACTTGCCGACTGGGAAATCCAGGAAGACGATGTCCAGACGCTCGGCCTCCATGTCCAGCACCATGTCGTCGGCGGTGGAGTAGCGGCTGATGTCGGCCACGTCGCCGTAATGATCGGTGACGTAGTTGTCCTGTAGGGTGCCGCGCTGCACACCGATGGTCATGCCGTCGAGCGCTTCGGTGCTGGGCTCGTCGATATCGGTATCCGCGGGGGCGAACCAGGCGGAGGGGGGCGTGATGTACTCATCCGAGAACAGTACGGTGGCGCGGCGCTCGTCGTTGATGGTCATCGAGGACATGATCGCATCGTACTTGCGCGACAAGAGGCCGGGAATGATGCCGTCCCACTCCTGCTCGATCCACTCGCAGGTCACGCCGATCTCTTCGCACAGGGCGTTGCCCAGCTCGATGTCGAAACCGGTCAGTTCGCCTTCGGGCGTGCGGTATTCCATCGGCTCGTAAGGTACGTCGACGCCGAAGCGTACGTGATCGTAGTCACGGGCCTGGGCGGTACCGGCGGCGATGGCGACGCCCAGCAGGGATACAGTCAGCAGTTTTTTCATCGTTCAGTTCCTTGTTTTCGTTCGTGCACCGATCAGGTGACGTCGCGCCTGAATTTAGCGCAGCTGCGCCGGGGCTGAAAGTCCCCGCGCGCGCTTTTTCCAACGCCTGTTTGACGTTGATCAGTTCCCGCTCAGCGGCTTCAGGTGTGCCAGTAGCCGCTTCTCCAGGTAGCGGAAAAGATAGAGGATCATGAAGGTCAGGCACAGATAAATCAGCGCGGCAAAAATGAACGCCTCGAAGGGCGCATAGTAACGCGCGTAGACGAAGCGAGCCGCGCCGGTGATGTCCATCAGCGTGACCACGCTGGCGATCGCACTCGCATGCAGCATGAAGATCACTTCGTTGCCGTAGGCCGGCAGGGCGCGGCGGAAGGCGCTGGGCAGGATGATGCGCCGCATCGTCAGCCCCGGCGACATGCCATAGGCCCGGGCCGCTTCGATCTCGCCGCGCGCAGTGGCCTTTATCGCGCCGTGGAAGATTTCGGTGGTATAGGCAGCGGTGTTGAGCGTGAAGGCGATCAGCGCCGGATAGAACGCCTCCTTGAGGAGGGGCCAGAACATGCTCTGCTGGATGCCATCCACGAACACCACGCCGTAGTAGATGATATAGAGCTGGACCAGCAGCGGCGTGCCGCGAAACACGTAGGTATAGAAGTAGACCGGCAGCTTGATCCAGCGATGCTTCGAGCCGCGCAGGATCGCCAGCGGAACCGCCAGCACCAGGCCGATCAGCAGCGACAGGAACACCAGCTGTGCGGTGGTGACCAGTCCGGTCCAGTAATAGCCGAGGGTCTGCGGGGTGAAGATGACGTTGCCATCCAGCAGGGCGGCGAGCCATTGGTTCAGTTGTTCCATCTCAGTGCTCCCCGAAGCCGACGTTGTAGCGCTTCTGCAGGCGGGCGAAGATCCACTCCGACACGCTGGCGATCAGCAGGTAGATGGCCGCCACGGGGATCAGGAAGGTGAACGGCTCGTGGGTGGCGCGGGAGGCTTCGGCGGCGACGCGCACCATGTCGGTGAGACCGATCACCGAGACCAGCGCGGTGGTCTTGAGCAGTACCATCCAGTTGTTGGACAGACCCGGCAGGGCGTGGCGCATCATCAGCGGGAAGCGAATGCGGCGGAATACCAGCCACGAACCCATGCCGTAGGCCTTGGCCGCTTCGACCTGGCCTTCATCCACTGCCATGAAGGCGCCGCGGAAGGTCTCGCCCATGTAGGCACCGAAGATGAAACCGATGGTGATCACGCCGGCGACGAAGGCGTTGAGATCGATATACCAGTCTACGCCGAACTGGTCGTAGAGCTTGTCGGTAAGCAGGTTGAGCCCCATCTGGCCGCCGAAGAACAGCAGCATCATCAGCACCAGGTCGGGGACGCCGCGAATCAGCGTGGTGTAGAGCGTGGCCGTTCGATGCAACAGCCAGCTGCGCGACATCTTGGCGCTGGCGGTCAGTAGGCCGAGCAGGACGGCCAGCGCCAGTGACAGCACCGCCAGTTGCAGGGTGACGCCGGCGCCTTCGAGCAGGCGTGGGCCATAGCCTTGTAGATCGAGCATGGTGTCTCCCTCAGTACTTCGGCGCCAGGAACTGCTGGAGGCGCGGCGAGGTGGGGTTGACCAGTATGTCCTGGGGCGGACCGGCTTCTTCGATCACGCCCTGGTGCAGGTAGATCACCTGGCTCGACACGTCACGGGCGAAACCCATCTCATGGGTCACCACGACCATGGTGCGACCCTCCTCGGCCAGGTCGCGCATGACCTTGAGTACGTCACCGACCAGCTCCGGGTCCAGCGCCGAGGTGGGCTCGTCGAACAGCATGACTTCCGGGTCCATGGCCAGGGCGCGCGCAATGGCGCCGCGCTGCTGCTGCCCTCCCGACATCTGTGCCGGGTAGGCATCGGCGCGTGCGGTCAGGCCGACCCGCTCGAGCAGGGCGCGGGCCTTCTCGATGGCCTCCTTGCGTGGCACGCCAAGCACGTGGATAGGCGCCTCGATGACGTTTTCGAGCAGCGTCATGTGCGCCCATAGGTTGAAGCTCTGGAACACCATCGACAGCTTGGCACGCATACGCACCACCTGTTTCCAGTCGGCGGGCTCGCGGCCGTGTCGGGTCTGCTTGAAGCGGATCTCCTCGCCGTGAACGATCAGGTCGCCCTCGTCGGGCTGTTCGAGCAAGTTCATGCAGCGCAGGAAAGTGCTCTTGCCGGAGCCGGAGGCTCCGATCAGGGTGATGACGTCGCCCTTGCGAGCTTGCAATGAGAGGCCCTTGAGGACTTCGGTGTCGCCGAAGCGCTTCTTGATGTTGCGCACTTCGAGGGGAATCGAGGTATCGGCCATGAAACGGGCTCCAGATCGGGACGAGTCGCCAGGGGCGACGGGCCGGTTTAAGCGGGCAGGCGCGAAAAAGGGGCGATTCTAACAGGCCTTGACGCTTTGGTCAGAGCGAACTGAGGCTCGTGTCATGGGACGTTGGTCGATGAGGTGGAAGGGAAATGTCATGAAAAGACTCCTGGTTATTGTTTTAACGCGTCATTTTTTTGCTGGAATTTTGACTATGTCTGGGCTTTTCGTTTGCGGCCCTCAATGGGGAGCTGCGGCGGGGCGGGCCAGCAGCGCGGCGCGCGCGCCGAGCTCTACCGCGGCGTTGGGAAACACCACGCTGAGGGGTTCCTCTCCGACGACGAAGGGGCCAGCCTCGGCGTCTTCCGCGAGCCGCGAGCCGGGCGCGAACTCGGTGAAGTTCGGCGTGTCGTCGGCAAAGCACAGCCGAAAGTCGTCGGAGTGGCGCATCAGTTCGTGGGCCACACGGAAGAACTTCATGCGTTCAGGGGCGTCGTCTGGTGGCTTGCGCCCTTCCAGCAGCGCCTCGAGCAGCCGCGCCATGGGCGCCAGCGGAGCGAGCTCGTTGTGACCGAAGGGCAGGGCGCGCCCCAGTTCCAGGGTGAAGGCCTGGGCCTGATGATAATGCTTGGAATAGTGAGAGAAGGTCCAACTGTGCTGATGCTGGTGCAGTACCGCCTGGATATCTGCCGCCGCCAGCCAGCGCCACTGTTCATGATGGGTGGCGGTATCGGCGAAGGGTTCGACCACGAAGCGCGGGTAGCGGCTGTCACGGATCGCCGTATGCAGGTCGTAGTGCAGGCGTTCTTGCCCGGGGTGGCCGGCGAAGAAGGCATCCACGGTGCGCATCAGCAGACGGGCGCGGTCCGGCTCCATGCCGTTCTCGTCCAGGTCGCGACGGAACAGTCGGTTGAGGTTGGTACTCACGTAGCGCTCGGCGCGGCGGATCGCCTCGAGGTTGCCCAGGATCACCAGTACCGGTGCGCCGAGCGTCAGCAGGCCCGCTTCGAGTCGAGCGAGGCACTCGCCGAGCAGTTCGATGGGGGCGGTCTCGTTGCCGTGAATGCCGACCGAGAGCACGCAGGCATGCGCATCGTCGCGTCGTACGGCGGGTGTCAGTTCGAGAATGCCTGCCGCGTGCAGGGCATAAGTACCGCCGGGAAGCTTGCCGCTACGTGACTTGGGCGTGGTGTCTTCCAGGCTGAGTTCGATCCATTCCGACAGCATGGGATGTCCGGGTCGGTTGTGAGTACGATGATGAGACCTTGGCCACCATCCTGTGCAGGGGGCGACATCGCAAGATCGTGCGTCGGGCTGGTGAAAGCCCGGGTGCGATATTGAAACTGGGCGAGCCGACCTTTGGCCAATGGGGTCAGGGCCATGCCTAGCCTAAGCTGGCACCAGCCCATACCCATCATGGCCAGGAGCCCACCATGTCCGACGATCGAGCCGAGCCGGGGGTCGACGACTACGTCGAGCGGCTCAATGTGCACTACGATGGCGCTAGCGCAGGTGAGGCCCTGCTGGCGAGGCTGCAAGAGGCGTTCAGGGCTGCGGGATGCGACCCGAGTTGCCTGAATCTCGACGACGTGGCCGGGATCGACCAGTTGCATCTCGGCGGGCGCAGCGCCAGCCGTGCCTTGGCAGTACTAGGCGAACTCTCCAACGGCCAGCGGGTGCTCGACGTTGGTTGCGGTACCGGCGGTGCCAGCCGGTTGCTGGCCGCCGAGTTTGGCTGTGACGTGGTCGGGGTCGACATCACCTCAGCCTTCATCGAGGCGGCGAACTGGCTCAGCGCGGCCACCGGGCTGTCCGGGCGCACACGCTTCCTGTGTGCCGATGCCGCCAGCGTGCCGCTGACGGCGGGCAGCGTCGACACAGTGTGGTGCCAGCATGCGTTGATGAACATGCCGCACGTGCCACGGGTGCTGGCGGAGTGGCAACGCCTGCTGATGCCGGGTGGCCGCGTGCTGCTGCACGAACTGGTGGCGGGCGACAACCCCGAGCCATTGATGTTGCCGGTGCCCTGGGCGCGTACCCCGGCAACCAGCCACCTGCGAAGCCGGGAGCAGCTCGAGCGTGCCATGGCGATGGCCGGCTTCGAACCGCTCGCGGTGGAGGACGTCACCGATGCCGCCCTGGCTTGGCGCCAGGAACACAGCCGGCGCGAGAGCCGACCCGACGAATCCGCTCGGGAGGCGATTGTGCCGCCGGGGCCGGCGTTGATCTTCGGCAGCGACTTTACCCGGATGGGGCGCAACCTGCGCGACAATCTTGCCTCCGGCAAGGTGCGAGTGCTCACCGGAAGCTGGCAGCGTGCGCGACGATAAATTCGAAACACGCGGACGAAATGCTTCGCTTTTCTTCGTCGCCTTCCTTTCTATGCTGTAGACACTCGCTGGCGGTGCCGGCGTTTGGACGGCAATCAAGAAAGGAGGCGCAAGATGACCAAGGTACTCGTGCTTTACCACTCCATGTATGGCCATATCGACACCCTGGCCAAGGCCGTGGGCGAAGGCGTCCGTCAGGTGGAGGGAGCCGAAGTCGCGATCAAGCGCGTACCCGAAACCATGGATCCGGAGACCTTTGCCAAGGCCGGCGGCAAGACCTTCGATACTCCCGAGGCCAAGCCTCTGGAACTGGCCGACTACGATGCGATAATTTTCGGTACGCCAACACGTTACGGCAACATGACCGGGCAGATGCGCACTTTCCTCGACCAGACCGGCAGTCTGTGGGCCAAGGGCGCGCTGCGTGGCAAGGTGGGCAGCGTCTTCACTTCGACCGGCACCGGTGGCGGCAACGAGACCACCATTCTCTCCTCGTGGACCACGCTGGCGCATCACGGCATGCTGATCCTACCGATCGGTTATGGCCTCGAGTCGCAGTTCGACATATCGAGCGTGCAGGGTGGCTCGCCTTACGGGGCATCGACGCTTGCCGGGCCCGACGGCTCGCGCCAGCCAACCGAACATGAGCTGGAGTTGGCCAGAATGCAGGGCAGGAGCGTGGCCGAGGTCGCGGTCAAGCTCGCGGCCTGAGCCGTGAACAGCCAAGCAGATACGAGAAGGCGCGGCCGAAGCCGCGCCTTTTATCTTGCATGGCCATGGAAGCCATGACCTGGACCTTACGGCCTATGCCTAGTTGCTTTGCATGGCCTCTTGCAGGGTCTGGTTGTCATCGACTTCCTCATACTGGTCGCTACCGTAGTCGCCGGATTCGCCGCTATCGCTGGACGATACCACCAGCTCGCCCTCGCTGCGGATCTCCAGTTCGTCGACGGGGTAGCCCATCTCGTTCTCGCCGAAGCCGAGGAAGCCTCCTTCGGAAATCACGACATAGGTGTCGTTGCTCTGGGTGTCGCGAACCACGCGTTCGACGTCACCGATCTCTTCGTCGTCATCCCGGCTATAGACGGTCTGACCTTTGAGTTCGCTGACCTCCATACTCATCAGATCATTGCCTTGAGAGGCTTGTTCCTGAGAAGCCTCGTCCTGCTGCTCCTGCTCCTCCGGATCACGCAGCTCGGCTTCGGCCTCTTCGGCGGGTTGGACCTCGACGTCGGCCTCACCTGTTTCCTCGACCGTGACGTCGGGCTCGGCCTGATCCACTGTGACGTTGGGGTCCTGCTGTTCGATGGTAACCTCGGGTGGATTCTGTTCGACGGTCACATCGGGCGGCTCCTGCTCGACCTGAACCTCGGCCGGCTCCTGCTCGACATTCACATCGGCCGGTTCTTCTTCGACGCGAACCTCGGCTTGGCTGCCCGACTGGCTCTGAGCATTATCTTCGCTCGTCTGCTGCTGTTCGGTCAGCGGTTGAGTCTCCTCGTCCTGGGTCTCCTGTGCCAGAAGTCCGTGACTCAGACCGGTGCTCAGGGCACCTACCGCAATGGCAATTGCTGTCCTTTTCATGCCGCTTCTCCTTACTCCATTGGCTTGCCTTGTGGGCTTGCCCTGATCAGGCTAGTCGACAAATCGGACTTAGGGACTGATCTTTACGAGGGGTAACGAAAACGAATCAGTCTGTGACCTGAAGGAGCTTTGGTTTCATCCGTCACTGTATGCCGTATATGCCCGGCTACCAGAGGAGCCATGCAAAACCGGCCCTGGCTGAGCCAGTGGCCGGCTTTGATGGAAACCATTGCGCCAAAGATCGAGAGCCAGGTCAGGCGAGGCGTTTGGCAATTGCCTGGCCCAGCGTGCTGGTGCTTCCCTGGCCGCGTAAATCGGGCGTGAGCACGCTTGTGTCGGCCTCCTCCAGCACCGCTTCGAAGGCGGTGACAATAGCGTCGGCGGCTTCCTTGTGGCCCAGGTGCTCGAGCATCATCGCGCCGGACCAGATCTGGCCGATGGGGTTGGCGATGCCTTTGCCGGCAATATCCGGGGCGCTACCGTGAACCGGCTCGAACAGGCTGGGGAACTTGCCTTCCGGGTTGATGTTGGCCGACGGGGCCACGCCGATGGTGCCGGTGCAGGCCGGGCCCAGGTCGGAGAGGATGTCGCCGAACAGGTTGCTCGCCACGACCACGTCGAACCAGTCGGGGTGCATGACGAAGTTGGCGGTGAGGATGTCGATATGGAACTTGTCGACGCTGATCTCCGGGTAGTGGCCCGACATCGCTTCGACCCGCTCGTCCCACCATGGCATGGTGATGGCGATGCCGTTGGACTTGGTGGCCGAGGTAAGCTTCTTGCGGGGGCGGGTGGCGGCCAGGTCGAAGGCGAATTTTAAGACCCGGTCGGTGCCGTAGCGAGTCATCACCGTCTCCTGGATGACGACCTCCCGCTCGGTGCCCTCGAACATCTTGCCACCGACGCTGGAGTACTCCCCCTCGGTGTTCTCGCGCACCACGTAGAAGTCGATGTCGCCGGGCTTGCGGTCGGCCAGCGGGCTCTTGATGCCGGGTAGCAGCTTGCAGGGGCGCAGGTTGATGTACTGGTCGAACTGGCGGCGGAACTGCAGCAGTGAACCCCACAGCGAGATGTGGTCCGGCACCTTTTCCGGCCAGCCCACGGCGCCGTAGAAGATGGCATCGAAGTCCTTGAGCTGGTCGAACCAGTCGTCGGGCATCATCTGGCCGTGTCTCTCGTAGTAGTCGCAGCAGGCGAAGTCGAAGTGGGTCAGCTCCAGGTCGATGCCGAAGCGCATGGCGGCGGCTTCCAGGACGCGCAAGCCTTCCGGCATCACTTCGTTGCCGATACCGTCGCCGGGAATCACGGCAATGCGATGGGTCATGGTCGAATCCTCAGGTGGTGGTCATGAATTGGGTGATGCGTGTGGATAGCGCTTCTGGCGCTTCCTCGGGGATGTAGTGGCCGCAGGGCAGGGCCTCGCCCTCGACCCGTTCGGCCACGGCGCGCCACTCTGCCAGCGGGTCGAAGCAGCGCTCGATGATGCCGTGCCGGCCCCACAGCACGCTGACGGGGCAGGCTATGCGTCGCCCCGCCTTGCGGTCGGCGCGGTCGTGCTCCAGGTCGATGGTGTTCGCCGCGCGGTAGTCCTCGCACAGGGCATGGGCGGCGCCGGGCTGGGCCAGGCAGCGCTGGTACTCGGCGATGGCCGCCGGGTCGAAGGTGGCGAGGTCGGCATGCCGCCCACCCATAGTGCGGGTGATGTAGCCCGCAGGAGAGGCCTCGATCAGGGTTTCCGGCAGCGGCGACGACTGGATCAGGAAGAACCAGTGGAAATAGGCGGTGGCGAAGGTGCGGTCGGTCTTTTCGTACATGGCAAGCGTGGGGGCGATGTCGAGCAGCATCAGCTTTTCCACCGCTTGGGGGTGATCCATGACCAGACGGTGGGCGACCCGACCACCGCGATCGTGACCGCAGAGGAAGAAGCGCTCGAAGCCCAGTTCGCGCATCACCGCGATCTGGTCGGCGGCCATGGCGCGCTTGCTGTAGTTGGCATGATCCGGCTCGCCGTGCGGCTTCGACGAGTCGCCGTAGCCGCGCAGGTCGGTGGCCACCACCGTGAAGCGACGTGCCAGCGGCTCGGCCAGGCGATGCCAGATCACGTGGCTCTGTGGGTGACCGTGCAACAGCAGCAGGGGAGGACCCAAGCCGCCGATACGGCCATGGATCCGGATATCGCCATGGGCGATGTCGAATGTACGGAACCCTTCGAACATCTTCGTTCTCCCGGTTTTGCCATGCCCGCAGTCTAGCCCTTGGCTTTGCAGTAATAATCAGGCTGAATGGAAAGGTATTGTTAACTTCAAGTGGAGAGTACCTTGGCTCAGCTCGACGATCTCGCCTTCTTCCAGCAGTTGGCCCAGGCCGGCAGCCTGACGGCTACGGCACGCGAGCTGGGTCTGTCGCTGTCGGCGGTGAGCAAGCGGCTCAAGCAGCTCGAGGCACGCCTGGGGGTGGAACTGGCCAGCCGCACCACCCGGCGTCTCTCGCTGACGGCGGAAGGCGAGCGCTACCTGGAACGGGGGGCGGCCATCCTCGAGGAACTGGCCGAGCTGGAAGAGGCCCTGGGCGAGCAGCAGGCGGCGCTGTCGGGGCCCCTGCGGGTCAACGCCACCTTCGGCTTCGGCCGGCGCCACGTGGCGCCATTGCTGTCGGCCTTCTGCGCCCGGCATCCCGGCCTCGAGGGGGTGCTGGAACTCTCCAACTATCCCCTCAGCCTGGGCGAACAGGGCTTCGACATCGGCATTCGCATCGGTGAGCCGCCGGATTCGCGCCTGGTCGCCCGGCGCATACTCACCAATCGGCGGGTGCTGTGCGCTTCCCCCGATTACCTGGCGCGCATGGCACCGCTCGTCTCGCCGGCCGATCTTGCCGCTCATGCCTGCCTGATCCTGCGTGAAAACGACAGCGACTATGGTGTCTGGCGTTTCTGCCGGCGTGACGACGATACGGTCGAGCAGGCGGTGAAGGTCTCGGGCCCCCTGGCCAGCAACGACGGTGAAGTGATCGTGCAATTGGCCCTCGACGGTCACGGTATCGCGCTACGCTCCTGGTGGGACATTCACCCGCACCTGATGGACGGCAGGCTGGTCGAACTGCTGCCCGAGTGGCGCGGCGTGCGCGCGGACTTCCATGTCGTCTACCAGCAGCGACGCCACGTGCCGGCGAGGATCCGTGCCTTCGTGGCATTCCTCGAGGAGCGGATGCCGGGCAGGGTACCGGCCATGGCGGGCGGAGCCTGAGGTGCGATGCGTTCAGCCGCGGTGTCGGCGCCGCTGGCGTGCATCGGCATAGCGTTTCAGGCCGTACAGCAAGGCCAGGCCCGCGACGATGCCGCCGCCCGCCCAGGCCAGCTCCTCGCGATTCCCGGCGGTCAGCAGCGAACCGAGCTGGCTGCTGAGCAGGATGATGCCGGCCAGCCCCGGTGTGGCGCCGATCAGAGTGCCGAGCAGATAGTCGCGAAAGCGGATGTTAAAGGCGCCGGCGAGCAGGTTGGTCAGCGTATACGGCGCCAGGGGCAGGAGGTTGAGTATGGTCATGGTGCGCACGCCGCGTCCGGCCAGGTAGCGTGAAAGACCCAACAGCCGTCTGCCGCCGTAGCGCAGCAGGGCGTCGCGCCCCAGCCAGCGCCCCAGCCAGAAGGTAGCGATCGCGCCCCCGAGCGTGCCGATGAACGAATAGACGAAGCCCCACACCGGACCGAAGATCAAGCCCGCCAGTACCACCAGCACGCTCAGCGGGAACAGCACCATCGAAGCGACCACGAAGACTGCGATCACCACGCCGCCGGCCCAGGGCTGGTCACGCCAGGCCAGCGAGCCCTGCAAGAGCGCATAGAGCGTATTGGCGTCGAACAGGTCGCGTGCGGCTAGCCACTGCCACAGGAAACCCAGCAGGGCAAAGGCCATGAGAAGAGCGAGGACGAGGAGGACCTTGCGGGACATGCGGGCGATCTGCGCAGGGACGTGGCTTCAGCATAGGTGGGCCCTGCTTCAGGGCCAACTCGGGAAGACCGCGTGGTTTACTCCACCACCTCCAATACACCGACCATGCCACGGTCGCGGTGACTGGATAGAAACAGCAGGCGCTTGTCACAATAGAACTCAACGCGCCCCGGTACCCTGGGGGTAAAGCGGATCGTCGTTGGCTCGGTCGTCAGTGAGGCCTCGATGTCGAGCCCCATTGGGATAGAGCGGATCACGAGGTTATGAGGCGTGAGGCCAGGCCGACGGCGCGCCTGCAATTCTACAGGCACGCCAGCCCGCACCACGATATGTTCGGGCTCGAAGTCATAGTTACCGCCCACCAACGTGATCCGTTGTACGCCATCATCGGAGGCAGGAGCCGCCTCGGTCGAAGTGTCGCTCTGCGCCTGGCTCCCGGCTACCCCTAGGCCAACGAATAACGTCAGCCATGCGCTGCGATGGAAGATCGCAATATTCATCAGATACCGCCTATCGTGGCCCAGCATGGCCTCGGGCAGCGCAGCGTCCGAAACCCCTTCATTAACATAACATAGCAGGTTTGCTCGTCGGCCCAGTAGTGCCGGCCCGTGCGTTCGAAATCGGCGCTTCGGCGCGATTTCGCGCGACCTCCGGGGTTTTGGAGGAGAGGAGTACGTTCGTGTTTACTAGGTGCTCTCGCCGACCAGCAACTCGAAGCCGACATCGTGCTGGCGAGCCTGCGTTCGCTTGCCTTCGAGCCGTCGGATCACCTCCGACGCGGCGAGCTGCCCCATGTGTCGGCGAGGCGAACGAATGGTGGTCAGGCGAGGCGTTACGTGTTGCCCGAGGGGCAGGCCGTTGAACCCGGCGATGGCGATGTCATGGGGTACGCTGAGGCCGAGTCGCTGGGCATGTAGTAGCGCCCCGGTGGCTAGGTCGTCGTTGGCGAAGTGAATCGCACTGACGGCCGGATGATCGGCAAGTGCCCGTTCCAGCCCCGCGGCGCCGGCGTCCAGGCTGCCGAGCTGGTCGAGCTCCAGCAGTGGGGCCTCGAGCCCGGCCTGTTCCAGCATTTCGCGATGGCCGTGGTAGCGCAGGCCGGCGCGATAGTCGCTGGCCAGACGGGCGCCGACGAAGAGCAACCGGCGGTGGCCTCGCTCCAGCAGGTGGCGGGCCATGCAGCGGCCGGCTTCGGTGTGGTCCAGGCCGACGTTGAGGTCCAGCGCTTCGCCCAGCTCCATGACTTCCATGATCGGCTTGCCCCAGTGGTCGAGCAGGGTGCGACACGCCGGGTTGTGGCGCAGTCCGGCGGTCACCAGGGCCGAGCAGGACCAGCCGAGAAAGGTGCGAATCAATTGATATTCGCGCTCGAGGTCGTAGTCGGTGTTGCCCAGCAGGATCTGGTAGCCCTGCGCCTCGAAGGTTTCCTGCAACCCCTGGATGACCTCGATGAATACGGCATTGGCCAGTGAAGGGACGATCACGGCGATGAATCGCGAGCGGGCCGAAGCCAGGCTGCCCGCCACCAGGTTCGGCACGTAGCCCAGCCGCTCCATGGCCTCGAGCACTCGCGCACGGGTCCGCTCGTTGACCTGATCGGGATTGTTCAGGGCGCGCGAGGCGGTGATCGGCGAGACCCCGGCGGCCTCCGCCACTTCCTTGAGCGTGGGCTGCTCCGAGCCGCGGCGTCTTTGTGGCGGTTGGGCTTCGTTAGACATTGGTCGCATCCTGTTGGCGGCTCCTTGCTGGGGCCCATTGAATCATCTACAACGATGATAGCGCTATCATGATAGCGCTATCATCGGCACGAATTTACCAAAAGATGATAGGCGCTGGAGCCGTCATTCAGCCGCACGCAGGTCAGGGGAGGCGCAGGTGAGCGACGACACGATAACACCGCGAGTGGGCGTCATCGGCCTGGGGGCGATGGGGCTGGGAACGGCAACGGCACTGCTCGAGCGTGGCCTGCCGGTGGTCGGCTGCGACGTGGCCGAGTCGGCTTGCCGTGCCTTCGAGGACGTCGGCGGGCGCTGCGTGGCAAGCCCGGCCGAGTTGGCCGGGCAGTGCGACGTGGTGCTGGTGGTCGTGGTCAACGCCGTGCAGGTCGAGCAGGTGCTGTTCGGCGAACATGGCCTCGTCGATGCCTTCGCCCCGGGTGGGCTGGTGATGCAGTGCGCTACCGTGGCGCCGAGCCTGGCCGAGCGACTGGGAGCGCGCCTGGCCGAACGTGGCATCGCCGTGCTCGATGCGCCGATCAGCGGCGGGGCGGCCAAGGCGCGGGCGGGGCAGCTCTCGGTGATGGCCTCGGGCAGCGCGGATGCCTTCACCAAGGCCGCCCCGATACTCGATGCCATGGCGGCCACCGTCTATCGTTTGGGCGATGCCCCGGGCATCGGCTCGAGCATGAAACTGGTCAATCAACTGCTGGCCGGGGTGCATATCGCGGCGGCGGCGGAGGCCATGGCGCTGGGCATCCGCATGGGGCTAGAGCCGCGTACCGTCTACGAGGTGATCACCCATTCCGCCGGCAACTCCTGGATGTTCGAGAACCGCGTGCCGCACATCCTGAACGGCGACTATACTCCGCTCTCGGCGGTGGACATCTTCGTCAAGGATCTCAACATCGTGCACGAAACCGGGCGTGAACTGGCCATGCCCACGCCGATTGCCGCCAGCGCCCTGCAGCAGTTCACCGCCGCCAAGGGTGCCGGCTTCGGACGCGAGGACGACTCGGCGGTGATCAAGGTCTACCAGCGTCTCTCCGGCGTCGCCCTGCCCGAGGCCGCCAACGACGGAGGCGAGTGAACATGGCGATCGTGCTGGGCGCCATTGCCGACGATTTTACCGGCGCCACCGACCTGGCCAACAATCTGGTACGCGGCGGTATGCGCTGCGTGCAGCTGATCGGTGTGCCCGAGCATGGCTTGGCCGGGGTGATTGATGACTCCGATGCCGTCGACGCGGTGGTGATCGCGCTGAAGTCGCGCTCATGTCCGGTCGGGGAGGCCGTGCGCGATTCCATGCATGCCCTCGAGTGGTTGCGCGAGGCGGGGGCTCGTCAATTTTTCTTCAAATACTGCTCCACTTTCGATTCCACCGCCGAGGGCAATATCGGCCCGGTCAGCGACACCCTGCTGCAGCGCCTGGAGGCGCCCTTCACGGTGATGGTGCCGGCGTTTCCGGTGAATGGTCGCACCGTCTACCAGGGACATCTGTTCGTTGGTGATCGCCTGCTCAACGAGAGCGGTATGCAGCACCATCCGCTGACCCCCATGCGCGATGCCGATCTGGTACGAGTGCTGGCGCGGCAGAGCGAGCACCCGGTTGGCCTGCTGGCCTGGCACGAGCTGCAGCGAGGCGCGCAGGCGGCGCGATCACGGCTCGATGCGCTGGCCTCTCGGGGCATGCGACAGGTGATCTGCGATACCTTGACCGAGGCCGATCTCGATGTCCTCGCCGAAGCGGTGGCCGACTTGCCCTTGGTAACTGGCGGCTCCGGGCTGGGCCAGGCGTTGCCGACCCAGTACCGCCGCCTTGGCTGGCTCGCCAAGGTAGCCGAGGCGGGGGCTTTGGAGCCGGCTTCGGGTGGCGCCCTGGTGCTGTCGGGGAGCTGCTCGCGTGCCACCCTGGCCCAGGTCGGTGCCTTTCTCGAGCATCACCCTGGCTTTCGCCTCGACCCGCTGGCCCTCGCCGATGGCGAAGACCATCTGGAAGAAGCACTGACCTTTGCCCGTGCCCGCCTTGCCGTAGGGGAGCCGGTGTTGATCTATGCCTCGGCCGCCGCCGAGCGCGTCCGTCGTTTTCAGGAAGCGCTCGGTCGCGACCACGCGGGAGAACTGGTGGAGCAGGCTCTGGGCTGGCTGGCTGTCGCCCTGGTCGATGAGGGCGTGGGGCGGCTGGTTGTTGCTGGTGGGGAGAGCTCGGGGGCGGTGGTATCGGCGCTGGGCGTGCGAGCCATGCGCATCGGGGAGCAGATAGACCCAGGCGTGCCCTGGACCCAGGCCACGCTGGCCGGCCGCAAGGCGCCGCTGTCGCTGGCGCTGAAGTCGGGCAACTTCGGCGGTGAGGATTTCTTCCTGCGCGCTTTCGACATCCTGCCGACCGTCGATGATAGCGGAGGGGGCGCATGAGCATGGCCGACCGTAACCGCCTGCGCGAGCAGATCGCCACGCTCGGCAAATCGCTGTTCGACCGCGGCCTGACGATGGGGTCGAGTGGCAACATCAGCGTGCGCCTGGACGACGGTGGCTGGCTGATGACGCCGACCAACGCTTGCCTGGGCCGGCTCGACCCGGCGCGCATCTCGCGCCTCGACCGTGACGGTCGCCTGCGCGACGGCGATGCGCCGACCAAGGAGCAGTTCCTGCACATGGCAATGTACGCCGAGCGGCCCCAGTCCGGTGCCATCGTGCACTTGCACTCCACGCATTCGGTGGCGGTGTCTTGCCTGCCCGATATCGACCCCTGCGACTGTATTCCGCCGCTCACCGCCTATTATGTGATGCGGGTGGGGCGGTTGCCGTTGGTGCCCTATCACGTGCCGGGCGACCCCAAACTGGGGGATGCCGTGCGCGGGCTGGCAGGCAAGCACAGTGCCGTGCTGCTGGCCAACCACGGCCCGGTGGTGGCGGGCAGGAACCTGGAGGCGGCGGTCTACTCCACCGAGGAGCTGGAGGAAACCGCCAAGCTCTACCTGCTGCTGCGTGGCCACAATCCGCGTGGGCTGACGCCCGAGCAGGTCGCGGAACTCGAAGCGCGCTTCCCCCGCGACTGACCCGACATGATGCGACCCGACATGAGACTCGAACGATGATCCAACTCGCCGCCAATCTCTCCATGCTGTTTACCGAGCATGACTTCGTCGATCGCATCCAGGCGGCCGCCGAAGCGGGCTTTCGCGGCGTCGAGTACCTGTTCCCCTACGATCATGCCCCCCAAGTGCTGGCGAGCGCGCTACGCGAGGCCGGCGTCGAGCAGGTGCTGTTCAACCTGCCGCCCGGTGACTGGGCAGCGGGGGAGCGTGGCCTGGCCAGCCTGCCCGGGCGCGAGGCCGAGTTTCGCGACAGCGTGATCGAGGCGCTGCGCTATGCCGAGGCGCTCGGCTGCCCGCGGGTGCATGCCATGGCCGGGCTGCTGCCGGAAGGCGCCGATGCCGATACGTTGAGGGCACATCGCGCCTCCTATGTGGCCAACCTGCGCTTTGCCGCCGCCGAAGCGGCCAAGGTGGGTCGGCAGGTGCTGATCGAGCCGATCAATACTCGCGACATGCCGGGGTTCTTCCTCTCGCGCCAGGACCACGCCATGGCGGTGCTGGAGGAGGTCGGTGCCGGCAACCTCAAGCTGCAGTTCGACCTCTACCACTGCCAGGTCATGGAGGGCGACCTGATCCGTCACCTGGAGCGACAGTTCCCCGCCATTGCCCATATTCAGATCGCCGGGGTGCCGGAACGTCACGAGCCGGATGTCGGCGAGGTGCACTACCCGGCGCTGTTCGAGCGACTCGAGCGGCTTGGTTATGCAGGCTGGATCGGCTGCGAGTACCGCCCCGCGGTGGCCACCCGTGAAGGGCTGGGCTGGGGTCGCGACTACGGGCTCATGACCTGAGCAAGCCGTACCAGGCGACCCTATCGCAAAGCGCATGTCTGCCAGATGATCGTCCGCCAACAATGACAACAGGAACGAGAACGCCATGCATATCGTCATTACCGGCGCCGCCGGTTTCCTCGGCCAGCGCCTCGTCGCCCGCCTGCTAGAGCTCGGCGAGCTCAGGGGGCAGGCCATCCATCGACTGACGCTTGTCGATCAGGTCGAACCTGCGGTTCCCCCCAGCGGCACGGTCGAGGTCGAAGGGCTTGCCCTGGATATCGCCGAACTCGGCGCGCTCGACGAAGTGCTCGATGCGCGCCCCCAGGTGATCTACCACCTCGCTGCGGTGGTCAGCTCCGCTGCTGAAGCCGACCTGGACCTCGGCATGGAGGTCAATTTCGACGCCACTCGCGTATTGCTCGATGGTTGTCGCGAGCGGGGCCTGGCTGCCACCCGGCTGGTCATGGCCAGCTCGGTGGCGGCCTACGGTGGCGAGCTGCCCGCGGTACTCGACGACATGACTGCGCTGCAGCCGCAGAACTCCTACGGCACCCAGAAGGCCATGTGCGAGCTGCTGATCAACGACTACAGTCGGCGTGGCCTGATCGATGGCTGTGTGCTGCGCCTGCCGACCATCATCGTGCGCCCGGGACGACCCAACGCCGCTGCCTCGAGCTTCGCCTCGAGCATTCTGCGCGAACCGTTGAACGGTGAGGAGGCCGTCTGCCCCGTGCCCACCGAACTGGCCCTGTTCGTGATGTCGCCGGGAAAGGTGGTCGAGGCGCTGGTGCACGGCGCCGAGGTGCCGGGAGAGGCGCTGGTCCCGTTTCGCGCTTTCATGCTGCCAGGGATCACCGTCACCGTGGCCGAGATGCTGGAGACCCTGCGCCAGGTGGCAGGCGATGAAGCCCTGGCACTGGTGCGCCATGAGCGTGATCCCGCCGTCGAGGCGATCGTTGCCGGCTGGCCGGCTCGCTTCGATATCCGCCGTGCCCGGGAGCTGGGTTTCAGCGGAGATCGAGACCTGCACGAGATCGTATCGGCCTTCCTGCAGGAAAACAGTCGATAAAGCGTCACACAGGGTGGCCGTGGCTGCCGATAGCAAACCGAAGGTGTTTCACGACAGGAGGCAACAACAATGAAAACCCAGTTCGTACGCCATGCTCTCAGCGTCGCCATCGGCGGCATCACTGCCGCCGCGCTGGTCGCTAATGTCCAGGCCGCCCAGGAGGTCAGCCTGGGGCACACGCTCTCCTCCACCTCCCACTATGCCGTGGGTGCCCGGGCCTTCAAGGAGACGCTGGAATCGCTCAGCGACGGGGCCTTCGTTGTCACCGAGCATACCTCCGGGTCGCTGGGTGGCGAGCGGGAGATGATCGAAGGGTTGCAGATCGGCACCGTGGATATCGTCATTACTTCCACCGGCCCGCTCGGCAACTTCGTGCCGGAAACCTACGTGCTCGACCTGCCGTTCCTGTTCGAGAACTACGACCAGGCACGCTGCGTATTGGACAGCGAACTGGGCGACGAGCTGCTGGAGAAGATGAGCGAGCATGACCTGGTCGGCCTGGCCTGGTCGGAGAACGGCTTTCGCCACCTGACCAACAGCGAGCGCGAGGTAACCAGTCCCGCCGACACCCAAGGCCTGCGGGTGCGCACCATGGAGAACGAGGTGCACCAGGAAGCGTTCCGTCAGTTGGGGGCGCGGCCCACGCCGATGGCCTTCCCGGAACTCTTCACGGCACTGCAGCAAGGGGTGGTGGACGGCCAGGAGAACCCCATCACGGTGATCGTCGCTACCAACTTCTGGGAGGTTCAGGATCACCTGTCGCTCACCGGTCACGTCTATTCGCCGGCCGTGGTGTTGGGTTCGCCGCTGTTGCTCGACGGGCTCAGCGACGAGGAGCGCGAGTGGTTCCACGAGGCCGCGCGCGCCTCCGCCGAAGCCACCCGTGGCGAGGTCTCGCGGCTGGAGGAGGAGGGTGTGGCGCTGCTGCGCGAGAACGGCATGACGGTGAATACCGACATCGACATTGGCCCCTTCCAGCAGGCCGTGGAACCGGCCTACGAGATCTTCACCGACCAGTACGGCAGCGAGATGCTGGAGAGGGTGCAGGAGAAGGCCGGCAGCTGTTGACGGCAGGACCCCGACTCTCTCCGCTCAACTTGCCCCCGGCGCCATGCCGGGGGCATGCCTGAGGAATCGTGCGCTCATGGTGGATCTGTTTCTTCGTTTCGAGCATCAACTGACACGCCTGGCCATGGTCCTCGCGGTGGCCATGCTGGTGGTGTCGGTATCGTTCAGCTTCTATCAGGTGCTGACCCGTTTCATCTTCAACGCGCCTTCCACCTGGTCGGAGGTGGCCGCACGCACGGCAATGATCTGGTGCGTGTTCATGGCCGCGGCGGCAACCTTCCGTGGTGGCTACATGATGGCCGTGGAGGCGATCTACAAGGCGGTGCCGCAGCGCCTGGTGCTGGTCCTGGAGGTCGCGATCGTGCTGTGCTGCCTGCTGGTGTTGGCGGTATTGATCCACTTCGGCCTGCTGATGACCCTGCGGGTCAGCAACCAGACCATGTCGGGCATGAACATCTCCATGGCCTACGCCTATGCGGCCATTCCCATCGGGGCCGGCTTCGCCATGGTGGCGGTGCTGGCCCGCATCCTGGCGCAACTCACCGGGCGTGAGCCGGTCGGCCCCGACCTGGGCGACGCCTCGCCCGAAGTGGAGATGCGCGACCTGCGGCAGACGATGCCGGGGAGTGCCGGCGACGCCGACCAGGGAGGGCCGCGTCCATGAACCTGGCCATCGGTCTGTCACTGATCATCCTGTTCGCCTTCGGCGTGCCGATCGCCGTCTCGATCATGCTGGCCTCGATCATCGGCATCGAGTTCTTTACCCGGCTACCGCTGCTGTTGGTGCCGCAGCAGATGTTCATCGGCATCGACAAGTTCCCGCTGATGGCGATTCCGTTCTTCATTCTCGCCGGCAACCTGATGGCGGCGGGGGGTATCTCCCAGCGCCTGGTGGACCTGGCCAAGTCGATCGTCGGTGGCGTGCAGGGCGGGCTGGCGATGACCTGCGTGCTGACCTGCATGATGTTCGCCGCCGTGTCCGGCTCCAGTGTGGCCACGACCTTCGCCATCGGCGCCATCCTGATCCCGGCCATGGTGCGCCACGGCTATCCCAAGCCGCTGGCGGCCTCTATCCAGGCCTCCTCGGCGGAACTCGGGGTGCTGATTCCGCCTTCCATTCCGCTGATCCTGTTCGGCGTCAGCACCGATACCTCCATCGGCCAGCTGTTTTTGGCCGGGGTTGGGCCGGGGCTGTTGATCGGCACGGCGCTGATCCTGTTCCTCTATCTGTTCTGCAAGGTGCGTGGCTATGGCCTCGAGGATCACAAGGACAGCACCAGCTTCGTGATCTCGTTCAAGCGGGCCTGGGCGGCGCTGCTGATGCCGGTGGTGGTGATCGGCGGCATCTACGGTGGCGTGTTCACACCCACCGAGGCCTCGGCGGTGGCGGTGTTCTACGCCCTGGTGGTCGGCGGGTTCTACTACCGCGAGCTGAAAGCCGCCGACCTCTGGCCGATCCTGCGCCAGAGCGTGATCTCCACGGCAGCGGTCATGCTGATCATCGCCGCTGCCTCGTTGTTCAGCTTCCTGATCAGCCGCACCGGCCTGCCGGGCCACATCGCCGGCTGGGTCACCGAGGTGTTCGACAGCCCCATGACCTTCCTGCTGGCGGTCAACGTACTGCTGCTTCTCGTCGGCATGTTCATCGAGACCTCCGCGGCGATTCTGGTGCTGGCGCCGATCCTGACGCCGATCGCCATGCAGTTCGGTGTCCATCCGGTGCATTTCGGCCTGATCATGGTGGTCAACCTGGCGCTGGGCATGATCACGCCACCGCTGGGCGTCAACCTGTTCGCCGCCTGTGCGGTGGCGCGAATATCCATCGACCAGATGTTGCCTTGGCTTGCGCGCTTCGTGCTGGTGGTACTCGCCTGCCTGGTGGCGATCACCTATATGCCGTGGATCTCCATGGGACTGGTATGGCTGGTGTACTGAAGATGTTGTACCCGGGATAAGGAATGGCAATGCAATGGCGTGCCCTGCGTTACTTCGATACCGTGGCCCGTTGCCGGTCGCTGCGTCAGGCGGCGACGTTGCTGCATATCGCGCCGACGGCGGTCAGCCGCCAGATCGACCTGCTTGAGCACCACCTCGGGACCCCTTTGATCGAACGCGGCCCGGATGGCATCCGTCTCACGGCGGCCGGCGAATTGCTGGCCGCCCAGGCGCAGCGGACCCTGCGTGATTTCGAGCGGGTCGAGGCGCACATCGCCGACCTGCGGGGTCTACGCACCGGACGGATCGGCATCCAGGCGGCCGAGGGTATCGTGTCCGGCTTGCTGGCCCCGGCATTGGCGAGCCTGAGCCGCGAACACCCCCGGCTGCGCTTCGACATCTCGATCGCCAGTGCCGGCGGGGTCATCGACGCGTTGCGCCGTGGCGACGCCGATATCGGTCTGGCCTTCTTCATGCCACAGCGCGACGACATCGTCAGTGTGGCGAGCGCGGAGCTGACCCACTATGCGGTCATGGCCCCCGGCCATCCGCTGGCGACAGCCGAGTCGTTGTCGCTGTCGGATATCGCCGAGCATGCCTTGGCCCTGCCGGACGACTCCTTCGGGGTGCGCCAGGCGCTCGATCGCGCTGCCCGGGAGCAGGGGGTACGCCTGACCCCCAGCTTCCATACCTCCTCGCTGGAAACCCAGAAGTCCCTGGCCATGGCCGGGGGAGCGGTCCTGGTGCTGCCGCGGATGGCCGTGGCGCGAGAGTGCGAGGCCGGGCAACTGCGTGCCGTGCCGCTGAAGCAGACCGAACTGGCGGGGGCTAGGGTCGACCTCTGCCTCTATCGACATCGCCAGCGCAGCTTCGCCATGGAGGCGTGCCTGTCACTGCTCGTCGATGCCCTGGAGGGTTTGTCCGCCGATGAGCGGGAGGTGTCTTGAGTCGGGCTGAGTCGCAGTCGCCAGGTGCGCACAAATAGTGGACACCCTGGCGCCTGGATTGATGTGGTCAGGCGCACCGGGTCGCACCATGCTGAGAGGTACCAATAACAAGACCAAGTGATGCCCATGGATGAAGGCTTGATGCTGACGGCGACGGAGCTGCTCGAGGCCTACCGTCACAGACGATTTTCACCGAGCGAGTATGTCGAGGCACTGACGCGCCATATCGGGCGGTGGGAGCCGGCGCTGAATGCGCTCTACGCCTATGATCCCGATGGCCTGGCTCGAGAGGCCGAGGCTGCCACCGCGCGCTGGACTCGTGGCGAGCCGAAGGGAACCCTGGACGGCGTGCCGGTGACGCTCAAGGAGCTGATTGCGACCCGCGGTCTGCCGGTGCCCCACGGCACCCTTGCCGGCAAGCACCCGCCGGCTACCGAAGACGCCCCGCCGGCGGCCCGCCTGGCCGAGGATGGCGCCCTGCGTATAGCCAAGACCACTTGCCCGGACTACGGGATGCTCTCGTCCGGGCGCTCCTCCTTCCATGGCCTGACCCGCAACCCCTGGAACCTGGAGTGGAATCCCGGCGGGTCGAGCTCCGGTGCCGCCGCCGCAGCAGCAGCAGGGTACGGCCCGCTGCACCTGGGTACCGACATCGGCGGCTCGATTCGCCTGCCGGCGGCCTGGTGCGGCATCGTCGGCTTCAAGCCGACCCTCGGGCGGATTCCCATCGACCCCTACTACGTCGGCCGCTGCGCCGGCCCGATGACACGCAGCGTGGCGGATGCCGCCCTGATGATGGCGACCCTGGCGCGTACCGACCGCCGCGATGCCATGCGCCTGCCGCCCGAAACCATCGACTGGCAGGACCTTGCCATCGAGGTGCGCGGCCTGCGTCTGGGAGTGATGCTGGAGGCAGGCTGTGGCCTGCCGTTGGACGAAGAGATACGGGCCGCGGTCGAGGCCGCCGCCCGGAAGTTCGAGGCCGCCGGTGCCACCCTGGTGCCGCTGGCCCCGGTACTGACCCGCGAGATGCTCGATGGCTTGGATCGGTTCTGGCGAGCCCGGCAGTGGAGCGAGCTGGAGCCGCTGAGCGCCGAGGAGCGTGCCCGGGTGCTGCCCGAAATTCTCGCCTGGGCGGAGAGCGGGGCACGGCTCACCGGCGTCGAGGTGGTGCGCGGCTTTCAGCAGACCCTGGCCATGCGCCGGGCGACCGAGGCGGTGTTCGACGACGTCGATGCGCTGCTGTCACCAACGACGCCGAACCTGGCCTTTCCCGCCGACTGGCCTTCGCCGACCAACGACCCGCAGCGGCCCTTCGAACATATCGTCTACACCGTGCCATGGAACATGGGCGAGCAGCCGGCCATCTCGCTAAACGCCGGTTTCAGCCGCGCCGGGATGCCGATCGGGCTGCAGATCGTTGCGCCGCGCTTCGACGACCACCGGGTGCTGAAGCTGGCTGGGGCATTCGAGACGTGGCGCGGGCCGATGACATGGCCGTTACCGCCGGGGTGAGGGCGCTCCGAGGAACAAGACCCTGAGCACGCATTGCGGAGCGATTCATGCGCCCCGACTGACCCCAACTGCGAGATGAGGACCAGCGCCATGAGCCATCATGCACTGCCTGCCCTTCCCCCCTCCGGTGCCCTGATCGGCGGTGAATGGGTGCCGACCCAGGCATTGATCGAAGTCGAGACGCCTTCTAGTGGCCAGGTCATCGCCCAGATCGCCCGCTGTCAGACCGAGGAGGTGATGGTGGCGGTAGATGCCGCGCGACGCGCCTTCGCCGGCAGCGTGGGCGACTGGGCGCGCTGGTCGGCCCGGCGCCGCGGCGAGTGGCTGCTGGCCTTCGCCGATGCCATCGATGCCGACCGCGACAACCTGGCGGCGCTGGAGTGCGCCGACACCGGCAAGCCGATGACCCAGGCGCGAGGAGACATCGCCGCCTGCGCCCGCTATTTCCGCTTCTACGGCGGCGGTGCCGACAAGCTGCACGGCGAGACGATTCCCTTCGACGAAGGCTTCGCCGTGCTGACCCTGCGCGAGCCATACGGCGTCTGCGCGCAGATCATTCCCTGGAACTATCCGGCGCAGATCTTCGGGCGCTGCGTGGCGGCGGCCCTCGCCACCGGCAACACCGTGGTGCTCAAGCCTGCCGAGGATGCCTGCCTGAGCGTGCTGCGCCTGGCCCAACTGGCCCAGGAGAATGGCCTTCCTTCCGGCGTGCTCAACGTGGTGCCGGGGTTGGGCCGCGAGGCGGGGGCTGCGCTAGCCGCGCATCCCGGCATCGACCATCTCTCCTTCACCGGCTCGCCGGAGACCGGCACCCACGTGGCCCAGGCGGCGGCGCTACATCACGTGCCGGTGACCCTGGAACTGGGCGGCAAGTCCCCGCAGATCGTCTTCGCCGACGCCGATCTCGAGGCCGCACTCGAAGCCGTGGTGCGCGGCATCGTGCAGAACGCCGGGCAGACCTGCTCGGCCGGCAGTCGGCTGCTGGTGGAGGCCGGCTGCGCCGAACAGGTGCTGGGTGAACTGGCAGAGCGTTTCTCGGCGCTGCGCTGCGATGCCGGTGAGGCGGATGCCGACTGCGGTCCCTTGATCAACGCCCGCCAGAAGGCCAGGCTCGAGGCACGACTGGAGTCGGCCCGGGCCAGCGGCGTTCGCGTGGCGGCGCAGGGCCAACTGGCAGCAGGCGCCCCGGCGGGTGGCCATTTCGTGGTTCCCCAGTTGCTGACCGACATTCCCAACGGTCACGAGGTGCTGCGCGAAGAGCTGTTCGGCCCGGTGCTGGCGGTGCAGGTGTTTCGCGACGAGACCGAGGCCCTGCGCCTGGCCAATGCCACCGACTTCGGCCTGTGCGCCGGTGTCTGGACTCGCGACGGCGGGCGCCAGCTGCGCCTGGCCAAGGGCATCCGCAGCGGCCAGGTGTTCGTCAACAACTACGGCGCGGGGGGCGGTATCGAGCTGCCGTTCGGCGGTGTGGGACGCTCCGGGCACGGGCGTGAGAAGGGCTTCGAAGGGTTGCGCAGCTATACGCGCTTGAAGACCGTGGCGATCAAGCACGGCTGACCCCCTCATTCGCCAGCCAGAATTCGCCAGCAAGGAGAAGGACATGAAAGAGTCACGCAAGGTCGGCCTGGTCGGGGTCGGCCTGATGGGACATGGCATCGCCGCCAACCTCCTGCACGGTGGCCATACGCTGTGCTTCCTGGAGCACCCCGGCAACCAGCCGGTGGAGAATCTGCTGGCCGCAGGGGCCGTGGCCAAGGGCAGCGGACGTGAGGTGGCCGAGGCCGCCGAGGTGGTGCTCCTTTGCGTCACCGGTTCGCCCCAGGTGGAAGCGGTGCTGTTCGAACCGGGCGGGGTGCTCGAGGGGCTCTCGCCGGGAACTGTCGTGATCGACTGTTCCACGGCGCTGCCGAGTTCCACCGAACGGGTGGCCGAGCGAGTGGAAGCGGCGGGTGGTCGTTTCCTCGACGCGGCCATGACACGCACGCCCAAGGAGGCCGAGGAGGGGCGCCTGAATCTGATCGTCGGCGCGCCCGATGCGCTGTTCGCCGAGGTGCGCCCGCTGCTCGAATGCTTCGCCGAGAACATCGCCCACGCCGGGCCGGTGGGGGCAGGGCACACCCTGAAGCTGCTGCACAACTTTGTCTCGCTCGGTTTTACTGCGGTATTGGCGGAGGCTGCGGCGGCCTCGCGGCGGGCCGGCATCGATGATGCTGCCTTCCTCGACGTGCTGGGCAAGGGCGGTGGCGGCGGGGTGATCCTCGAGCGCCTGCGTCCCTTCATCGAATCTGGCGATCCCTCGGGCTTCCGCTTCAGCGTGGCCAATGCGCTCAAGGACATCGGCTACTACCGCACCATGAGCGAGGATCTCGCCGCCGAGCATGGCGTGGCGGAGGCGGTGCTCGCGCTCTATCGCCAGGCCAGCGATGCCGGCCATGCCGAACGCCCGGTGCCGGAACTGGTCAGCCTGCTGGAAGGGAAATGAGTTCAGGCTTCGGAGGCGTCGGCTTCGGGCAGGCGTCGTAGCGGATCCTGGCGGAAGTAGTGCGTGAGTAGCTCGTAGAGGTCGGGATAGGCGCCTCTGAGCACGTCGGGAGCGGAGAAGAAGTATTCGCAGCACACCGCGAAGCACTCGCCGGGGTGGGTGGCGGCATAGTCGTCGATGGGCGGTTCCTCGCCTCGTTCGAGGTACGCCTGCAGGTCGTCCCACACTGCCGTGAACACGCGGTGCCACTCCTTGGGGTCCACGTCACGCGGCAGCGGCGGGAAGCCGTCGACGTCCAGCGAGTTGCCCATGTCGAGCTTGTGGGCAAGCTCGTGGATCACCACGTTGAAACCGCTGAAATCGCCGCTCTCCATCAGGTCGGGAAAGGCCACCACCACCGGTCCTTGATGCGAGGTCTCGCCTGCCCGCTCGTCCTCATAGGCGTGCATCACGCCGAACTCGTCCAACTCCTCGACCTGGCGGTGGAAGGCGTCCGGCAGGATCAGGATCTCGTGGAAGCCGGAGAAGGCTTCGTCGTGGTCGTCGTCCGACCAGCCCAGCGTCAGCAGGCAGGCCTGGGCGGCCAGGGCCAGTTGCGCGGCCTCGTCGAACGGCGTGCTCTGGGCCAGCTCTGGGTGCATGCTGATCCGCTTGATGTGGAGGAAGCGCCAGGCGCGCCGTCCCAGCCGCTCCGCCTCGTCATCACCTAGAAAGGCCAGTAGCGGCAGCCGCGAACGTGCCTCGGCCCAGGCCTCCTGGGGAAACGGGTGGCGGGCCTCGAAGCGTTCGGCCCGCCAGCGACGCAGACGGCCAAGCATGGTTCAGCCCTCTTCCTGCCTGGCACCGGACTTCCACGACCAGTCGCGCCAGCGCAGGTCGAAGAGATCCTTGCGCCGGTCCTTGAGGTTGGTCACCGAGCCTTCGGCGCGCACCACGGTGAGGCGGGTGAGGTCGAGGTCGGAGAAGATCACCATCTCGGTATTGGGCGTGGTCTCGGAGAGCACCGCGTCGTGGGGGAAGGCGAAGTCCGAAGGCGAGAACACCGCCGACTGGGCGTACTGGATGTCGAGGTTGCGGATCGACGGCACGTTGCCCACGCTGCCGCACAGCACCACGTAGCACTCGTTCTCTATGGCTCGCGCCTGGGCGCAGTGGCGCACCCGCAGATAGCCGTTCTTGGTATCGGTCCAGAACGGCACGAAGAGGATGTCCATGTCCTGGTCGGCCAGCAGCCGGCCGAGTTCAGGGAACTCCACGTCGTAGCAGATCAGGATGCCGACACGCCCGGCGTCGGTGTCGAACACGCGTAGCTCGTCGCCGCCCTCGATCACCCATTCGCGGCGCTCCTGGGGCGTGATGTGCAGCTTGGACTGGTGCTCCACGTCGCCGTCGCGGTGACACAGGTAGCTGACGTTGTAGAGCCGGCCGTCCTCACGCTCCTCGATCATCGAACCAGCGATGATGTTGATGTTGTAGGACACCGCCATGCGTGACAGCTCGTTCTTGAACTGCTCGGTGAAGCCCGCCAGATAGCGGATGGCAGCGATCTGGTCCTGCTGGGTGGCGCGGTCCTGCAGCCCCATAAGCGGCGCGTTGAACAGCTCCGGGAAGACGGCGAAATCGCTCTGGTAGCTGGAGATGGCGTCGACGAAATATTCCACCTGCTGCAGCACCGATTCCACAGACGCGCATTCGCGCATCTGCCACTGCACGGCGCCGACGCGTACCTGGGTGGGGCGGTTCTCCAGCACCCGCTCGGCGGGTTCATAGAGAATGTTGTTCCACTCCAGCAGGGTGGCGTAGCCCTGTGATTTCTCGTCCTCCGGCAGGTACTTGCGCAGCAGCCGCTTGACCTGAAAGTCGTTGGCCAACTGGAACGAGAGGATCGGGTCGTGGATCTCCTTGCGCGCCACCCGCTCGATGTACTCGGTGGGGCTGAGGTCCGGATATTCGTGATAGTTGGGGATGCGCCCGCCGGCGAGTATCGCGCGCAGGTTGAGCGAGCGACACAGCTCCTTGCGCGCCTCGTAGAGGCGCCGGCCCAGGCGGTAGCCGCGATAGTCGGGGTGGATCAGCACGTCCAGCCCGTACATGGCGTCGCCTTCGGGGTCGTTGAGAATGATCTCGCGATTGCCTACCAGGTCATCGTACTTGTGCGGGTTGGAGAACTCGTCGTAGTCGACCCGCACGGTCAGCGCCACGCCCACCAGCCGCTCGTCGTCCTCGATGGCGATTTGGCCGTCGGGGAACTCCTGGATCAGCCGATCGATGGTGTGCTGCGGCCAGGCGCCGCCAATGTCGTCGTAGACGGCATCCATCAGCTGCTTGAGCTGCGGGTAATCGTCCTGCGTCAGGTTGCGGAGGTTGAGGTGCAGGTCTTCAAGGGACATTGCGCTCGGTTCCTGATCAGGGTGAAGAACGAATTCTAGCACGCCGGGTAGAGGGCCCGATTGTTACCGTTCGGTCGCCATTTCGTCATCGCTCCGTCACCGAAAGACGCCAGGATGGCCGCACATCGTCGAAATTGCGGCTACGCTGAGTTCGGGAGAGTTGATGACAGCCATGCCACGCCTTCACGGGCAACGCGGACGCAGCATGAACCCAGACAACAATAAGCAGGCCCATAACCAGGCCCAGAGCGCGCACAGTCAGCCACCCGACCCATACGGAGGCTCGAGGGAGCGTCAGCGCATTCGGCTCGAGGCCGTGAGCAAGCGTTGGGGCGAGTCCACTGCCGTCGACGGCATCGGCTTCGACGTGACGCCGGGTGAGTTCGTCATCCTGCTCGGCCCCTCGGGCTGCGGCAAGTCGACCACGCTGCGCATGATCGCCGGGCTCGAACGGGCTAGCGCCGGGCGTATCCATATCGGTGAGCGCGACGTCACCCATCTGCCGCCGGGCGATCGGGGGCTGAGCATGGTGTTCCAGTCCTACGCGCTGTTTCCCCACTTGAGCGTGGCCGACAACATCGTCTTCGGCCTGCGCAGCCGCAAGGTGCCCAGGGCCGAGCAGCGCGAACGGCTGGCGCGAGTCGCCGAGCTGGTCGATCTCGAAGCCTTCCTGGAGCGCAAGCCGGCCCAGCTCTCCGGCGGCCAGCGCCAGCGGGTCGCCTTGGCCCGGGCGATCATTTCCGAACACCCCATCTGCCTGATGGACGAGCCGCTGTCCAACCTCGATGCCCGTCTGCGCGGCGAGATGCGCCGCGAGATCAAGGCGCTGCAGCGGCGCCTCGGCATGACGGTGATCTATGTTACCCACGACCAGGTCGAGGCGATGAGCATGGGCGACCGGGTGATCCTGATGCAGGACGGCCGCATCGTGCAGGACGGCACGCCCGACGAACTCTACGACCGGCCGGCGACGGCTTTCGCCGCCAGCTTCATCGGCAGCCCGGCAATGAACCTGGTGCCACTCGCTGCTGCCGCAGACGGAGCGGTGATCGAAGGCGAGCCGCACTGCAGCGTGGCGGCGCACGAGGCCAAGGGCCACTGGCTCGGCGTTCGCCCCGAGGATATCCACCTGCTGCCGGCCGACGCCTCCGGCGTGCCCGCCGAAGTGATCGATGCCGAGTACCTGGGGGCCGACAGCATCGTTAGGCTCCAGGTCGGTAGCCAGCAGCTGCGTGCGCGGATCGAAGGCAAGCCGGCGATGGCAGCTGGCGCTGCCTGCCGGCTGCAGTGGCGGCGAGAGGCCGCTCACTTCTTCGCTGCTGACGACGGCCGCCGCCTGGCGATCGTGGGGCACGACCTGTCCGCGCCGCCGGGCCGGCATCGTTTCGAGCCGCACCCGCAACACTATCCGCTGCCGGGTGCGGCGGCTTCCGCAGTGCAAGACAACGAGGCCCGGGCCTCGTCCCATCATGCAGGGAACGACTCTTCAGGAGTGAACCGATGAACGCACGCTTCACACTCACAAAGGCCGGTAGAATGGGCGCAACGGCCATGGCCGGCCTGCTGGCCGCCGGCTCGCTGAATGCCCAGGCCCAGACCGAGCTGACGATGTACTACCCGGTGGCGGTGGGCGGCGCCCTGACCGACGTGATCGATGGCCTGGTGGCCGAGTTCGAGAACGAGCACCCCGACATCACGGTGAACGCCATCTACGCCGGCAACTACGACGACACCCGCGTGCGGGCAATGTCGGCTATCGAGGCGGGCGACGCGCCGCAGCTTTCGGTGCTGTTCTCCATCGACCTGTTCGACCTGCTGGAGCAGGACGCCATCGTCGCCTTCGACGAGGTCATCGAGAGCGACGAGGAGCGCGAGTGGCTCGACGGCTTCTACCCGGGGCTGATGGAAAATGGCCAGATCGATGGCCAGACCTACGGCATTCCCTTCCAGCGCTCTACCATCGTGCTCTACTGGAACAAGGACGCTTTCGAGACCGCCGGGCTCGACCCCGAGACGCCGCCGGAGACCTGGGAGGAGATGGCCGAGATGGCCGCCGCGGTGCGCGAGGCCAGCGGCGGTGAGCAATGGGGTGTGATGGTGCCCTCCACCGGCTACCCCTACTGGATGTTCCAGGCCTTCGCCTTCCAGAACGGCCACCGGCTGATGAACGAGGAGGGCACCGAGGTCTATTTCGACGACCCTGCCGCCATCGAGGCGCTGGAGTACTGGGTCTCGCTCGCCGAGGAACACGAGGCCATGCCCGATGGCACCATCGAGTGGGGCACGCTGCGCCAGAACTTCCTCGAGCAGTCCACCGCCATGATGTGGCACAGCACCGGCAACCTCACCGCGGTGCGCAACGAGGCCTCCTTCGACTTCGGCGTGGCCATGCTGCCCATGAACACCCAGCGCGGCAGCCCCACCGGCGGCGGCAACTTCTACCTGTTCAAGGACACCAGCGAGGAAGAGCAGCGCGCGGCGATGACCTTCATCCGTTGGATGACCGACCCGGAGCGTGCCGCGGCCTGGTCGATCGAGACCGGCTACATGGGCGTAAGCCCCGCCTCCTACGAGACCGAGGCGCTGCGCAACTACGTCGAGGAGTTCCCGCCCGCGGCGGTGGCCCGCGACCAGCTCGAGCACGCCACCGCGGAACTGGCCACCTACCAGGGCGGACGCGTACGCCGGGCGCTGGACAACGCCGTGCAGGCGGCGCTGACCGGCCAGATGTCGCCCGAGGAGGCGCTCAAGCAGGCCCAGGCGGAAGCTGACGCGGCGCTGCGACGCTACGCTCGCTCACGTTGAGGCCAGACTTGGCGCATACGCAGGAGGGCGCCGGGGACAAAGGTCAATGAGGAGGCGCTGTGAATCCCTCCTTGGACGCTACATTTGCCATCCATGGCAAATGACCTCCTCATTGACCTATCCCCGGCGCCGACGCGGCGCAGGAGGCAAGCCATGCTGATCCACAATGCCGACCGACGCATGCAGATCTATGGCGCGCTGTTGCTGCTGCCGGCGGCGGTGCTGCTCGGCACCTTCGCCTACCTGCCCACCGTGGCTACGCTGATCAACAGCTTCTTCCTGCCCGGCTTTCGCGGTGCCGCGCCGGAGTTCGTCGGGCTCGAGAACTACGCCATGCTGGTCGAGGACGCCACCTTCTGGAAGGTGGCGCGTAACAACCTGATCTACGCGCTGGGCACCATCCCCACCTCCATCGCCCTGGCGCTGGGCATGGCACTGTTCGTCAACGCCCGCCTGCCGGGGCGGGGCTTCGTGCGCATGGCCTACTTTACGCCGACCATCCTGCCGATGATCGCCGCGGCCAATATCTGGATGTTCTTCTACGCCCCGCAGATCGGCCTGTTCAACAAGCTGCTCGGTGCGCTGGGGCTCTCCGGCGTCAATTGGCTGGGCGACCCCGGCGTGGCGCTGACCTCGGTGATCGTGATGACGGTGTGGAAGGAGGCCGGCTTCTTCATGATCTTCTACTTGGCGGCGCTGCAGAGCATTCCGCCCGAACTCAAGGAGGCCTCGGACCTGGAGGGCACCAGCCGCTGGAGCTTTTTCTGGCGAGTGACCTTTCCGCTTTTGATGCCGACCACGCTGTTCGTGCTGATCAATGCGCTGATCAATGCCGTGCGTGTGGTCGATCACCTGTTCATCCTGACCAAGGGCGGGCCCAACAACGCCACCAACCTGCTGCTCTACTACGTCTACGAGAACGCCTTTTCGTTCTTCGACCGCACCTACGCCGCCACCATCACGGTGGTGATCCTGCTGGTGCTGGCAGTGGTGGCCACGCTCAAGTTCACCGTGCTCGACCGCAGGACGCACTACCAATGAACCGGACCGTCAGCCCCGCTTTCGGACGCCGCCCGTTTGCCCTGCGGGTGCCGAGCCTCGAGACCACGGCCGCCTGGCTGCTGGCCATCGTCTGGATCTTTCCGCTGCTCTACGCGATCTGGGCCGCCTTCCATCCGCCGGCCTACATGGTGCGCTTCGATCTGTTCGCCCCGCTGACGCTGGACAACTTCGCCAATGCCTGGGCCCAGGCGCCTTTCGCGCGCTACTACTTGAATACCTTCCTGCTGGTTACCGGGGTGGTGCTGGCGCAGTTCGTGGTCTGCACCCTGGCGGGCTTCGCCTTCGCCCGCTTCCCCATTCCCGGCAAGGACATCCTGTTCATGCTGGTGCTGATCCAGCTGTTCGTCTTTCCCGAGGTGCTGATCGTCGAGAACTACCGCATCGCCAGCGGCCTGGGCCTGGTCGATACCATCACCGGCATCGGGCTGCCCTACGTCGCCAGCGCCTTCGGCATCTTCCTGCTACGACAGACCTTCAAGACCATCCCCCGCGAGCTGGAGGAAGCGGCAAGGGTAGAGGGCTGCGGCTGGATGGCGATCCTGCTCAAGGTCTACGTGCCCTTGGCCAAGCCCACCTACCTGGCCTACGGCCTGGTCTCGATCAGCCACCACTGGAACAACTTCCTGTGGCCGCTGGTGGTGACCAACTCGGTGGAGAGCCGCCCGCTCACCGTAGGGCTGGGCATCTTCTCGGCGCCGGAAACCGGCGTCAACTGGGCCACCGTCAGCGCCGCCACGCTGCTCAGCATCGCCCCGCTGCTGGTCGCCTTCCTGCTGTTCCAGCGCCAGTTCGTGCAGTCGTTCCTGCGGGCCGGGATTCGGTAGGAACCATGATAGGCACGAGTCACTGGCTGGGGCAGTGCCAGTAGGTCAGCGACGGGTGGGTGCTATCAGCGCTTCCAGCTCAAGCTCCGGATAACGACTGGCCACCTTGGCGACGTCGTGACGGGTTTCCTCGATGATCCAGTCGCGTATTTCGGCGGCGGCAGGGCTCAGCGGCTTCTTGCGTGAGTGGATGAGGTGACAGAGGCGTTCTGTCGCGATGGCGGTTGGCTTGGTGGTGGCCGGCACCAGCGCGCCGGTGTCCAGCCAATACGAGACGACGTTCATCCAGCCCACGGCAATGCCCTGGCCGAGCAGGGCAGCCTGCAACACAACGGCATAATCCGAGAAGATCAGCGAGTGCGTACTGCCCAGCGTTTCGCTCTGGAAGCTGGGGAACAGTTCGAACCAGTCGATGCGGCTGTCACTTAGGCTGATGAGCGTGACGCCTGAGTCGTGGTGTTCGCCAACCACATGCTGCTTGCGGTAGGCCGGGCTGCACACGGGTACCAGGATCTCGGGCAGAATCAGTGCCGCCTGGTGATGGACGTCCTCTCCGCTGACGAACCTCACGCCCAGGTCGACATCCTCCACCGAACCGCCCACCGAGCCGGAGATCAATTGGAAGCGCAGGTCGATGGAAGGAAACTCGGCCTGGAGCTTGTGCATGCGCGGCATCAGCCAATGGGTGGTAAAGGCAGTCGATACCGATAGCGTGACCGTCTCGAGCCCCGTGCTGCGGGCTCTGATCTCCTGAATTGCCCTCTCGATGTCCTGAAACCCATCGGTGATGCCCTGATACAGAATCTGGCCGTTCTCTGTCAGCACGGTGCCGTTTGGCGTGCGCAGGAAGAGCTGCACCTCCAGATGTTCCTCCAGAAGTGACAGCATGCGGCTGACTGCCGGCTGGGTGACGCCCAGTTCGGCGGCCGCCTTGGTGAAGTTGCCGCAGCGGGCGGCAGACTCGAAGACGAACAGGGCGTTGGCGCTGGGCAGTTGGCGGCGTAAGGTCGGCATGACTTCAAGTTATGCCAAGCCAAAGAATTTCGCAATTGCCGCCTATCTTTCGATCTGCTGTACTCAATTCCAATAGTGGTTTACACAATAATAAGACGGGATTTTCCATGAAAAAACGAGACAGTGTCGGCGTCTCTATCCGCTCGGTCAGTAAGCGCTATGGCGGAACGACAGCCCTAGACGATATAACCTTAGATATTGAGCCAGGTGAGTTCGTCTCGCTTCTGGGCCCCTCGGGTTCGGGCAAGACCACACTGCTTGGTGCTCTCGGTGGCTTCGTGTTGCCCTCGTCCGGCTCGGTGTGGGTCGGCGACCAGGACATGACCTACATGCCGCCCCACAAGCGCAATATTGGCGTTGTCTTCCAGAGCTATGCGCTGTTCCCACACATGACGGTCGGCGAGAACGTCGCGTTTCCTCTACGTGCCCGACGGCTTCCCAAGTCCACCTGGCCGGAGCGAGTGCGTCAGGCTCTGGCGATGGTGGAGCTCGACGGTTACCAGGAGCGTGGTATTTCGCAGCTCTCGGGCGGGCAGCGCCAGCGGGTGGCCCTGGCGCGTGCCATGGTCTTCGAGCCTCGCTTGATCCTGATGGATGAACCGCTGTCGGCGCTGGACAAGCAACTGCGCGAGACGATGCAGATCGAGCTGCGCCAACTGCACCGCAAGTTGGGCGCGACCATCGTCTACGTGACCCATGACCAGCGTGAGGCGCTGACCATGAGCGATCGAGTGGCGGTCCTCAAGGATGGTCGGCTGGTGCAGATCGGTACCCCCGAAACGCTGCACAACGACCCCCAGAATGCCTTCGTGGCGAGCTTCATCGGCGACGCCACCTTGCTTCCGGTGACGCGTGTTGACGCACACTGCGTCAAGCTCGGCAAGCTCACCTTGCACTCGTCAAAGCTGTTGCCCCCGCATCCGGAACTGTTCCTCGCCATACAGACCGAGAAGCTGCTGATCGATGACGGGCGCCACGAAGCCGGGGTCAACCGCCTGCACTGCCGCGTGCGTGAGGTCGTGTATCAGGGTGACAGCCTGCGGCTCTTTCTCGAAATGGACGATGGCACCGCCATCAGCCTGCGCCAACCCAGCCATCACCTGGGCCAGAAGAAGATTCCACCGATCGGCGAAAGCCTGACAGTGGTCCTGCATCCGGAGGACACCATCGTCGTGCCCCGTACCGGATGTCGACACCCGGCGGCACAAGTCGCCTGACTTTACCTCGAAGCACAAGAAACAGGAGTCATTGACGATCATGGAACTTTCCAACTTCAAAGTTCTGACTTTCGATGTCGTGGGTACGCTGATCGATTTCGAAACGGGTGTGCTGGAGGCGGTTCGTCGGCTGGGTGGAAGCGCGACCCTGGACCTGAGCGACACCGTTATCTTCGACGCCTACAAGCGTGGGCGCGACCGCTTCCCGGGACGCTCGAGCAGCGCCATGGCCGACGTCTACCGCTCGCTGGCCGAGGAGCTGAAATTGCCCGCTGATCCGGCAACCGCGGAAGCCTTCCAGATGGCGGTATTTCGCTGGCCGGCGTTCGAGGATTCGGTGGATGCCCTCAAGCGTCTGCGCAAGCATTATCGGTTGGTGGCCATGACCAATGCTGATCGCACCGCTTTCTCCTGCTATTCCCATACACTCGACGACCCATTCGACGACAGCGTCACCTGCGACGATACCGGGGTGGCCAAGCCCAATCCTCAGTTCTTTGCCTATAACCGGGGCCGCCAGGCGGCTCATGGCTACAAGTTTTCGGAAATCCTGCACGTCGCCCAGAGCCAATACCATGATATCGGCATTGCCAGGGAACTCGGCTACACCACCTGCTGGATCGA